>NZ_BAABHD010000022.1:0-460180 GCF_039541915.1 Nibrella saemangeumensis
ACATGAACTGAAAGGGATCATCCTGCGGAATGACAACGGCAGTCAGTTCATTGCCCATCGGGTCCGCCAATTTTTGAAGACCTCGGAGGTCAAGCAAGAGTTTACCCATGTGGCCACCCCAGAGGAGAACTCCTACATTGAGGCATTTCACAGCATATTGGAGCAAATCGTGATGCAGCGGCATGAGTTTGACAGCTATTATGAAGCCAAGGAAACACTGAAACGATTTTTTAATCACTATAAATGAAAGACGTCACCGGTCATTGGGTTTCATCACCCCACAAAACAAGTGGGAAAAAGCAGGTCAATGCGACTCAACTATTTTAGAAAATCTGTCCAACTAATCGGGGACTAAGACACAAAAAAGCCGCGAGGTATAACACCCTGTCATACCTCGCGGCTGTACAGGTTACCTTTATTATAAATCTTCTACCGCCGTCAGCCCGAAGCCGTATCCCGGATGATCGTCGCTTAGCTGTCCTTTATTAATTGATGTCGGCTGGACCTCTCATGAAAGACTTAAACTACTAGTTTGACGTAAAACCAAACGTTCTGCTGAATTGAGCTGGACATTATTGTCCTGTTGGCGTTAACTCTGCTTGCCGTCGTCGTTGGCTATCTTCTTCCGGTTGCGGTCGGGCGTGGTACTCATTTTGCCGAACCGCCAGTTGACCGACAGCCGGATGTTGCGGATGACGTTGTAGTTGGTTGCGTCGGTCACGAAGGTATTGGTCCGGAACTCGTTCTCGATGACGTTGTAGCGCCGGAATGGGTTTTCGAAATTAGCGGTGGCCGTAACGTTCTGCTTCTTGAACTCCTTGCGCGCCGAGAAGCCGTAATAGTAAAAACTCGACGACTGCCCCTGCAACTGAATCCGTCGCGAGTTGAACGAGCCGTTGGCCTGTAAACTGAAGTGATTCGGCAACTGCAGCGAGGTGTTCAGGTTGAAGCGGTAGCTGATATTCTCGTTCTCGACTTGCAGCGCCGGGCTGTTCAGCAGGTTGTAGTTGATGCCCACCGAGCTGTTGATGTTCCACTGCTTCACAGGACGGACGGAGCCGAACAGCGTTAGTCCGTAGGTCGCATTCTGGGCAATGTTGCGGAAGGTGCTGCTCGATACGCCACTGGTATCGACCGATGTAACCCGCTCGATGGCATTGTTGGTTTGCCGGCTGAACACCATCGCGTTGAACGAAGAGCCTTTGTCGGTATAGGTGCTATAGGTCAACTCCACCGAGTGCGCCAGTTCCGGGTCCAGATAGGGGTTACCCGACGATATGTTTTTGGGGTCCGAGTAATTGACATACGGGTTCAGGAAAAAGATAGAGGGGCGCTGAATCCGCTGACTGTAATTCAGACGTAACCGCTGACTGTCACTAAACCGTTTAAACACTGTTACGTTCGGCAGAAAATTCTGGTAGCTGTCGGCGAATTTTGTCTGGGTAGAGATAAAGTTGGCGTCAATGTCGGTCAACTCAAACCGCCCACCCAGGTTGAAACCCCACTTTCTGGCGGTCCGCATTCGGAACGATGCATACGACGACCACACTAGCTGCTGGTATTCGAAGATGTTGGCGCGGCTGGGATCATCCTGAAAGTTCAGACTGCCGTCGGGCGAGTTTTCCAACTGGTAGTTACTGGATACGTCCCGGCGGATCGCTTTCATACCTACCTCCAGCAGACGCCGGGTTTCGGTCGAGAACGAATGGGTATAGTCCGTCTGGATGGTCAGCTCATTTTGCGCATTATCGTTGGTATTGCGCTCCCGGTAGTTGATCACTTCGCTTTCGGGCAGCGGGTACTGAGTCAGGTTATAATTGCTGTGGTTATCGTTGCGGTTGTACTGGGCCAGAAAGGTGTACTCCTGCTCCGGGCGTTTGAACGTCTTCGTGTAATTGAAGTTGACGTCCATATGCGAGTTATCGTTCTCGCTGTTGTTGTACCGGCGAAACTCCTGCGGATTGGCCGACGCAACCCGCGTATCCCGCGTCGAGAAGGTATTGCGGCCGTCACCCCCAAAGGATGCATCAATCCCGATGCGATTGGTCGAGTCCAGGTCGTAATCGATATTTACCGAACCAAACCCTGAGTACCCCCGGTTGCGGTACTGGTTGTTCTGCTCGACGGTGCTGATGACCTGTCCTTCGCGCAGGTTTTGCCGCACCGACTCCGAGCCGCCGAAGTAGTTGTTACGATTACCCCCGCCGTAGCTGGCGATGCTCAGTTTACCCCGTTTGTAATTGACGTTGCCGCTGAGGTTACGCGACCGGCTGCCCACCGATGTGTTGACCCCGCCCGTTAGCCCCTGCAGCTGATTTTTGGTGATAATGTTGATAACGCCCGCCGTGCCTTCGGCGTCGTACTTGGCCGAGGGGGCCGTAATAACCTCTACCGACTTGATCACCTCCGCCGGAATCATCTGCAGGGCTTCGTTGATACTGCGGGCCATGATGCTCGACGGCTTGTTGTTGATCAGGACTTTGATGCTGGTACTGCCTTTGAGGGTAATGGTGCCGTCGGGATCTACGGTTAGCATCGGCACTTTCTTCATCACGTCAATGGCTGTTCCGCCCGTGTTCGACAGGTCTTTCTCGGCATTGTACACCAGCCGGTCTTCCTTATCTTCAATCAGCGCCTTTTGCCCTGTCACTACTACTTCGGTCAGCGTTTGCGTATTGGCCTGGACGGCCACCGAACCCAGCGCTACCTCCGGCTTCTCGACGCTGACAGAGACGTTGTCGATAACCCGGCTGTCGTAGCCGACAAAGCTGATCATCAGGCGGTACTGTCCAAAGGCTACCTGGTTGATGGTAAAGCGGCCGTTTTCATCGGAGTTTGTTCCGCCGATGGGCTTGCCGGTGACCGGGTCAAGCAGGGCAACCGTGGCAAACTCCACCGGTTTGCTGGTGGTAGCGTCGGTAATAGTACCGCTGATTTTCCCTTTTGAGGTGATTTGCGTTGATGGGTTGATTTGTGGTACCGTCGTATCCTGGGGCTGAACTGGTGTTGTCTGAGCAATGACTGACACGCTGAGGCCAATACCAGCCAGTAAAGGAAGCAGAAAACCTTTCATTTGTTAGAGTAAAGCGATGCGGAATATTTCAGAAGATCTGTTTGGATTGAAACACCGGCGAAACAAATCTGTTTCAGCCGACACCCGTAATAAGCAGGGGAACCGACGGTCTTACTCAAAAAATGAGCAAACAACTGTTAAATGCAAACAACGCTACTTTATCTTACCCTGCAATAAGAAATCCCGCACAAGCGCCAACTGATCGGTATTGAGGAAATCAACACCGGCTTCCCGGAGTTTGGCCCAGACGGCCGGGTCTTCGGGACTTGCCCACAATCTTAGCTTCTTGCCTTCTTTATGGGTGCGTTCAGCAAGTTGGCGCAATTTCTGGAACTCAGTGGCGGGCATACCGCCCTGACCACGCCAGGATAATTGATTCTGGTAGGCATCGCTCACGATCGGCATCAGGGCTGCACTGTATCCTTTGCCCAGGTCAGCGGGACGGCCATCAATGCCTAGCAATCGTTGCTTTGCTTTAGCAATGGTTTGCCCCGGCCGGTTACCCGATAGCACAACCGTGACAGGTCCTTTGCTGGTAGTTAACAGCTGTCGATACCGTTGCAGCACGGTTTCTATGGCTCGGTAGGTGCTGTCAGACTGAGTTTTGGCGTCGATCATCAGGTAAAAAGGGCCATTGTAGCCAGCGAGCACCCGACCGCCGTTCTGCCGGATGCGTTCGGCCAAAGGCTTCAGATACATGGCTTCGAGCGTTGCCGCCGGATTCCGGAACGCAGGGCGGTTATGGGCCACGTACAGCGTATCACCAATCAGATGCACATCGGCCTCAACGCTGGTGAAGCCGTGGTCCAACGCATCCCACAGGGGGCGGGACTGTTCGTAGTCGTTATGCGCGTGGGCATTCGGCAGGGGCGTTACATCCGCGAGTGTCTGTGGCACTTGGGGCCAGCTGATGGGCTGCGTCCAGGCCATTTCGACATCGCCCGGCATAAACGGGTTGAACTTTGGCGTATTGGAGATAATCCTGGCCCGAACCATCCAGACGTCGTCTGTCAGGGTGTAACGGGCCGTTGTATCCGTTACCTCCCGAAGGATCTCCGCCCGTTCTTTCCCTTTCCGGACGCCGATAAACCGAATGCGGTAACGGGTTTGGGGGGCGGCTTTGACCCGAACGGTGAGCGTGTTGCCGCGCTGGGGTAACTGCTTTAGCTCTACGCCGGTAGTAGCGTAAAAACGGCCAGCTTCCAAAGCCTCAATCAGGGCTTCTGGTGTCAGCGTTGGTGCATTGACCATCACCCAGGCCCGGCCGGAATTGCTATAGGTCGGCCCGAAATAAGAATAATTGTGGCTGTCGTCAGTAGCCAGACCGTGCATGAGTGGCCGACCCTGCCGTAGAAAATGGAGGTTGATTTTATCCCACATCACTTCGGTGCTGTCGTGGGTAGTGTCACCGTAATTGTTGACCTGCGGGTGGCCGTTGAATACCTCAAAAAAACGCTCGTGCCGGAGCTGCATCAGGTCCTGGGCCGTCATGGCATAATGGAAATTGGGGTGGTTGATGTGCGGGAACATGGGTTGGCCCGTCAGCCGCCGTTGGGCAACAACCAGATCGATGTTGTTCTGCATCACTTCGGCTACGCTGTTACCGGGTTGCGGACGGATCAGGTTCTGCACATTCGTGACGTTGAGGTGAATGGGTTTCCCCTGAAAGCCCGTTGACATCTCTTCGCTCTTCATAATCAGAAACTTACCCGGTTCCTCAAAATGGTTGCGGTATTCGCTGAGGGTTTTGAGCCGGACCGTCAGCGAGTCGTTGGGACCCTGGCGGTAAGTGACCCAGTCGGGGCCGAAGGTTTGCAGATAACGGGCGAATACCTGCCGGCGATCTTTCTGACGGGCGACCTTCACCCATTTCTCGCCCTCCTGCAGAATGTTATGGTCCGACAACCCGACGAAGTGATACCCATTGGCCTTGTACCAGCCCATAATCATTTCGGGGTAGTCGTCGCCGTCACTCCATAGGGAGTGCGTATGCAGGTTTCCCTTGTACCAGTTCTGGGCGAATACGGGAGAAAGGCAGTGGACAAATAGCAGGAGCAAGACAGAGACTTTCATAGCGTGACGGTAGAGGCCGGGGTTAGGATAAATATGCCATAAAATAACCTATAAAAACTGTTGGCCGCAAAACCGGTTGTCCGATTACATTCCATATCTCGCTACGCTGCCGCATAAGCCGACACAACACTGAACTATGGCGACAACAACCCTGGAGCCGATAAAGGCACTTTTTACCAGTGCTGTAATCAATAAACTTAGTCCGAGACTCGACGAAAAGCCGGAGAACGTTCGTAAAGCACTGGATCTGCTGATTCCGTCCGTAACGGGTGCAGTGACCAGCCGGGCGGAGGGGGACGGCCTGACCAAGCTATTCAACTGGGCTAAAACCTGGTCTCAGCAGTTTGATCTTTCCTACTTAGCCGGGCATGATGAGGCCCGACAGAAGGTAACCGACCAGGGGCGCCAGTTTCTGGAGAGCCTGGTGGGGCCACCGGTAAGCGGGCTGATCAATACGGCCTCAGCGTCCAGCGGAGTAATGTATACGTCGGCCGCCGGACTGATGGGCCTGGTTGGCGCTACCATACTGAGTTTTCTGCATAACCAGATTGAAAAAAAGCAACTGACCAAAGCACAGATCGGCGATTTATTACTAAGCGAAAATGAACGGATCGCCGAACAGGTCCCTAACGAGGTAAACGTTGCTGTTCCGGACCTGCTGGTGGAACCGGGTGGCGATCTGACCAGTAAAAATACATCAAAGCCCCCGGCACCGGTTAAGATGCAGTTGCCAAGAAAGGATTTTGACCGTATGTTTTTGCGGCTGATCGGTCTGATCCTGCTGCTGGTGATGCTGCTGGATACGGTGCGAACCTGTAGTGAGACCAAGGAGAAGAAAGCTCAGGTATCTCAGGAAACAACATATCTTCACAATCCGTAAATTATTTTTGATGCTGGTGGTGGATTTATAAGGCAGACTTGTCTTTAGATTGTTACAAATCTTTCGACATGTCTGCTGACGCTTACCAAAGACACTCCGCCCGACACGGCGACTCGGTACACTGGCTGGCAAAAGACCGGGAGGAAACCGCTGCCAATGAGGACGCCACCGGGATACCGGAGCCGTTAGACGGACTCGATTCGGATCGCGTCATGCCAGACCGGGTCACGCAGGACCGGGAATTTTTTATCCGACAGGCGTTCGGGCAGGATCCCCGGCGCGGCTGCGAACTCCTGTTCCGGCAGTATTATGCGCCGTTGTGCAGCCATGCGATTCGCTTCGTGCATAACCGGCAAGTTGCCGAAGATCTGGTGGCCGACGTATTTTACACCTTCTACAACCAGGAACTTCACCGGCAGATAACCATTTCGTTTCGCTCATACCTCTTCCGAGCGGTCCGTAACCGTGCGTATAATTATATCCGGTGGGATCTGAGTCGCCAGGAACCCTTACCCGACGATACAGACCGGCCTGAAGCCGAAGCGGCTCAGCCTGACCGCCTGATGGTTCAGGATGAGCTTTATTTTGCTCTGGAAGAAGCCATCAGCCAGTTACCTCCGCAACGGCAAAAAGTTCTCCTGCTAAGTCGCTTTGAAGGTAAAAAGCAGAAAGAAATAGCCGACGAACTGAATCTCGCGCCTAAAACGGTTGAAAATCATCTCCTTCGGGCACTGGCTACGCTCCGGACGGTGCTGACGCAAAAAAATTTGCTAGGCTGGGTGTTGCTGATTAGCCTCTGCCAGGGCCGGTAACCTTTTATCTACAGTTGACCTAACGAACTTCACTGTCATGACAGTTACTAAAGAATTACTATATACCTACTTCTCCGGTCAGGCTACTCCGCTTCAGAAACAGCTGATTGCCGATTGGCTGAAGCAGCCGGATCACCAGGAACTGTATTTTGACTGGCTGGAGGAATGGGAGCGCCGGATGCCGCAATATGCACCGGATACAGACACGGCAGTTGATCGCTTCCGCCAGCGGATGGATGGGCTGGTGCTGCCACTTTCAACCTCAGGAGATGAATTGTCGTCTGAGCCAGAGTCAGCTGGCAGGCTATGGGGACGAAACTGGCTGCAGATAGCGGCAACCCTTGCGCTGGTATTAGGGCTGCTCGGCTTTATCGTGAAGGATTACCTCTGGTATAAAACGTACGCCACCGACTACGGACAAACGTATGCGCTGACACTGCCCGATGGGTCGGCCGTAATGCTAAACGGCCACTCGAGCCTGCGGGTACCCCGCTTTGGCTTTGGTGAATCGGTCCGGCAGGTACAGCTGTCGGGTGAAGCCGTCTTCGACGTGAAGCATACAGTATCCAGCCAGCGGTTCGTCGTGCAGACTCTTAGTAACCTTGAGGTAGAGGTACTGGGTACCGAATTCTCCGTAACCACCCGTCCGCAGGGAACACAGGTAGCGCTAAACCGGGGAAAAGTCAAACTGCACTATCAGGCTACAGACCGGCAGGAACACGAGTTGGTAATGAAACCCGGTGATTGGGTGGCGCTGGATCAGCAAGGGCTGCTGAAGCGCGGTAGTCACAAAGACGCAAAGCAGTTTGCCGCCTGGCGGGAGCAGCGGTTCGAGTTTGACAATACGCCCCTGCAGGAGGTGGTTACCATGCTTAACGAAACCTACGGGTTTACCATAAAGCTGGCCGATGACCGGTTAGCTACCCGTACGCTGACGGGGACATTCCGCGCCCGGACTCCCGATGAACTGCTCGAAGCGCTGGCTCAACTGCTCAATCTGCGGATCGACCGCCAGCATAAAACCATCGTTCTCTCAACGCCTGTAACCAATCTATAACCTTACGTTAAAATGAACAAATCACTACCCTTAGCGTTGGCGACCAGCCTGCTGCTGGGTCTTCCGCCGGCTGTAACGGGACAGACGCTGGCCTTTGCCCAGCCCAAAAAGCGAGCCCTTGAATCAGTAAGCCCTGCCAGAACGCAATCGCTGAAGCAGGTACTGCTGGAGCTGAAGAATCAGTACGGGGTTGACATTCTCTTCGAAGAAACCGTCGTAGGCGATCGCTCAACAACCGTTACGATCAACCCGAAAGCTAAACTGGAAACAAACCTGAACGCCCTGCTGGAATCACAGGGGCTGCACTTCAGGAAGCTCCGGCCAGACGCTTACCTGATTGTGGCCACCAAGCCTGAGGCAAAGAGAACTGGCCAGCTTACTGTTCCGGCCACTATTCCCGTGTCGGCCAGCAACGGTGCGGAATCGGTACTTACGCCCATGCTGATAGATCGGGAATTGACGTTAGCCGTATCCGATGTGCGTGTAGCGGGCCGGGTAACTGCCGAAAACGGTGAAGCGCTGCCGGGCGTAAGTGTTGTGCTGAAAGGTACTACCCGAGGCACCACAACCGATCCGAATGGCCGCTATGATATCAATGTGCCAGACCGTAATGCCGTACTGGTATTCAGCTTTGTGGGATACGTCAGCCAGGAGATCACCGTCGGTAGCCGGTCGGCCCTGGATGTGCAACTGGCGGCCGATACCCGTTCGCTGAATGAGGTGGTCGTTATTGGCTACGGTACGCAGAAGAAAAGCGATCTGACCGGAGCGGTTTCAACCGTGCCGGTCGAGGAAATCCGGAAAATAGCCGTTACCTCGCTCGACCAGGCCCTGCAGGGGCGGGCCGCCGGGGTACAGATCACGCAGAACTCCGGCGCTCCCGGTGGGTCAACGACCATCCGCATCCGGGGTGGTAACTCGATTCAGGGCGACAATGAACCGCTTTACGTCATTGACGGGATTCCGTTCAAGAACGACAATGCCGGCAGCGGATCGAGTTTCAACGTCCTGAGTACGCTGAACCCAAGTGATATAGAGTCTATTTCGGTGCTAAAAGATGCCTCATCCACGGCCATCTATGGCTCACGCGGGGCCAATGGCGTAGTAATTATCACCACGAAGCGGGGTAGGGCCGGCCGGTCGACGGTTAACTTAGAAACGTATTACGGGGTGCAGCACGTACGCCGAAAATATCCGGTGCTGAATGCCCGCGAGTACGCCCAGTTTGTTAATGATGCCAACACCAACGAAGGCCGCGCTGCCGTGTACACCCCAGCGCAGGTAGAGGCTTTTGGCGAAGGAACCGACTGGCAGAATGAGATTTTTCGCTCAGCTCCGATTTCGAACTACCAGCTGACGATGAGTGGCGGTGACGAACGAACACAATATGCGATTGCCGGTGGCTATTTTAACCAGCAGGGCATTGTGGCTAACTCTGATTTTGAGCGCTATTCGTTCCGGCTTAATCTGGACCGGAAACTGACGGGCAAAATCAAGATCGGGAACAGCCTGACGGTGAACCGAACCAAAACCAACCAGTCGCGTACGGACGGTGATCTGGGCAGTGCCGGGCTGGTTACCATGGCTGCGCTGCAGTTTCCGCCGATTCTGCCCGTCTATAATCCCGACGGATCGTACCTGGTTACGCATCCGGCGCTGAACTTCACCGCTGATAATCCGGCGGCACTGGCCCGCGAGAGCCGGAACCTGAACACGGCGTACCGGATATTCGGAAACGTGTTTGGAGAATACCAGATCATGGAGGGCCTGAGCCTGAAGGTGCTGCTTGGACTGGATGCCATCCTGCAGAAACAGGACTCCTACCTGCCCCGCAGTGTGTCCAGCGGTTTGGCCCAGGGGGGCGTTGCTTCGCTGACCAACCGGCAATCGGCAACGTGGCTCAACGAGAACCTGTTGACGTACAACAGGACTTTCGGAGAAGTACATAGCATCGGGGCGCTCTTGGGGTACACCCAACAGGCTAACCGTACCGAGGCTAATACCGCGGCCTCCCGTAACTTCGTCAATGATAACCTGGGAACGGGTAACCTCGGTTCCGGTTCTGTCGCGCTGGTGCCTTCATCCAGTATTGGCACCTGGGGGCTGGAGTCGTATTTGGCGCGGGTCAACTACGGTTACCGCGACAAATACCTGATTACAGCTTCGTTCCGGGCCGATGGTTCATCCCGATTCGGGGCCAACAAGCGGTTCGGGTACTTCCCGTCGGCTGCGGTAGCCTGGCGGGTGTCTGAAGAAGATTTTCTGAAAAATGTTTCTGTGCTCAGCGACCTGAAACTCCGGGCTACTTACGGTCTGACCGGTAATCAGGATGGTATCGGCAACTACCCGGCCTATTCGCTGCTCAGTACGCAGAACTATGTGTTCGGTAATGCGGTGTCGACCGGCATTGGACCCAGCCAGATTGCCAATCCGGATTTGTCCTGGGAAACCACCGCGCAGGCTGATCTGGGACTGGACCTGGGACTACTCAACAACCGCATTACAGTAACGGCTGATGTGTACCTCAAACGGACAAAAGACCTGCTCCTTAACGTGACCATTCCGAGTACATCAGGCTTCTCGAGCGCGATTAAGAACCTTGGCCGGGTGGAGAACAAAGGGTTGGAGCTAAGTATTTCGTCCCGAAATATTGATGGTGCATTCAAGTGGAACACGGATCTGAATTTTGCCCTGAACCGGAACAAGGTGCTCGACATTGGTGGGGCTCCGCAGATTTTCGCCGGTCAGGTGGCTAACATTGCCCAAAACATCAACTCAGGTATTATCCGGGTTGGTGAGCCGCTCGGGTCATTCTATGGGTACGTCACCAACGGCCTGTACCAGTCTACCGATGAACTGGTGGCGTTGGTCGATGCGCAGGCCCGAAAGCCAGGTGACCGCAAGTACCTGGACCTGAACGGCGACAAACGAATCGACGATAATGACCGCACGATCATTGGGCGAGCCCAGCCTAAGTTTTTGGGCGGTATCAACAACACGTTCTCTTACAAAGGCTTCGAACTGACTGCCTTCTTTCAGGGCGTATACGGCAACCAGATCCTGAACGCCAACCGCTTTGAACTGGAGTACCTGAACGGTACCAATAATCAAAGCCGGGATATGCTCAACCGCTGGACTCCGACGAATACGAATACCGATATTCCGCGGGCGTCGACCACCCGGCCTGCCAACCGCATTTCGACACGGCAGATTGAGGATGGTTCATACCTGCGGCTGAAGAACCTGCAACTGGCGTACAATCTGCCGGCACCGGTGCTGAATACTTTAAAAATTGCTTCGTTGAGGGTGTATGCCACCGCGCAGAATTTTGCCACCTGGACGAAATACTCAGGCTATGATCCGGAGGTAAACCGGTTCGGGCAGGATAGCCGGAGCCAGGGTTTTGATTACGCCAGTTATCCCGCTGCCAAGACCTGGATGCTTGGCCTTAATGTAGGTTTCTAACTCGTTTCGACATCATGAAAAAGATAGTTATAACAAGCTTATTAATCGCTTTCTCCATGTCGGGTTGCGAAGTGCTGAACCAAACGCCGGAGTCGAGTTTTACACCCGAGAATTTCTATCGCAATGCCGATGATGCCAAAGCCGCCGTTAGCACCGTCTATGACCCACTGAACAGCTCGAATATGTACGGGCAGGTCATGTGGATTCTGCAGGACCAGGCTACCGATGATTCGGAGTGGGGCGGAGGCCGTTCCACCGCAAACCAGGCCAAAAACGACCTCGACAAACATACCTTTACCCCCGCTACCAGTACGTTTCAGTCCTTGTGGACGACAGTCTACCAGGGTATCAACCGGGCTAACGCCGTAATTGAACGAGTGCCGCCGATTGCCATGGACGAAGCCCTGAAGGCGCGTTACATTGCCGAGGCTAAATTCATGCGGGGCTTCTATTACTTTACGCTGGTTCGGTTATTCGGTGGTGTACCCCTGATGTTGAAAGAAACGACGTCGCTGAACGATCTGGCTGTGTCGCGGGCGTCGGCCGACGAAGTGTATAATCAGGTAATTCAGGATTTTACGGAGGCTGAAACTGCGTTACCGCCCTCGTATACTGGTGCAGACCGTGGTCGGGCTACTAAGGGAGCCGCCACCGCTTTCCTGTCAAAAGTATACCTGACCCGGAAAGACTGGGCTAAAGCGGCCGCTAAGGCTAAAGAGGTAATTGACTCTGGCGTATATGATCTGTGGGCTACGTTCTCAGAAGCCTTTCTGATTGCTAACAAGAATGGTAAAGAAGCTGTATTTGAAATGCAGGCGCTGGGTGGCGGTTTCGGAGAAGGTAGCCTGATGCAGGGGTATATGCGTCCGCCGTTTGACCGGGTCAATGGTGTAGCCGGCTTCGGCGACGATCCGGTGACTGAAAACCTCTACAAGGCTTACCGCCCGGAAGACAAGCGTCGTGACGTTACTATAAAAATGTACTCCGCTACCACGACGCCGGCGGCTCCGGCCAGTGTGGTTTATCCTGCTTACGTCTATAAATACCTGGACCCGTCGGCAACCGCAAACGGGGAAGGCAGCAATAACTATCCAATTATCCGCTACGCCGATGTGCTGTTGATGTACGCCGAGGCACTTAATGAGTTAAACGGACCCACACCGGAAGCCTATGCGGCTGTCAACCGTCTGCGCAGACGGGCGGGTCTCGCCGATCTGGCTGATATGACCAAGGATCAGTTCCGGGAAGCCGTGCTGCTGGAACGACGGCTTGAACTGGCCTTTGAGGGGCACCGCTGGTATGATCTGGCGCGTACAGGCCGGTTGATCAACGCTATAAAAGCGCAGAACCCGACTATTACGGTACCGGCCCATCATGTGCTGTTTCCGATTCCGCAAAGCGAAATCGATGTGAATTCGCAGTTGACGCAAAACCCTGGTTATTAGAATTTACCGTTCGGCTGCTTTCTGATTCAGATCGCTACATACCTGCTCAGATGGCGGCCGAACGTTATTTATTGATCTTATGAGAAGAAATACTTTTCTGTTAATACTCGCTGGTTTGGCCACACTGACAAGCTTCACGGTGCCTAACCGTCCCACTGCGGTTCAGCAGGCCGCGGTTCGGCGGGCCGATGTTATTATCTACGGGGGAACTTCGGCAGCGGTCACAGCAGCTGTGCAGATTAAAAAGATGGGTAAATCTGTCATCGTTGTGTCACCCGACAAGCACCTGGGCGGGTTGTCGTCCGGTGGACTGGGCTTTACCGACACCGGTAATAAGGAGGTAATCGGCGGACTATCGCGGGAGTTTTATCAGCGGCTGTATCAGCATTACCAGCAGCCTGCCTCCTGGAAATGGCAGAAAAAAGAAGAATACGGCAACAAAGGGCAAGGGACGCCAGCTATTGATGGCAACGCCCGCACCATGTGGATCTTTGAGCCCCACGCGGCCGAAAAAGTTTTTGAAGACTTTATCCGCGAAAACCAGATTACCGTCTACCGCGACGAGTGGCTCGACCGTTCCGCCAACGGCGTGCAGAAACGCAACGGAGCCATTCGTCAGTTCCGGACCTTGAGCGGCAATGTCTACGAAGGGCAGATGTTTATCGACGCGACCTACGAAGGCGACCTGATGGCGGCAGCCGGGGTAAAGTACCATGTAGGTCGGGAGGCCAACAGCGTTTACGGCGAAACCTGGAATGGCGTGCAGCCGGATGCCCGCCACCACGGCCATTTCTTTAAAGCGCAGATCAGCCCGTATAAGGTGCCCGGCGATCCAAAAAGTGGCCTGTTGCCGGAGGTGTCGGCGGCCGGACCGGGGGAGAAAGGCATGGGCGACAACAAAATCCAGGCCTACTGCTTTCGCATGTGCCTAAGCAACCACCCCGACAACCGGGTGCCGTTCCCCAAACCGGAAGGGTACAACCCCGCCCGGTACGAACTGCTGGCGCGGGTATTTGCTTCCGGCTGGCGCGAAACCTATAACAAGTTTGATCCGATCCCCAACCGGAAAACGGACACCAACAACCACGGCCCGTTTAGTACCGATTATTTAGGCAGGAACTACGACTATCCGGAAGCTACCTACGAGCGCCGGAAAGCAATCATTAAAGACCATGAACGCTACCAGAAAGGGCTGATGTACTTTTTGCAGAACGACCCCAGCATTCCGGCCGATGTCCAGACCGAGATGAAGAAGTGGGGCCTGGCCAAAGATGAGTTTACCGACAACGGCAACTGGCCGCATCAGATCTACGTCCGGGAAGCCCGGCGTATGCTGGGTGTATTTGTTATGAAAGAAGCCGACGCGCTGGGTAAAACCAACGTGCCGAACCCGGTTGGTATGGGCTCTTACGCACTGGACGCCCATAACGCCCAGCGGTACGTGACCAAAGAAGGTTACGTGCAGAACGAAGGCGATATCGGCGTGCACCCAGACCGGCCGTACTCCATTGCTTACGGCTCAATTCTGCCCAAGGAGCAGGAGTGTCGCAACCTGCTGGTGCCGGTCTGCGTATCCAGTTCACACATTGCGTACGGCTCGATCCGCATGGAGCCGGTGTTCATGATTCTGGGGCAGTCGGCGGCAACGGCGGCTGTGCTGGCAATTGAGAACAAAGTAAGTCCGCAGCAACTACCTTACGAAAAGTTGCGTGCCGTACTGCTCAAAGACGGGCAACGCTTAGAGTTGCAGCAATAAAAAGCCTTGTGTATCTCTGTGTAATAACCCTTCTTTTTTCCGATGAAGTCCCTTATCTATTTCACAGCTACACTACTCCTGCTAACCAGCCCCCTGATCGCTCAACCCGTAGTTCGTACGGTCGATGTATGCGTCTACGGCGGTTCCTCTGGTGGTGTCATGGCCGCTTATGCCGCCAAAAAGATGGGCAAAACCGTTTTGCTGATTGAGCCGGGCCGTCATTTGGGCGGTCTGACAACCGGTGGATTAGGCTATACCGACATCGGCAATAAATACGCTATCTCCGGCCTGGCGCTGGATTATTACCGGCGGCTTGGCAAACATTATGGTAACTTTGAGCAGTGGATTTTTGAGCCCAGTGTAGCCGAAAAGCTGTTCAAAGAATACATCAAGCGGGCCGATGTGCCCGTCGTATTCAACCACCGGATTGTGTCGGTGAAGAAGGTAAACGGGGCCATTGAGGAAATTACACTGGAGACACCCTTATCGTCGGTAGTGCACCCGGTTCGTGCCGTACGGGCAAAGATGTTTATCGATGCCTCCTACGAAGGCGACCTGCTGGCCAGGGCGGGGGTAAGCTATACCGTGGGCCGCGAAGCCAACAGCCAGTACAAGGAAACCTGGAACGGGGTTCAGCTGCTGGATAAACATCAGTTTCCTGATGGCATCGACCCGTACAAGGTGCCCGGTAAGCCGGAGAGTGGTTTGCTGTGGGGAATAAGCCCGGAGAAGGTAGCCGCAACGGGAGCCGGCGACAAAAAGGTGCAGGCTTATAATTTTCGCATCTGTCTGAGCAGTGATCCAACCAATATGCTGCCCATCACCCAGCCCGAAGGGTACGACCCATCGAGGTACGAACTGCTGCTGCGCTATCTGGAAAAGAAACCTGCGAAAGATCTGTGGGGCTTTCTGAAGTTCGACCTCATGCCCAATAAAAAGACCGACATCAACAACAACGGTCCCTTCTCGACCGACATGATCGGCATGAACTACGACTATCCCGAGGCCAGTTATGACCGCCGGGCGCAGATTCAGCGAGAACATGAGTTGTATACGAAAGGGCTGCTATACTTTATCGGGCACGACCCGCGCATGCCGGAGCATCTACGTAAAGAGATGCTCCGCTGGGGCTATCCAAAAGACGAGTATACGGACAACGGCCATTGGTCTCCCCAGATGTACGTCCGGGAAGCCCGGCGCATGATTGGCGAGTATGTGATGACGCAGGCCAACTGCGAAGGCAAAGACATAGTGAACGATGCCGTGGGTATGGCGGCTTACACCATGGATTCGCACAACTGCCAGCGGATCGTGATTGAGAAAAACGGCGTGAAGATGGTCAAGAACGAAGGGAATGTTGAGGTAGGAGGCTTTCCGCCTTACCCGATCAGCTACCGCTCGCTGGTGCCCAGGCAGGACGAGTGCAAAAACCTCCTGGTGCCGGTCTGCCTGTCGGCCAGCCACATTGCCTATGGCTCTATCCGGATGGAGCCGGTGTTTATGGTGCTGGGACAGTCGGCGGCTGTAGCGGCCAGTCTGGCCATCGACCAGAAACAGCCGGTACAGCGGGTCAACATAGCGGCTCTTCAGAAAATCCTGCGGGATAATCCGCTGCTCGATGGCAGCACACCCGATGTAGTCGTAGATAACGATGATGCTGGCCGGGTAACACTTACAGGCGACTGGAAGAAGGACAGTCGGGGCGGTTATGGGCGGTCACTGGTTATTGATGACACCAAAGGCCAGACAACCAAGACGGTCCGGTTTACACCCTCCCTGCCGAAAGCGGGTCAGTATGATGTCTATACCTACCTGCCGCGTCGGCCCGATGCCAGTTCCCAGACGACGCTGCTGATTGGCAACGGTAAAACAGCTCAGCCGGTGGTGCTGAAGCGCGATGCCGTGCAGGTGGTAGGCCAGACTTCCGGAACCTGGGTCAAAGTTGGGCGGTTTGCCCTGCCGGCGGGGCAGCAGTCGTACGTGGAGATCACCAACCAGCAGGCCGACGGAGCCGTAGTAGCCGATGCAGTACAATGGATTGCCGTTAACGAAAAATAAAAGCTGTTGAGGAGTGAACAAACCGTTGACTACCAGGTTATACCTGCTGGATTTAAACGTATATATAATCAACGGTAATGAAAAAGGTAATTATAATGGCGGCTGTGCTACTGGCTTCTTTTACAGTAGCTTCCGCGCAGGACGAGGTAAAGGAAAGTGCGAAGGCTACGGGCCGTCAGGCCAAGCGGACTGCGAAAGTCGCCGGTGAAAAAATAGGGCAGGGCGCTCGCAATACCGGTCGGGAAATTAAGGAAACGTCTACGGAGGTAGGTGATAAAGTAGAACGCGGAGCGAAGGCCACTGGCCGGGAGGTAAAGCAGGGTGCCAAGAAAGTTAGCACGGCTACCAAGCGCACGACAAAAAAAGCCCTTAATAAAACCGAACAGGGCCTGAAGAAGACAGAGGATAAGCTGGAAAATAATAACCGGTAACGGTAAAACTGCGGTCCGAAGAAATTTTTTAAACAACTTCGGCTCGTTCCCTGTTATATAGTTGTATTTCGCTTACTGACAGAATACTTGAAACGTATTCGTTACAAACAAACTGTCTACTAGGCGATTTTGAGGAACCAGATGACTTAGGTCATCTGGTTTTCTTTTTTGGTCCTCGCTACTTCGTCATAAAGCGCCAGGTAATGTTGCCGATGGTGTTTGGTTTGCCTTTTTCGGCGGCCGAAACAGTTCCGGTCCACTGGCCGTTTTTCCCGCGTTCAGTCCGGATGGTACGCCAGCTAAACTGGCCTTTCTCGTAGTTGAAGGTTTCGCCATCGTCATCATAGAGCCGGTACTGACCGGCTTTTTCGCCATAATGCCGGATCTCCAGGTCTACTCTCTGGTCAGGTTTAGGTGCGTGCAACAGGGGCGGCATCATTGGAATGATACCGCCGTTTTTGACAAATACCGGAATCTTAGCCAATCCCGGTGTAACGGTAATGACTTCGCCATCACCTGCGTATTGGCCGGTGTAAAAGTCATACCACTTCCCTTTCGGCAGAATGACTTTGCGCGATGTCTGACCGGTAGACAGCGGAGCTACCAGCAGGTATTCGCCCGCCATGTACTGATCCTTAATCTCTTTGCTTATGGCTTCTACGTACGGATTTTCTTCCAGGCTGGCGGTTACAACTTCTTTTCTCACGTCGGTTTGAAAACCCGGTTCCAGATTCATCGCCCGGAACGGCGGGGTACCTTCAAAATGGTATCTGGCAAATTCAGTGTACCAGTACGGCATCATCTGCATCCGAAGCTGAGCAATCTCCCGCACCTGATCCGCTACCTCCGGAAACGACCACGGTTTGGTGCTGCTGGCCCAGGCATTGATCATCGCCATCGGCGAAAAACATACCGATTGAAACCGGCGCAGCCATTCTTCACTGGTCTTCGACGCTCGTACTTCCGGCGTCCAGAGTACCCCCGAAAAACTGCTGTTGATCAGGGCCGTGATAAAATCTTCGTGGCTGTAGTAGTCGTTGTAGATGACGTACGGCAGCGACGAGCTACCCGCGTTCGACGCCCGCGTCAAGCCGTAGGTGCGCTGGTTGCGCTTGCGGAACAGATCCGCACTTTGTTTCTGGACCAGCAGGCCATAGGTTTGTCGCATCTGTTCCGCGCTGATTCCTGACGGGAACGTAGCCACATCGGGCCAAAGGTAATAGTCGTACCCGTCGGTTTCGTCGATTTTGTAGCCACTAACGCCGATGCCGATATGCTCTTTATCGAACACGTTCCAGAATACCTCTTTAGCTTTAGGTATTGTAAGGTCGGGCACGGCACCAACCCAAACCGTATGGGAGCCGGTGTATGGGGCAATCTTTGGATACAGTTGGGCATCGGGTGAGACGTAAGGGTTGGTCCAGAGATTAATGCGAATGCCTTTATTGAGCATATCCTTAACGAAGGCTTCCGGTTGCGGGAATCGGGTCTTGTCCCACTCAAACGTGCAGGGGTACGACTTGCTTTGCCACCCGGGTTCTAGGCCGATGAAGTCAAGCGGGTACTTACGGGACTCAAATTCGGCAGCTTCCTTTTGTACGTCGTCGGCGGAGTAGAGACGGTGAACACGCTGCGTAAAGCCCAACCCCCAGCGGGGTGGCAGACAACCTCCACCGTTGAAGAGGTTGAACCGGCGCACGGCATCCAGCGGGGTTGGGCCACCAAATACGTAAAGTTCGACTCCTTCGGCCGGAACCAGCATCTCAACAGCATCGGAGTAGGGCCGCGCCGACCAGCGTTTGTCGGTATTCCGGTCCTGCGCCACGGGTGGGTTCTTGCTGTCTTTCCGGGCCGCCGTTCCCGCATACACCGTAATATACCGGGCCGAGTTGACAAACACGCCATACCCTTTGGAGGAAATATAAAACGGCACCGGCGCGTGCGTACGGCCATTGTCTTTGCCTCCGTAATGATCCACGTGCAGTTGCAGGATTTTACCCCGCTGGTGTACCGTCTGGAAATTCAGCCCAAAGCCAAACAGCTGCTCACCCCGGTCGAGGGGAAAACGCAGGTAGGTTTTGCCGTTTTCGATCCTGACCGAAATGTCATTCTGCACAAGCGGAAAACCAGTTTTGCCCAACCGGCCTATAGCGCTGACGTTGGGTTGTGATTCGGCCGCCGTTAACAGATTGTATGCCTCCGGTTTGCCCACGCTTAGTTTCCAGATACCAGGGGCGGTTTCTGTCCAGCTGAGTGACTGAGCCAATGCAGGCAATCCGCCTGTAAGAACAAGTAAAAAGGCAAGCGTTGTACGTATTGAAGCAAGAAAAAGATGTGTCATTGTTGGTCAGAAATAGATCATGGTTAGAGAGGGACAAGCGTATATTGCTTCCCTTTTTGCGTTGTAAAATCAATGACATGGCCATGCGCTAAGGGTACATCGATAAGTTTGGCCGACTGGTTCTGCTGAAAGACCAGCTTACCCGGAGTTGGTGTTAATGGGTTTGGGTTTGCTCCCTCTGCCGGGCGGTTGCTTACCTCCAGGACTTTTACCGGCACCGTAGTCCGGATGCGGCAGTTACCTCCGTTGCCTGACAGCACCGTGGCTCTGGCTAATTTTCCGTCTTTCCAGGTAAGGGCTACCTCAAAATTACCGCGTGCTTTCAGGCCGGTGACGGAGCCGGTGCGCCATTCATCAGGTAGGGCGGGCAGCAGGCTGAGTTCACCGGTATGGCTTTGCAGCAACATTTCGGTCATGCCGGCGGTGCCGCCGAAGTTACCGTCGATTTGGAAGGGTGGATGCGCATCGAAGAGGTTGGGGTAAGTACCGCCCCCCTTCTGTTCCTTCTTTTTAGGACCGATGTAGGTCAGACCGGCCCGTAAGATCGTATGGGCGTGATTACCGTCTTCCAGCCGCGCCCACCAGTTAATTTTCCAGGCCATCGACCAGCCGGTGCTGACGTCGCCCCGGTGGATCAGCGACTGTTTGGCGGCAGCCGCCAGTTCGGGCGTAAGCCGGGGACCTATCTGATGACCGGGGTGCAGCCCGAACAGGTGGGAGATGTGGCGATGCGTGTCTTTCGGATCGTCCCAGTCCCTGAACCATTCCTGCAATTGCCCATACTGCCCAATCTGATACGGGTACAACCGGGCGTTCGCTTTTTCAAGCCGGGTGCGGAAGGAGTCGTCGGTCTTTAATGCCTCAGATGCTTTGATACAAGCTGTAAAAATCTCCCGGCAAATAGCCATATCCATTGTTGAGGCCATACTAACCTCATACTCTTTTCCGCTGATCTTAACCGTGTTTTCCGGGGAGGTAGCCGGGTTGGTCATCAGACGACCCTGGTCGTCTTCCACCAGCCAGTTCAGCGCAAACTGAGCGGCTCCCTTCATCAGCGGATAAGCTTTATCCTGCAGGAACTGCCTGTCACCGGTAAAGAGGTAATGCTCCCAGAGATGCGTACCGAGCCAGGCTCCGGCCATCGGCCAGGCCGACCAGCGGGGATACCCCAGCGGGTCGGTGTCGTAGCCGCCGGTAGGCGAAGCTTTGGCCCAGATGTCGCTGTTGTGGTGGGCGCACCAGCCTTCGGTAATGCCATAGTTGGTCTGTGCAGTTCGGGCACCCGTCACGGCCAGGTTGCCGATAAAATCAAATAGGGGCTGGTGGCATTCCGACAGATTGGTGTTTTCGGCCAGCCAGTAGTTCATCTCCGTATTGATGTTGAGCGTGTAGTTGCTGCCCCAGGGCGGCTGAACAAGGTCGTTCCACATACCCTGTAAATTAGCGGGCGGGGAGCCGGGTCGGGAGCTGGCAATCAGCAGGTAGCGGCCATATTGATAATACAGGGCCTGCAATCCGTTGTCGGATGAACCGGTTTCCTGGCGCAGCAGCCGCTCGTCCGTCGGCAGGCTGGCCGTCTGTGGGTCACCGCCCAGGTTGAGGGTAACGCGCCGAAACAGGCGCTGGTAATCAGCTATGTGGGTCTTAATAAGTTGCGCAAAGCTTTTTTGCAGGGCTGCCTTCAGGTTGGCGGACGTTTCCAGCGATGGGTTCTTTCCCGCTAAGCCTGGCGATTGATCATATCCGCTGAAGCTGGTGCCTCCAGTCAGGTACAGGGTCACCGCATCAGCCCCTTGTATAGCCAGTTCATTTCCGTCTGCGTTTACCTGTCCGCCTTCGGCCTGTATGTGCAGCCGGATCTCAAAATTCATACCTTCACCCTGTGGACTTTCGGCGTACACCACCTGCTGCGGATCAGCCTTGCGGTGCGCTACGTACATAGGCGCTTTACCCGTTAGCACCAACAGGTTACCGGAAGGTGCTGTAACGGTATAACGGAGTTTGCTTTGCAGACCGGCTCTAAAGGTGATGCTTTTCTTTTTGTCGGCTGTCATCCGAACGACCATAACACGGTCCGGGTGACTGATAAAAGCCTCTCGTTGGTACGTTATGCCTCTCACCGTATAGCGGACCGTAGCTATGGCCTTGTTCAGGTTCAGGTCGCGGTAGTACGAGGTGGTCGTTGAATCGGCCAAGGGAAAGTCGAGGTAGAGGTCGCCCATCGGCAGATAACGGGCGGAGTAGGGACCCTGCATCTTTTTCCAGAGCGTTGCTGCCTGTTCGTAATCACCGGCCAAAACAGCTTTCCGAACCAGCGGTAGTACCTGCGGCCCGTTTGGGTTGTTGCCCGGCACCGGAGAGCCCGACCAGAGGGTATTGTCGTTCAGTTGATAGCGCTCCCGCTTCACGCGGCCAAACACCATCGCCCCGGTTTTGCCGTTTCCCAGCGGTAACGCTTCCTCCCAGATGCCGGCTGGCTGGTTATACCACAGCTTCAGATCTGCGTCACTGGTTGAGCTCTGGGTATGGGCTGGCTGCGCATTGAACCATAGAAAAGCAAAGAGCCAGCAGGGGATCAGGTGAGTCATGAAGGTTTTATAAAGGAAGACGGACGTCTTACCAGTATAAAGACGGCGCTTGCGGAAATATACACGGCTGGGTTGGAAAATTGTGGGACGGTTTCCGAATCGGTGCTGACCCGGACGAAAAACAAAAAGGAGCCAGCTGGCCCCTTTTGCACGATACATAAGAAGGTAACGTAATTACGCGTCCAGCGTCGCCAGCACATCGTTCATGTTGCGAACGGCATCGGCCGACTTGCTGAAAGTGGCTTTCTCCTCGTCATTCAGTTGAATGTCAACGATCTCTTCCCAGCCGTTGCGGCCGATTACCACCGGTACCCCCAGGCAAATGTCTGACTGACCGTATTCGCCTTCCAGGTAGACGCTGCACGGGAACACATGCTTCTGATTGCGGATGATGCTTTCCACCAGCACGGCTACGGCCGCACCCGGTGCGTACCAGGCCGAGGTTCCAATCAGTTTCGTCAGGGTTGCGCCACCGACCATGGTATCGGCGGCTACCTTCTGCAACTGTTCCTGGCTCAGGAACTGGCTGACCGGCACACCCATTCGGGTAGCCAGGCGCGTCAGCGGGATCATGGTTGTGTCGCCGTGACCACCCACGACCGTTGCGTGAATATCGTTCGGCGGGCAATCCATCGCCAGCGCCAGATACGTTTTAAAGCGGGCGCTGTCCAGAATACCACCCATGCCTATAATCCTGTTCTTGGGCAGCCCCGAGGCTTTCAGCGCCAGGTACGTCATGGTATCCATCGGGTTCGATACAATGATGATAATGGCCTCTGGTGAGTGTTTTAAAATGTTTTCCGTAACACCTTTTACAATGTTGGCGTTGGTACCGATGAGCTCTTCGCGGGTCATGCCGGGCTTACGTGGTAAGCCTGATGTAATCACTACGACATCCGAACCAGCCGTTTTGCCGTAATCATTGGTAGAGCCGGTAATTTTGGTATCGAAGCCCAGCAGGGTTGCGGTCTGGAGCATATCCAGCCCCTTGCCTTCGCTCAGGCCTTCTTTAATATCCAGCAGAACGACCTCTTCGGCCAGTTCCAGGCGGGCAATGTTATCGGCGCAGGTTGCTCCGACGGCACCAGCTCCTACAACGGTAATTTTCATACAATGAGGAATTATAGAGGTGAATACACGAAAACTAACGGGGCGTAAAATTAGGAAAGCCAGCCGTCAGAAACCAATTGATTTACAACCTCACCCTCAGATTTTTTGAAATATGGAAATATTTATCTGAAAATTATTGTTATAAAAATGCACCAACTAACTTTTACTCAATAGATGGCGAATAGTAAGCTGATTGCTCAGGTTTTAGCATCCATATTTTTTCGGCGGTCCAACGTGAAGGCTGCCCGGTATGCCCGGAACAGCCGCAGTTTGTTTGGACTTGTGCAGCAGGTTCTGACCAAAAGTAAAGGCCTGACCGGTAGTAACATACAGGATGTCAGAAACCATATTGCCTTGATGGCTCGTATGGTAAAAGCTTATGCATCGGGTGAGTACAAGAACATTCCCTGGAAGTCGCTGATCCGGATGATTGCGGTGCTGATCTATTTTGTGTCACCGCTGGATTTCATCCCCGACTTCCTGCCGATCATCGGCGTTACCGACGATATAGCGCTGGTTTTCTGGCTCGTTTCGGCAATGGGTACCGATATTGAGAAGTTCCGGCAGTGGGAAGAAAGTAGAAAGACTACTATTTCTATAGGCTAATCTTAAGCCGGTTTTAATAGTTAATTGCTGAATTGTTATTATTTTTGCATACTTATAAATTTCAAGATTATGAACGTTGCCTCCATTTTAGCATTTATGGGTTTGGGCGGACAGGAAATGCTTCTCATTTTCCTGGCGCTGTTGTTGTTCTTCGGCGCTAAGAAGCTGCCTGAACTGGCACGCGGTCTGGGTAAAGGTATCCGCGAATTCAAGGATGCTACCAAAGAAGTTCGCGATAACATCGAGGACGGGATTAAAGAGACGAAATAACATTGAGTTGTGATAAGCAGACAACTGAATACCTGACCGGGTATTCGGTTGTCTGTTTTTGTATTTAGTACCCGCCTAACTTTTCACCACATGCTATACCGCAGCTTTGCGGAGGTACAGTCGGCACTGGAGGCCGGCACCGCCACCTGCCGCCAGTTGGTTGATTATTATCTGTCCCGCATCGACGAACAGCGTTCGCTAAACGTTTTTACGGAGGTATACGCCGACGAAGCCCGGCAGCAGGCTGAGGTTGTAGACCAGAAGCGGGCGGCTGGCAAAGCCGGGCGACTGGCGGGTATGGTCATTGGCCTGAAAGATGTGCTGAGTTATGCCGGCCATGGTCTGCAGGCGGGTAGCCGGATTCTCGACGGGTTTACGGCGCAGTTCACCGCTACGGCGGTACAGCGGCTGCTCAACGAAGATGCCATCATCATCGGCCGGCAGAACTGCGATGAGTTTGCCATGGGCTCCTCCAACGAGAACTCAGCTTTTGGCCCTGTACGCAACGCGGCCAATCCGGAGCGGGTTCCGGGCGGATCATCGGGGGGCTCGGCGGTAGCGGTGCAGGCGGGTATGTGCCTGGCGTCAATCGGCTCCGATACCGGGGGCTCTGTGCGGCAGCCGGCCGCTTTCTGCGGGGTGGTAGGCCTGAAGCCTACGTATGGGCGGATCAGTCGCTATGGGCTGGTGGCCTACGCTTCTTCGTTTGACTGCATTGGTCCAATTACCCATACCGCCGATGATGCCGCGTTGCTGCTGGAAATTATGGCCGGCCCCGACGACTTCGACAGCACAGTCTCTTCTAAACCGGTCGAGTCTTACACCCAGGCAACACTTCCTGACCGCCCCCTGCGCATTGCTTACCTGCGCGACGGCGTAGAAAGCGAAGGTGTGGCGCCCGACATCCGGCAGGCTACCCAACAGCGGCTGGATAAACTCCGCAAAGCCGGACATAGCGTCGAGCCGGTCGACTTTTCGCTGCTCTCGTATCTGCTACCAACCTACTACATTCTGACCACCGCCGAAGCCAGTTCAAACCTGTCGCGCTTTGATGGGGTGCGGTACGGCTACCGGAGTACCGGGCCGGCCGCGACGGATCTGGAGTCGATGTATAAGAAGAGCCGGACGGAGGGTTTTGGTACGGAGGTCCGCAGACGAATTTTATTGGGAACATTTGCCCTCAGTGCCAGTTATTACGAAGCCTATTATACCAAGGCACAGCAGGTTAGGCGGTTGATACGCCAGGAAACAGAGCAGGTTTTTGCCCGCTACGATTTTCTGGTATCGCCTACTACCCCGTCGACGGCGTTTCGGCTGGGTGAGAAAACGGCCGATCCGCTGCAAATGTACTTAGCCGATATTTTTACGGTCCAGGCCAACGTGGCAGGTTACCCGGCGATCTCCGTTCCGAACGGTACCGATACCGACGGGTTGCCGATTGGGTTGCAGGTGATGGCTCCTCCGTTTCAGGAAGGAATGTTGTTGGCCCTGGCAAAAACGCTGTAATTTCTTGCGTCTAGTGATATTTTCCGGTAGATTTGGTGGTCTACTGAGGATGCACTTAACGCTGCGTTGCCTTTTTATTAGTGGTTTTCGACTAATTTATTGGATTTCAATACATAAGCAAACAGGAGATTACTGCGGGTGATCGCCGTATGCCATAGTGTGAGTAAAATTACTGACCATTCAACTATACAAAACATGTTCAACCCGAACCGTCGCCTGCGTAGCCTGAGGGGGGCGTGCATTGTAGGAGCGCTGTGTCTGCCCGTTTTGTCGCTGGTGAGCCAGTCTGCCTTCGGACAATTTCCCACCCGAATCGCTATTCCCGTTAAACTGGACACGACCTTGTATGGTGCCTCCGATGTGGCCGTCGAACTTGACTCCATCGCGGAGGTTTATACCGTGGATGGGTCGCTGGTAAAACCGCGTCTGAAACAGATTGAGAAGACGATACCGCTCACCTACAACGACATCATTCATAAATACATTGACATTTTTACGTACCGCAAGCCGCATTATACCAAACGGATGCTGGAGCGGATGGCGGTGTATTTTCCGCTGTACGAAAAGTACCTGGCCAAGTATGACCTGCCCGATGAGCTGAAATACCTCTCGATTGTGGAGTCGGCGCTGAACCCGCGGGCGGTATCGCATGCCGGTGCCGGTGGACTATGGCAGTTTATGCCCGCCACGGGCCGGGAGTTACGGCTGTCGCAGGACGAGTATGTTGATGAGCGGATGGACCCGGAAAAATCAACGGAAGCCGCCTGCCGCCATCTGAAGGGCCTCTACAGAATGTTTGGCGACTGGCATCTGGTGATGGCCGCTTACAATAGCGGGGCCGGCACGGTCAAGCGGGCGATGAGCCGCACGGGCGGCCGGTCGTTCTGGGACATCTACAATGCCCTGCCAAAAGAGACCCAGGGGTACGTGCCGATCTATATTGCTACCACCTATATGATGCATTACGCCCACGAGCATGGTCTGTTCGCGGAGCGTCCCGACCACCCGGTGCCGTTCGATACCATTCAGGTAAACAGCTACTTCTGCCTACAAACGTTTGCTAAAGAATGTGGGATGCCACTGGTTGAACTACAGCGGCTGAATCCGGCCATCACAACGGTGAATCTGCCGGAGTTTGCCCGGAATGTGGTGGTCCGTCTGCCGTCGAGTTATTACTATACCTTCCAGCAGAACCGGTCGGCCATACTGGATTCAGCCACACGGATGCCGGTTGAAACGGAGCATATGCTACTGGCCGAAGCGGAAGATCCCGACCGGGCGTCAGAAGCCTACGCGGCTCACTGGTTTGCCTATGCCCGGAACGTCGATGACAACGCGGCCATAATACCTGACGCTGTGCCGGTGGATGAGTTGCTGGCCGAAGAGGACGAGAAGCCTGCGGTAAAAGCAGAGAAGGTAACGGTCTGGAAAACCAAAAAGCAAACACACATCGTCCGGAAGGGCGAGACGCTGAGCCGTATTGCCAACCGCTACGATGTATCCGTCAGTGATCTGAAACGTTGGAACCGCCTGCGTTCTGCCAGCGTTCGGAAGGGTCAGGGCCTGGTCATTATCAGAGAGATAAAAGTTACCGAGACCCGTCTGGTTCAGGTGGAAGAAAAAGCTACCGCGCCGAAGCCTGTGGTAGAAAAGGTTGAAAAATCGAAAGTAGCCAAATCGATAACCAAGAAAATCAAACCTAAATACCATCAGGTACAGGCCGGTGATACCTTGTGGAGTATTGCTGAACGTTACGACCGGTCGGTCGAGCGGCTCAAGAAGCTGAACCACATCCGGGGTAACAAACTGCGTCGGGGACAGCGCCTGATTATTGGGTAAACCGCTCTTTCGGCTATCTTTTGCCTGTTCCTGTGCAGTGGATTAACTGCCGGTTAAATCTTGGACAAAACCCATGACAATAGACAAAAAGTCGTGGGTTTTTTGTATATTTACAGTCTTGTAACCAGTTCATAAAGAAGTTTCTACTGCCTTAATGATCGCTTATATTGACGGCAAACTGGCCTACAAAGAACCAACGATGGCGATAATCGATGTCGGTGGTGTAGGTTACGAAGTGCACATTTCTCTCCAGACATATTCGACATTACCCGGTGGCGGAGAGCGCTGCAAACTCTTTACGCACCAGCATATCCGGGAAGACAATCACACGCTGTTTGGGTTTGCGTCGGCCGACGAGAAATCCCTGTTCCTGGACCTGATCTCCGTCTCGGGAATCGGGCCGAATACGGCGTTGGGTATGCTGTCGTCGCTGACTCCGTCAGATTTGCGGCTGGCTATTCTGAGTGAAAACGTGCGGGCGGTGCAGGCTATTAAAGGCATTGGGGCTAAAACGGCCCAGCGGGTTATTCTGGAACTGAAGGATAAAATGAAAAAAGCGGGTATTGTGCCCGATGCACCTACCTACCGGCAGGGTGCGACCAATCCGGTTCGGGAAGAGGCTCTGGCGGCTCTGGTAGCCCTGGGTTTACCCCGGCCGGCCGCCGAGAAAAATCTGGACACCATCCTGAAGCGTGAAGGCGACCACCTGGGGGTCGAAGATCTGATACGTATGGCTTTACGGTAACTACCAGCCGGGTCGTTTGTTCAACGGCCCGGCTTTTGATTTATTAAACGGTCGAAAAAAAGCCCCTGTTTTACAGACTACAACCATGACATCGGCCGTTTGAAAGAAAGACTTGTGCGAAAGCCATTCTCACTAACCACCGATTTGAAGTACCCTGCATGGTGAATTTGTATACCGCCCGCAATCTTCATTCCTTACTGATCCGTTTACGTCAGGTGCGTAGACGAAAGGATGGGTTGTGGCAGTCTTTTTCCGCAGATCAACATCTTTGTCAATTTTCTACCCTTAGTGGTGTTTTATATTTCCTGTCGTTGGGTATTTTCCTGGTGGGTTTGTCAACCGAATCCCTGGCGCAGCGCACGCCACGCCGGACAGCCCCGTCGTCTACCACTGCTCAACCGGCGAACGCCCGGCAGGCTGCTGTTGATTCAGCGCGCCGGGTAGCGCAGGAACGGGCCGACAGCCTGCGGGCGGCCCGGAGTGCAGCTCGCCGACCCACGGTGAACTGGGTGGACCGTTACACCAGCCGATTTTCGTCCAAACTCCCCCGTTCTCCTTTTATCCTGCGTGATCCCCGTTCGGTAGCCACAGATATCCGGCTGGATTCGGCCAATCGCGTAACGGTGTATGAGCAGGTTCGGCCTGTCAATTCTATCCCCATGTCGCCTGGCGTGGCGACGCCCGGTGGTGCCACCGTCCCTCCCGGAACCAGACCGGCGGTGGGCGCAACCGGAGTGACTACGCCCGGCGTAGCGACGCCCGGTTCGTCTGTTACGCAGCCGGTTGGTGGCCCTGGCGCACCCGGTACGTACCTACCCCCGTCGACCTACGGATTGCCCTACCGTCCGGCCGAGACCATGCCGTTTTCAACGTATGAGCAGCTTCAGAACCAGCGGGTTCGTCAGAATATCTGGCGGGAGTACAGCGGCCGTCGCGACGGGCAAAGTGCCATGAGCGGTCGCGGCCTGATGCCCAAGCTCGACCTGCCGCCGGCCATCGACCGCATCTTTGGGGGTAACCTGGTCGATTTTCTGCCCAATGGCTTTGTAATGCTGGATTTTGGTTACCTCCACCAGTTTATCGACAACCCCACCATTCCGGTACGGCTGCGTCGTCAGGGTAACTTCATGTTCAACGAGCAGATCAGCATCAACTTCAACGGCAAGATCGGTGAGAAGCTGGGGATGCTGACTAACTTCGATACGAAAGCCTCGTTTAACTTCGAGAATGCCCTGCGGCTGAACTACAAAACGAACGAGGAAAATATTATTCAGAAGATTGAGGCCGGTAACCTGAGCTGGCCGATCAACAGCCAGTTGATCCCCGGCGTTCAGAACCTGTTTGGTCTTAAAACCCAGTTGAAATTTGGCCGGCTGAATGCTACCGTGGTTGCGTCACAGCAGCGTTCCAAACAGGAGAGTATTGTGCTGCGGGGTGGAGCCATGAGTCGCCAGTACGAAATCCGGGCCGATCAGTACGACGAAAACCGCCACTTCTTCCTGGCGCATTTCTTCCGCAACAATTACGAGCGGGCGCTGAAAAATCTGCCGGTGATTATGTCGGGGGTGACCATCACGCGCCTTGAAGTATACGTAACCAATCGCACCAATACCACGGCTACCCTGCGTAACATTGTGGGTTTTGCCGACTTGGGTGAGAGTAACCCGAACAATCGCAGCAATCCGAACCTCCAGCCAATTGTGGCTAATGCGCCGGCGGGCAATAACGCCAACGGCCTCTACGAACGGGCCAGGGCTAATCAGAACCTGCGGCAGGTAGACCGCACCTCGGCTGAGCTGGAGAGCAGCTTCGGCTTTGCCAAAGGCATTGACTACGATCTGCTACGGGGGGCCAAGCGGTTGTCGGAAACCGAATACAAATTCCAGCCGGAACTCGGGTATATCTCGCTCGTAACCCCGTTGCGCAACGACGAAGTGCTGGCGGTAGCCTACGAATATACCTACCAGGGCCGACGGTATCAGGTGGGTGAACTGACCGAAGATTACCAGAACCGGAACGACGATGAGGTGCTGTTCCTGAAGTTGCTGAAGTCGGCTACCATCCGGAACAATATTCAACTGCCGATGTGGGACCTGATGATGAAAAACATCTATTCCCTCAACACCACACAGCTCAACCGCCAGGGCTTTCAGCTCCGCATTCTGTACAAAGATGACCTGACAGGTATCGACAACCCGAACCTTCAGGAAGGCCGCCGGTTGCAGAACCGGCCGCTGGTGCAGGTATTCAACATGGACCAGCTTAATCAGCAGCTGGACAAACAACCCGACGGTAACTTCGATTTTGTGGAGAACGTAACGGTGGACCCTCGCTACGGACGGGTTATTTTTCCGGTGCTGGAGCCATTCGGGTCGTACCTCGACCGGCAGTTTGATGCCGACGAGGAAGCGTTGAAGTCGAAGTATGTTTTTCCGCAGTTGTACCGGCTGACGCAGGCAGATGCTATTCAGGTAGCGGATAAGAACAAGTTCTTCCTGCGGGGTACGTTCCAGTCGGCGACCGGCCAGGAGGTAACGCTGCCCTATGGGGTGAATGAAAACTCCGTGCAGGTAACGGCGGGCGGGGTTCCGCTGATGGCCGGCCAGGATTATGTATTGGAGGCCCAGATTGGTCGCCTGCGGATCATCAACGAGGGCGTTATCAATTCCGGCCGCGAAATCCGGATTACGTATGAGCGCCCTGACCTGTTCCAGAACCAGATCCGGACGCTGTTTGGTACGCGACTGGATTACCAACTTAGCCCCGACATTAACCTCGGTATGACGGCCATGCGGCTCCGCGAAACGCCAGCCGGTTTTCTGACGCGGGTAGCTATAGGCAACGAGCCGGTCAATAATACCATCATCGGCCTCGACGCCAACATCCGCAAGGAGTCGCGGGCACTGACGCGTTTCCTCGACCGGTTGCCGCTGCTGCAAACCAAAGAGGTATCAACCGTCCATTTCCAAGGGGAAGTCGCCCAACTGTTTCCGAGCGTGGCACCCAGGGTGAACAACAACGCGTTTATCGACGATTTCGAAGCGGCACGCACCATTTTTGACCTGACGCGTCAGCCGACTCGCTGGCGGCTTGGGGCTACCCCGCAGCAGTTTCCGCAGGGCTCGTTCCAGAGCCCGCTGGAGTATGCTTACAACCGCGCCCGGATATCCGTGTACTCTGTTGACCAGACCATTTACGGCCAGGGTACCGGCCTTCGTACGGTAGATATTAATCTGTCGACCGATGATAAGCAAAACTATTACGAGCGCTATTTTCTGCCGCAGCAACTCTTCCCCGGCCGCTCGGTCCGGCAGATTCAGTTGCCCGAAAACGTGCTGGATGTCGCTTACTTCCCCAGTGAGCGTGGTATGTATAATTTTAACCCGAACCTGACTACAGACGGGCGGTTACTGAATCCCCGGCGGAACTTTGGGGCGGTAACCAGGGCTATTACCTCCGATATTGACTTTGACAATGCCAACATCGAGAACATTACCTTCTGGATGATGGATCCCTTTATTGGTGGGGAGCGGGGTAAGGTGCGGGCTAATCCGGACGATTCCAAAAACAAGCCGAACACAACAGGGGGAAAACTGCTCTTTAACCTCGGCGATATTTCGGAAGATGTGGTCAAGGATGGTCGTTTCAATTTCGAAAACGGATTGCCGCTGGAGAACGGCACCCGTGAGCGGGGTACCGACACAACCGCCTGGGGCCGTGTTACCCGTCAGCAGTTTATTACTAATGCCTTTACCAACCAGCCCGGTGCCCGCGAAAAACAGGATGTCGGTCTGGACGGTTTGAGTAACGTCGACGAACGACGCTTTTTCAATGACTACCTGAACGCCATCCGACCACGGGTAAGCGGGGAGGCTTTTGATGAGATTGCCAGTGACCCGGCCAACGATGACTTCCAGTTCTATTTAGGCCCGGCGGCAGACTCGGCCAAATACATCGTAGCCCGCTACAAACGGTTTATGGGTATGGAAGGTAACTCGCCCGAAAACGATAGCCGCGATCAGTTCCTGACGCCAGCCTCAACCAACATTCCAGATATTGAGGACCTGAACATAGACAACACCGTCAACGATAACGAAGCTTATTACGAATATGAAGTAGACCTGCGTCCGGGCCGGCTGGAGGTAGGGCAGGGCTATATTATTGATAAAGTGGTGGCCGACGGAGCTACATGGTACCTGTTCCGGATTCCGGTGCGGGAAGCGGCCCGGAAGGTCGGTAACATCAACGGCTTTAAGTCGATCCGGTTTATGCGGATGTACCTGACCGATTTTGAGGAACCGGTGGTCCTGCGGTTTGCGCAGTTGCAGATGGAAGCCAACCAGTATCGCAAGTATACCGGCGATCTCTCGGCCCGTGGTCTGCAGGAAGTACCGGAGCCTTACGATGCCAAGTTTACGGTATCGACGGTGAACATCGAAGAAAACAGCCAGACGAATACCAACAAGTTTGTCTATACGGTGCCGCCGGGTTTTCAGCGCGACCGCGATTTCACCCAGTTGAACAATGTGGAGCTGAATGAGCAGTCGATGAGCCTCTGCGTAACCGGCCTGCGCGACGGTGATTCACGGGCTGCTTTCCGGAATACAAATTTCGATTTTCTGTTCCGTAAGCGGCTGCGGATGTTTATTCATATGCATCCGAACGATCAGCCTGTTACCAGTCAGGTGTCGGCGTTCATCCGCGTTGGTACCGATTTTACCGATAATTACTACGAGATAGAAATTTCGAACCTGCGGCAAACGCCTGAGCGGGTCAACGATCCGCTGGCGGTGTGGCCGACCGAGAATGAACTGGATCTCGCCATTGAGGAACTAATCAACCTCAAAGCCGAGCGTAACCGGCAGTTTAGCCGGTCGTATACCCTGCCGTTTGCGCTTCAGTCGCTGGATGGCCGCTACCGGCTGACGGTGGTGGGGAATCCAGACCTGAGTTCGGTGCAGACCATTATGATCGGGGTGCGAAATCCGAAATCAGCCGATGAGCAGGCGCAGAGCTTCTGTATCTGGGTGAACGAGTTTCGGGCGTCGGGCTTCGACCAGACCGCCGGCAATGCCGCCGTGGGATCGGTCAATGCCAAGCTGGCCGACTTTGCGACGGTAACGGCTTCGGGACGGTATACCTCGTTCGGCTTCGGTGGAGTGCAGACCAAGGTAGGGGATAGAACCCGCGAGAGTACCACTGAATTCGGGGTGTCGTCGGCTGTGGCTGTAGATAAACTGCTACCGGAGAAATGGGGATTACGGATTCCTGTGTACCTGAACTATGATAACCGGAAGGTGACCCCGCACTTCAACCCGCTCGACCCGGATACCCCCCTACAGACCTCCTTATCTACATTTGCCGAGGGGGACGAACGAGCCCGGTACCGACGATTGGTGGAAGAAAACAGCGTTCGGAAGGGCATCAACTTCTCGAACGTGCGGAAGGTGCGGCTGAACTCCAACGGTAAAACGCACTTCTGGGATGTCGAAAACTTTGCCTTATCCTACGCGTTCAACGAGGCCCGCCGGACCAACATCCTGACCGACGAGTATACCCAGCGGCAGATTCGGGGGAGCATTGCCTATACCTACAGCAGTCAGCCCAAACCATTTGAGCCGTTTAAGAACGTCAAAAGCCTGGAGCGTAGTTACCTGCTCTGGCTCAAAGACTTTAACCTAACGCTGCTACCGACGCTGGTATCCATCCGGACCGACATAGACCGCAACTACGTGAAGACCCAGTTGCGCAACTCGGAACTGACCACGGCCGGAATCGCGCCGATGTTTGAAAAGTACTTCCTGTTCAACCGGTACTACGACCTGACCTGGAACCTGACCCGCAACCTGCTGGTGACGTACAAGGCCGTAGCCAACTCCATCATTGACGAACCGTTCGGGGAAATCAACACCGAGGCCAAGCAGGATTCGGTCTGGCGGAGTGTTCAGCAACTGGGCCGGATGAAGAACTACCTGCAGGAGATAAACACGACGTACCGGATACCATTCGACAAGTTCTCGCTGCTCGACTGGATTCAGGCGGACGCCAACTACCGCGTCGGCTACCAGTTTCAGGCCAACTCGTACGGCATCACCGACACGCTGGCGGTTCCGTTTGGTAACGTGTTGCGCAACAACCGGGAACGGGGGGTGACGGGGCGCGTAGACTTTGTCAGGCTGTATAACAAGATCCGGTACCTGCGCTTTGCCAACACGCCATCGCCGGTAAAGAAGAACTTTGCCCGCAGCCCCGGTGACATCGAAGAGATTGAGCGGCAGGAGAGTAAACTGCTGAAGAACTTTACGCGGGCGCTGCTGACGGTGCGGGGGATCAACTTTACCTATACTATTCAGGAGGCTACCATCCTCCCCGGCTTCCTGCGAACGCCCGGCTTCTTCGGCCTCGACCGGGCGGGTAACGCGCCGGGGCTGCCGTTCGTACTCGGCGATCAGGACAGGCGTTTTCATTATAAAGCCGCTGAGCGGGGCTGGCTGTCGCCAAGTACGGTGCAGAACGCGCCCTTTACACAGAGTATAGCCAAGACCTTCAATGCCCGCACCACGCTGGAGCCGTTCAAGGATTTCCGGATGCAGATTGAGGCCCGGCTGACGCGCTCCGACAACTACCAGGAGTTCTACCGCCCCGGCCTTCCGGGTGGGGAGTTCGAGAGCCAGAGTCCGGTACGCAACGGTCAGTTCAGTATGTCGTTCCTGTCGTTCCGCACGGCTTTTACCAAACTGCGGAGGGATAATACGTCGCCGACCTTTGAGAAACTGGAGGAGTACCGTGCACTCATTCTCGAACGGGTGAGAGCCAGAAACACGAATCCGGGCGGAGAATACAACAAGAACTCACAGGATGTGCTGATACCGGCCTTTTTTGCTGCCTACAGTGGCGAAGATCCGCAGAAAACCAGTCTGTCGCCCTTTTATAATTTCCCCTTACCGAATTGGCGTGTTGACTACAACGGTTTGTCGAACCTGCCGTTCTTCAAGCGGTGGTTCAGTTCGGTCACGCTGGCGCATAGCTACAACTCCACCTACAGCGTGGGTAACTTTGTTTCGTCGCTGGAGTATAACGCCCAGTATGTAAACCTGGCCGTCACCGGCTATCCACCGTCGGTCTTTTTCAACCCGCAGGGTAATTATATACCGGTGTTTATCATGAGCACCATTACGATGTCGGAGCGGTTTGCACCATTAATTGGGGTGCAGTTTCAGACGCGGAGCCGCATCAGCGGCCGGCTGGAGTACAACCAGGACCGAAACGTAGCCCTGAGCTTATCGAACTCGCAGGTAGCCGAACTCACTAATAAAGATCTGACAGCTACGGTCGGCTTTACGCGCAACAACATCCGGGTACCATTCCGGATCAACGGCGCATACCGCAAGCTCAAGAATGATCTGACGTTCAGCTGCAGCCTCACCCTGCGCGATACCCGCGCCATTCAGCGCAAGCTGGATGCCGAGCAGATTATTACCGCCGGCAACGTCAACTTCCAACTGCGGCCGCAGGTGAGCTACATCGTGAGCCGTCGGGTCAACCTGAACTTTTATTTCGACCGGACCTTTAACGACCCGCTCGTCTCTAACTCCTTCCGCCGGGCCACCACCGCCGGGGGGGTGCAGCTGAAATTCAATCTGGCTGACTGATAGCCGGGCCAGCCTTATCGGGTACAGCCATCCGGCCCGTGCGACGCCACCCCGTGGCGGACACCGGCCGGATGGCTTTTGTGTTTTTCTGCCGGTATCCCGCCCTGGGCTATAAGCTGGTCAAGTTTTCTAACGCGCTCTTTCTCACTTTTTAAGCTATTTTATTTGCTTTCTATTCGCTGCAATGTACATTTGTTGGGTGCCTATTTTAATGCAATTTTATCCTTATATTATCACCTTTCACTACAAACCCTTTATTCTATGATGCAAGCTTTACAAAAGCGGTACACAGGTTTTGTACCGCTAAGAGCCTTCCTTATGATGTTGCTCGTCGTTCTGGCGGGAACTGTTTTTGCCCAACAACCTGTATCAGGTACTGTAAAAAATGAAGCCGGCGATGGTCTGCCCGGCGTAAACGTAGTAGAGAAAGGAACGAACCACGGAACAACAACCGACAAAGATGGCCGGTTTTCGCTGACGGTAGGCCGTCAGGCTACACTAGTGTTCAGCTACATCGGGTTTGTCCGGCAGGAGATTGCCGTAGGCGGCCGATCAAGCATTAATGTCCAGTTGATGGCCGACGAGCAGTCACTCAGTGAGGTGGTGGTAGTTGGTTACGGTACGCAGAAGAAGTCGTCATTGACGGGTGCCGTATCGTCGGTGGCCCCCAAAGATTTGCGGGCATTGCCGGTCATCAGTCCTACCCAGGCGTTACAGGGCCGGGTGCCGGGTGTTTCGGTTACCAACAACAGTAGTCCCGGTAGCGAGCCGGTTGTGCGCATCCGGGGTGTCGGCTCTATCAGTTTGAACCCGAACCCGCTCTACGTGATAGACGGTGTGCCCTCAGGTGGCCTGAACAACCTGGACCCTAAAGACATTGAATCCCTGGAAGTGTTGAAAGATGCGAGCGCTGCGGCTATCTACGGTTCGCGGGCGGCCAACGGGGTTATCCTGATCACCACCAAGAAAGGATCCACAAACGGTAAACTGACCGTTAATGTTGATGCCTACTACGGCTCACAGTCAGCCTGGCGGAAACTGGACCTGCTGAACCGTGACCAGTACATCCAGTATGGTACAGCACTGCTGACGGCATCGGGGCAGCCGGTTCCGGGCCGATTCAATAACCTGAATACGCCTATCTACGACGGTGCTACGCAGACCTTTGCCCAGACCGACACCGACTGGCAGGATGTGATGTTCCGGGCGGCACCGATTACCGATAACCAGATCTCTATCTCGGGCGGTAACGCTATGTCGCGGTTCTACACCTCGGCGGGTTACTTTAAGCAGGACGGTATTATGCCGTTCACCAACTACAACCGGCAGAGCTTCCGCATCAACTCCGACCATAAGATCAGCAAGTTTTTAACTATTGGTCAGACCCTGCTGGCGGCCACGGACTACCGGCGGCTGGAGCGCGACGGAGGAGGCCGAAGCCTGATCATGAACACAATGCGGATGACTCCGTACTGGCCCGTACGGGACCCGACAAAGATTGGTGGGTTCAGTACCACCGCCCAGGGTCTGGATGCTACCGACCCGGAGAACCCGCTGCGGGTAGCCGAGCAGGAGATGCAGTTCAAGACCGATCGCGGGGTTAAATTATTAGGAACCATCTTTGCGGAAGTACGCTTCACCGATTTCCTTCGCTACCGGTTCAATTTCGGTGGTGATTTTGCTTACTCCCGTTACAACGGCTTCGATCCGATTTACAACGACGGTAACCGCAGCCGCTTAATTGCGGGTGTGAACGAAAACCGCAGTGAGTATTTCTCAACCGTGCTGACCAACCAGTTGACCTTTGAGAAAACGTTCGGCAAGCATTATGTGAACGCCACAGCCGTTGCTGAGCAGCAGAACAGCACCTCCCGGAGTCTGAGTGCCAGTGGGCAGCGCCCCGATAATAACATTCTGGTTATCCAGGGGGTATCCAACCCGAATGGTAGCAGCAGCAAGAATGAAAATTCGCTGATCTCGTACGTGGGTCGTCTGAACTACGAATTCGGTGGTCGTTACCTGATCGGGGCGTCTATCCGGCGCGACGGCTCCTCGAAGTTTGCCCCTGATCGCAAGTGGGGTACATTCCCGGCAATTTCGGCAGGCTGGCGCATCAGCGAAGAAAGCTTTATGCAGAATGTCCGGTCTATCTCGGAATTAAAAATACGGGGTAGTTACGGCCAGACCGGCTACAACGCCATCGGTGATTACGACTGGCAGCCTTTGATTCAGGCGAACGCCACCATTTATCCGTTTGGGAACCAGACCCAGCTGGGTTCTTTTTTCAACCGGTTGGGTAACAGCAACCTGAGCTGGGAGGTGACTACCATGTCGAACATTGGTATCGATGCGTCGCTGCTGAACAACAAAATTACCCTAACCGCTGAGGTATATAACCGCCAGACCGATGGCCTGCTGCTGAGCGTACCCCTGCCAGAGTCGATGGGCTACTCGGCAAGTCCGCTGGCCAACGTAGGCAGCATGCGCAACCGGGGCTTCGAATTGTCGGCGGGTTACAACCATTCCGGCAAAAACTTCAACTGGAACCTGACCGGGATGTTTGATATGACCCGGAACAAGGTGCTGGGCCTGGCTACGCCGAATGCCACCATCAACTCTGGTAATAACGCTGACTTTGGCGGGTTCGACATAACGCGGACACAGGTGGGTCAACCCATTCAGTCGTTTTACGGCTGGGTGGTCGATGGTATCTTCCAGAGCAAGGAAGATGTGGAGAAGTATAACGCTATCGACGGTGATGCCAAGACCTTCTACCAGAACGATAAGACATCACCGGGTGATATCCGGTTCCGCGACCTGGACGGCAACGGCAAGATCGACGCCAACGATCGGCAGTTCCTGGGCAGCTTTATTCCCAAGTTCAGCTACGGCCTGAACTGGGGCGGAACGTATCGGAACTTCGACTTTACCATGTTCTTCCAGGGTGTACAAGGCAACAAGATCTACAATGGTACCAAAGTAATTGGTCAGGGTATGCTGCGGTTGTTCAACGCCAGCACCGATGTGCTGCAGGCATGGACCCCTCAGAATACAAACACCGATGTGCCCAGAGCCATTAGTGGTGATCCGAACCAGAACTCCCGGACCTCCGACCGGTTCCTGGAAGACGGCTCCTACCTGCGCCTGAAGAACTTCAGCATCGGTTATACCATTCCGGCAGCTACCATCGGCAAGCTGACGGGTAACGTGGTCAGCCGGACACGCGTGTACGTGTCGAGCCAGAACCTGCTGACCTTTACCAAGTACACCGGTTACGATCCCGAGGTATCATCGAAGAATTACAACCTGCTGAACAATGGTATCGACTATGCTCAGTACCCACAGGCTCGGACGATCATGGTGGGACTAAACCTTAGCTTTTAACCAATTATGAAAAAAATAATCCTTTCCACTATATGTTTAGTTGGTTTGGCCATCAGTTGTAATGATGATGTGCTGAACAAAGTGAACCCCAACGGGGTGACCTTCGATACATTTTTTAATAACGAGGCTGAATTAACGGCGGGTGTTAATTCCATTTACGCCCTGGTGCAGTCGAACAGCCTGGTATCGCGGGAGTGGTTCTTTACCCACGATTTGCGTAGTGATGAGATGGCGTCGGGCGGTGGGCAGTTGGAAACCCCCCGGAACCAGTTGCTCATTGGCGTGCATGATACCGGGAACGGCCTTGTTGCCAATATCTGGCGTGGCTGGTATCGGACTATTCACCGGGCCAACGTGGTGCTGGAAAAGGGGCCTTCAGTGAAAAACATCTCGGATGCTGCCCGCAACCGGCTGCTGGGCGAAGCCCGCTTCCTGCGGGCGTGGGGGTATTACGAACTGGCTACTTTCTTTGGCGGTGTACCGCTGTACAAAGAATTTGTAAAGTCGGTGGAGGGATCGCTGAAACGCTCGACCCAGAAGGAGGTATATGATTTTGCCATCGCCGATCTGAAAGCGGCCGAGGCCGGTTTGGCGGCTACGTACGACGCCCGGAATCAGGGCCGGGCTACCAAAGCCGCGGCCCAGACCCTGCTGGCTCGTATCTACCTACAGTTGGGTGACTACGCCAGCGCCAGAACGGAACTGCTGAAAGTGGTTAACTCCGGGCTGTATAAACTGGTGGATAACTATACGGACCTGACCAACGAAGAAGGTGAGTTCAACGCGGAGTCTATCTTCGAGGTGGTTTACGCGCCGTCGGGCGGAGCCTACAATTGGGGGGGCGACAGCGATGGTACGGCCGTGCAGGAAGAAACCGTCCGGTCGCAGGAGTATGCGGCTATTGCGTGGCGTAACGTTATCCCATCGAACAAAATCCTGAACGAGTACGAAATGGTGGCGAAAGGCGATGCCAAAGACGACCCGCGCTATGCTGATTCGTACTGGACGGAAGGCGATAAGTTTAACAACGGCACTAAAACGCTCACTGGCGACATGGTGCAGGGTAATGCTTCCGTGGTAAACGGCAAAACGCAGAAAGTGAGCTGGCGGAAGTACTCCCTGATGTATAAATCCGACGCGGCCAACCAGCAGAGCGGTATAAACATGCGGATCATGCGTTACGCCGATGTGCTGCTGATGCTGGCCGAGTGCGAAAATGAACTGGGCAATTCGGCCGAAGCCATTAAGCTGATGAACCAGGTGCGGGCTCGTAAGTCGGTGGATATGCCGCCTTTCCCAACAGCAAAATTCCCGGTTAGTAATAAGGATCAGGTATTCGATGCCATCGTACATGAGCGTATGGTTGAACTGGCCGGTGAGCAAGTCCGCAATTTCGATATCATCCGCTGGCGGAAGAATAAGAAACTGAAGACTGAACCGCTCTCGTACTTCCAGGCCAATAAGCACGAACTGCTTCCGATTCCTCAGGCGGAAATTGACAACAGTCCGGCACTGGACCAGAAGGATCAGAATCCGGGGTATTAATAGTTAGCAGTGGGCAGTTAACAGTAGGCAGAAAAGAGCATCATACCGTTGCTCACTCCAGTCTGCCTACTGTTAACTGCCCACTGCTAACAAAATTTGTGTTATGCGTCTATTGGTTGCGCTAGTGGTGGGTCTAAGTCTGGTGAGTTGCCGGACCGGGCCAAAACCGTTGTTCGAGAAGGTTAGTGGACGGGACTCGGGGGTGCGGTTTGCCAATACCCTGAACGCTACCGATTCGCTGAATGCCTTTACGTTTACCAACTTTTACAACGGCGGTGGGGTTGGGGTAGGTGATTTCAACCGGGACGGAAAGCCCGATCTGTTTTTTACCGGTAATCAGCAGAGTTGCCGCCTGTATATAAACCAGACCGCATCGGCGGACCGCCGGTCTGGACAGATACCTACTGAAAAGTCTGACTTCAAGTTTGCTGATGTGACCGAGACCGCCGGGGTACATACCAACCGCTGGTGTACCGGCGTGTCGGTAGTCGATATTAACCAGGATGGCTGGGATGATATTTATGTGAGCGTGGCGGCTCACAAAACGCTGCCGCAGAGCCGCAATCTGCTCTTTATCAACCAACGAACGCCAACCCCCACGTTTAAAGAGGAAGCAGCATTGTACGGCCTCGACTATGATGGGTTTACCACCCAGGCGGCTTTCTTCGATTATGATCTGGACGGTGACCTGGACGTATTTCTGCTCAACACGGCCCCCGACCTGCAGAATCCCAATTACCTGCGCCCGGCCGTCAATGATGGTACGTATCCCTCCACCGACCGGTTGTTCCGCAACGAAGGGGTAAGTCCTGCCGGGCGGCCTGTCTTCCGGGATGTGTCCAGAGAAGCCGGTATCCGGTTTGAGGGGTTAGGGTTAGGCGTGGTAGTGTCTGATCTCAATCAGGATGGCTATCCGGACCTGTATTGCTCCAACGACTTTATCAGTAGCGACGTGCTATACCTGAATAACGGTAATGAGCCCGGAACATTCAGCAATACTACCCGTACCTCGCTGGCCCATACCAGTCTGTACGGCATGGGCGTGGATGCCGCCGATGTGAATAATGATGGCTGGATTGACCTGATGCAACTGGATATGCTGCCGAAGGAAAATGAGCGCCAGAAAATGATGCTCAGCAGTCAGGACTACGACAAAAAAGAACTTAGTCAGCGCCCCCAGTACGGCTACCAGCTACAATACATGCGAAACACGCTGCAGATCAACAATGGTGTGCGGCCGGGGGGACGGAGCCGGGACGTAGGGGATGACCTTCCGGCCGCTAACTCCACACCTGATTTTAGCGAAATTGGCTTGCTGGCGGGCATAGCGCAGACAGACTGGAGTTGGACAACCTTGTTGACCGATCTCGACCAGGATGGCCGAAAAGACATATTCATCACAAACGGATACCGCAAAAATGTAACGGATAAAGACTTCATCAGCTTTACGGAAGAGTTCGGCCTGTTCGGGACGGACGCGGCCAGGGAGCAGGTTCGTAGTAAAGTGCTGGAGAAGGTGCCGGAAATCAAGCTCCGTAATTACGCCTTTCGTAATCAGTCTGATCTGACCTTCAGCGATGTATCGGCGGCCTGGGGCCTTGATGAATTGTCGTACGCCAACGGTGCCGCTTATGCCGACCTCGATCAGGACGGTGATCCTGATCTGATTGTCAACAACATTGACGAAGAAGCTTCGCTGTTTCGCAACAATAGCCGGGAGCAGCAGAAAAACGGCTTTTTGTCGGTAGGACTTGAGGGACCTGCCGGCAACCGGGCTGGTATCGGCGCAACGCTGACTGTCTGGGCCGGGGGCGGGCGGCAGGTTTTCGAGCAGTTTCCGGTGCGTGGCTACCTGTCCTCGGTAGCGCAGCAGTTGGTGGTGGGACTGGGAACGTCGCCGGTAGCCGATTCGGTAAAGGTGGTCTGGCCGGGTGGGCTGACCGAAGTACGCTACAACATAAAGGCGAATCAAAAACTGGTGTTTACCGTCACGGAAGCCAAACCGGCCTCCCGGCGGTCAGTGGCAAAACCGGATTGGCTGTTTACGCCAGTGCCCAACGCCATCGACTTTACCCATGAAGAGTCGGATTTTGTCGATTTTAAAACAACACCGGCTTTGCACAAGATGCTGTCCCGTTCGGGTGTGGCGATGGCCGTGGGCGACCTTAATGGAGACAAAATCGACGACATTGCTGTGGGTGCTTCATACCGGGGCAGTGCCGGAGCCTTGTTCTTCGGAAAAGCTAGTGGTGAATTCACCCGCACCGGCTGGATGGCCAACACACCGATGGAGGTCGGCGACATCCTGCTCTTTGACGCTGACAATGACGGCGACAATGATCTGCTAGCCGTTGGCGGGGGGAACGAGCGGCCGCTGAGTGCTACAGACGCTTACCAGCCCATTCTGTACCTAAACGACGGCCGTGGTCACTTCGAGCCAACAACAGCCTTGCCCACAATGGCGGTAAGCAGCCAGTGCGTTCGTGCCCTTGACTACGACCGCGACGGTGACCTGGATATTCTCATTACCGGTCACCAGATACCCGGCCAATATCCGCTGCCGGCCCGGAGTTATTTGTTACGAAACGAGCGTGTGGCGCAGGGGTACAAAGACAGGGTGCCTGAGGCCACAAGAAACACAGCGCCCGGAGCCAGGCACACAGGGCAACCGGTAACGTTTACCTCACTGGCTCCCGTGCCTACAACCCAAAAACGTACCGACGGACTGCCCCTGCGCTTTACCGACGTTACAGCAGACGTTGCCCCGGCCTTAGCCAACCTCGGTATGGTCTGTGACGCGCTGCCCCTCGACTTTAACCTCGATGGTTACAACGACCTTGTCCTTGTCGGCGAATGGATGCCGCCAACCCTGCTGCTTAACCAGAAAGGGCGGTTCATTACCGCAACGGCGGACCCTCAATCACTCAATCACTCAATCACTCAATCTCTCGGCTGGTGGAACTGCCTGGCTACTGGTGATTTTGACCATGACGGTGATGCGGACCTGCTGCTGGGTAACGAAGGGTTGAATACCCTGTACCGGGCGTCGGAGAGCGAGCCCATCGGTATTTTAGCCAACGATTTTAACCAGGATGGGCAGTTTGATCCCATTATGGGCTACTTCATTAACGGCACCCGCTACCCGGCGCTGCCGCGCGAAACCCTCAATCAGCAGATCATCCAGTTCCGGCGCAAATACCAGCATTATGCCGACTATGCAAAAGCCGACTTCGACCAGTTGTTCTCAAAGGAAGACCGGGAGGCCGCATTCCAGGGAGAAGTGACCGAACTGCGCAGTTGTTACGCTGAAAATGTGGGCGGAGGCCAGTTCAGGATTCGCCCGCTGCCTGTCCTGGCCCAGCAGGCACCTGTCTTCGGTTTTCTGGTCGACGATTTTGACCGGGATGGTCATCTCGACGCGCTGGCCACCGGCAATTTCTTCGGTAATGAAGCCAATATGGGCCGGCAGGATGCATCACGGGGTTTGCTGCTCAAAGGCGATGGAAAAGGAGGGTTTACGCCCTTGGGACCGGGCCAGACCGGGTTCAGGGTTTCGGGTGATGCCCGCCGGTCGTACCGGTTGCACAACCCGGAGCGCATTATCACGGCAATTAACTCCGGAACGCCCGTATTCCATAAATGGATGGGCGGGCAGCGTTAGAAGGTTGCTCTTGAGCCTGGGTCGCTTTCAAATTTACCGACTACTTTCGCTACGTTCACCATGTACCGATGCGACTGGAGTTCGATATACGGCTCTTCGCCGAGTACCCGCGCCGGGCGGGTGAGGGTATCCATAAATTTACCACCGAAGGCATCCTGAATTAATAATATATCGCCAGGTCTGAATAAGTAGTTAAAAGCCGAAGCAGTATCGTAAGCGTTCATAAACACATTCCTTTTACACGTTCGCCATCCTACCAATTATATAGGGTTATCGTATGCAATTGTTTTAAATAAGCAATAAACTTTCTAACCGGCAGCCATATACGCTCCGGTTAGACGGTGATAAGTCCATTGAATAGGATTGGAACTCTGGTACCCGTGCTTTAGTACGTATATAGGAGTAGCCTCACTTACGGATGATTGGCATAGGCCAGGGCAGAACGGCTCTCCTCAACATGGCCCAAATTTCTCAGCGCTTCAATATGCGAACTCAGGGCTTCGGCAATGGACGCTTTGTTGTTGTAAGGAATGCCAAAATCTTCGGCCGTGGCCTGCACAATTTTGGAGAGTTGCCGGTAATGGATGTGACAAATGGACGGGAACAGATGATGCTCAATCTGAAAATCCAGACCACCGATAAACCAGGATATCATCCGGTTACAATTGAAGTTGGCCGTGGCATAAAGCTGGTGAATGGCCCAGGCGTTTTCGACGTTACCCTGCTCATCGAAGGCCGGATGTTCAACGCCTTCCACAATATGAGCCAGTTGAAAAACGGTGCTCAGAATGATGCCGGAGGTAAAGTGCATCGCCAGAAAACCAAGCAGCCATTGCCCGAATGTCAGATTTGTGAGCAGGAGCGGCAATACGCAGATCAGAACAATATAAAGTGCCTTGGTGACGAGCAGGATTACAATCTCACGGGTCGAAAACGGCTTGGCAACTGCATGGTTCCGAAACCGGAAAACCTGCCGGAAGTCTTTACCCAGGAAGGAGAGCGTCATCAGCCCGTACAGGAAAAAGGCATAAATATGCTGAAAGCGGTGGTACCCTTTGAGCCGGTCGCTGTAAGAAAAGCGCAATAGGAACTTGCCGGTAACGTCTTCGTCTACCTCATGGATGTTCGTGTACGTATGATGAAGCGTGTTATGCTGTATCTTCCAGTTATAAACATTACCCCCCAGCAGGTACAGCGACGCGCTAAAAAGGTTGTTGACCTGCGGTACTGCCGACAATGACCCATGACTGGCATCGTGCATCACCGCCATACCTACACCGGCCGTGCCCACACCCATGAACACCGCCAGCAGGAACATGGCCCATACCGGAAAAGAGCCGGACAGAATCAGAAGATAAGGGACAAGAAAAAGAGAGAGCATGATGATGCTCTTGTAAATCATCGTTTGACTGCCAAACTTGCTGATTGAATTTTCTTTGAAGTACAGATCAACCCTCTTTTTCAGAACGGGGAAAAAGTCGGACTTGTCTTTGTTAAGGAATTTAATTGGCGCTTTAGCCATACCAGGATTAATCGGTTAAATGCAGAAAAAAAGTTCTTGAAGATCCAGGTGTGGTGGTTTTCGCTGGAGCAGTCGCCGCCGTAGCGGGTACCCTGGCCACACGGGTCAGAGGTAGTTTTATGGGTGAGGACAGGCAAAACTCTACCGTATAACGCCACACGCTGCATTTAATTGTAAGGTATGCAGCGCATGGGTAACGTTAATGGCAAAAAAACTCGTTGCTGGTGCGGGGTGCGCCGTTTTACTTGGCAAGCTGTACGTCGATGGCACTAGGGCCCTTGGCGGTCATTTCCACATCAAAGGTAACCTTGTCGCCTTGTTTGATAGGCGTTTTGAGGCTGTTGACGTGAACAAAGATACTATCCTGCGACTTTACATCTTTGATAAAGCCGTAGCCTTTGGATTCGTTGAAAAACGTAACGGTACCAGTTCGAATTAACGTAGCCGGGTCAATATCTTCCTGCCGGGCAACGCCAATCTGGATGTCTTCCGAATTGATCGTTCTCTTTTTGTTGGGGTCGGGAGGAGTAGAGGTGATGTTGCCGTTTTCGTCAACATAGGCAATCATATCGTCCAGACTTTTTCCTTTACCCGCATTGGCTTTGCGTTCTTCTTTCTTCTCTTTCTTGTCCTTCTGCTTCTTAAGACGGTTTTTTTCTTTTTCCTTTTTGTTAAATGTTTCCTGCGATTTAGCCATATGTGCTCTAAGAGGGGGTTAAAGTAAGCGGCCGCCTATACCGGCCTTAGTAGATAAGGGTTTTCAGATCAATTAAGTTCAGAAGCGGGTTTGCCCCTGTAAAACAAAAAACATGCTCAAAAAAGCATGTTCCTGACGTCACTACGAATAGCTATTTGTCAACCAATCACCTCTACGTTAACAGCATTGAGCCCTTTCTTGCCCTGCTCAACATCATACTGTACCTTATCGTTTTCACGTACATTGTCTTTAAGACCTGATACATGCACAAAAATATCTGGTCCTGAATCAGATGGTGTGATAAACCCGAAGCCTTTGCTTTCGTTGAAAAATTTGACTGTTCCTGTTGGCATAATTGTATTTTTTATAAATGTAACGGTAAGAAAATTAGTAAACAAATTCCAGTGGAGGCAGAGCCAAATTTCTTTACTTTCAGGCCTGCTTCATCTGGTTACGCACAGGTATCCGAAGGGGCGGTCAGCATTTGTCAGAACTGGTAAATAACGGCGTTGATGTTCATGCCGGCACCCACGGAGGCAATAACCACGATATCACCGGGATCAAGACGGTGATCTTCCAGCTGTTGTTTCTGAATCAGATCCAGCAAGGTGGGAATAGTAGCCACCGAACTGTTACCCAGCCAGGAAATCGTCATGGGCATCAGATCGGCCGGTGGGTTGTCCAGCCCATACAGTTTGAAGAGCCGCTGCAGAATGGCGTCGGTCATTTTTTCGTTGGCCTGGTGGATCAGCACCTTCTTGATAGCCGACAGCGGAGTTTTCGCTTTGTCCAGGGCTGCTTTTATGGCTATGGGCACCTGGCTTAAGGCGAACTCATAGAGTTTGCGGCCGTTCATCTTCATAAAGATGTCCTTGCTGCCTGCCCGGTCCGGCGAGTACGAATGATTCATACTCAGCAAAGAGTGGGCGTATGCGTGTGTTTGCGTATAGTGCGACAGGATACCCGCCTGGCTGTCTTCTGCGGCTGCCAGAATTACGGCTCCGCCACCATCGCTAAAAAGCATGGAATCCCGGTCGTGGGGGTCAACCACGCGGGATAGCGTTTCGGTGCCAATAACCAGACAGCGTTTGGCGTCGCCGGAACGGATGTAATAATTGGCCTGAATCAGGGCTTCGAGCCAGCCGGGACAGCCAAAGGCAATATCGTAGGCAATGCACTCGGGGTTCTCAATCTGCAGCAGGTACTTGATGCGCGAAGCCAGCGAGGGCACCATATCCGAGCGGTTGCTGCCATGCACTACATCCCCGAAATTATGGGCAACAATAATATAATCGAGCGTTTCGCCGTCAATCCCTGAACTGTCCAGGGCATTGCGGGCCGCCAGGTAGCCCAGTTCGGACGCGGTTTGTTCCGGGCGGGCGTACCGACGCTCCTCAATGCCGGTAATCTCCCGGAATCGCTCCACCAGCTTCGCTTTATCCTGCGCTATTAATACCCCTTCTTTATCGAAAAAACAGTGATTGGCAAAAGCTTCGTTAAGCACCTGAACCGGCGGAATGTAACTGCCTGTAGCCGCAAATACGGATCGGATGGTCTTATGCATAAAAGTTACGGTTTATGTAAAAATCTCGAATACCTCGGCGGTATACGCCTTGTCCTGGAGAAATAACGATTTAAGGTGCCGGAAAACACCCAGATAAGCAGGGATTTGCTCATTACCGAGAGCGACATAGAAAAGTTTATGTTCCAGGGAGCCCGTCTGTGGCCCCTTAAATTCGGCTTCAATATCATTCTGAATGATGTGAATAGCAACTAAAGTCGAACCCGAAGGGATATCAATCTCATTTAAGCCAAAGAACAAGGGGACTGTATATTGGGCAAAACTGGACATTTAGCTGACTTTTTTACCAATGGCTGAGCGGGTTAGTTAAATCTGTTTTCGAGATAAGTGCCTAGTTTGAACGCATTCAACAGGGAGGCCAGCTTTTCTTTCAGCAGGTACACATCGTAGTTCAGCATATGTACCTCGGTGGCCAGGTCCGAAATAGTAACTTCTTCTATTTTCGCTAATTCTTTGATCGCTTCCACCAGAATTGGACTCAACACCGGGGGTTGTGGTTCAGATAAGGGTTTTTCAGCCTGTTTCCACATATCCCGTTCTTTTTCAAAATCGGCCAGTTGATGCTTATAAATCGAGACCTGCTGGTTAATGAACAACTGGAGCAGCCATAACTCATCCAGTTTATGATGCTTAGGGTCAAGATAACTTAAAATTGCCGACTTCAGCCGCCTTTTCATAAGAGAGTTGTGGATAATTCAGTGTAACTCATATTGTATCGTTAGCTGGTCAACGAGGCTTCGCCAATCACTTAAGGTGGCCGGCTTGACAAAATAGCCATTGCCGCCATATTGCGCCATTTTCAACTGAATGTCCGGTTCGGAAATGGTAGACAGCAGGATAATGGGCACATTGATAAACTGAACGGCCCGCCGAATTTCGATCAGGAGCTCTATCCCATCTAAACCGGGCATTTGCCAGTCCAGTATCATCAGCTGCGGGGGTTGGCTTATGGAACCAACAGAAGCCAGCAGGCTGGCGCCATTCGTAAAGGTTTGAAGGTGGCAATCCGGAATGGTACTCGAAAGAACATTGGTAAGCATGTTCAGGTCGTCCTCATCATCATCCACTACTATAATATACAGATCATATGGATTTGCCATATTGACGGAATTAAGAGCAGCCATCCGTCGGCTTCAACTAAAGTTGGCGGAAGAGAGACCCGGTTTAACTCATAGATTATTGTAAAGGTAACTTTTTTACCCCAGACTATTGCTATCGGGCGTTCCTGCCAAGCTAACTAATTCCCGGCTCTAATCGCTGCCAGCCGGCCGGCCGGCGCTTACCAGGCGAATCAACTCCTCCAGATCAACAGGCTTGACTAGGTGGGCGTCAAAACCGGCTTCCCCGCTGCGTAGCCGGTCGTCTTCGTAGCTGTAGCCGGAGAGCGCAATCAAATAGAGATTTTTACCCCAGGGTTGCTGCCGAATCAGCCGGCAGGTCTGGTAGCCGTCCATCTCAGGCATGCTGATGTCCAGTACCACCACATCCGGTTGCAGACTCTCGGTGGCTGCTATGCCGTCCGCGCCCGAATAGCGTTCGTACACGTCGTGCCCTTTTATTTTCAGCAGCATCGCCAGGGTACGGGCCGAATCGCGGTTATCGTCTATGACCAGTATCCGCTGGCGGGCGGGGTTATTAGTTGTCATGGCTGTTGAGTAAATCGTTTATTCAGGTAAAAGTGGCAAATAAACCGTAAACGTGCTACCCGCATCGACTCCTGCACTATATGCGGCTACGCGTCCGCCATGTAATTCAACCAGTTCTTTGACCAACGTGAGCCCCAGGCCCAGGCCTTCCTGCGTACGCGCCCGCGAGGCATCTACCTGCACAAACATATTAAAGATACGATCGAGTTCGTCGGGAGGGATGCCGATGCCGTTATCGGCCACCCGCAGCCGGGCGTTCTGCCCGTCCCGCTCCAGACTAATCGCCATCTGGCCTTCGTTGCGGGTAAATTTGGCCGCGTTGCCCAGCAGATTCCGGACCACCTGCGTCAGCCGCGTAGCATCACCATCCAGGTAGAGCGGTTCGGCCGGCAGGCTCAGGCTTAATCGCCGTTTACCGCGTTCCACCAGCGGCCGGGCCGCTTCAACCGCCAGTTTCACCAGCTCGGTCAGGTCCAGCCGCTGCCGGCGCAGGTGGGTTTTACCGTGGCTGATGCGGCTTACATCCAGTAAGTCATCCACCAGCCGCACCAGTTGCTGCACTTCCCGGTTCATCATGTCGATAGCCGTCTCCAGCTTCAAACTTTCATCGGCCCCGCCGGTCATCTTCAGAATGAGCAGCAGGTTATGGAGCGTAGACAGCGGATTGCGCAGCTCGTGGGCCAGCAGCGCCAGAAACTCGTTCTTCCGCCGGTCGGCTTCCTGTAAAGCCTGCTCTGCCAGTTTCCGGTCGTGAATGTCGACGCCCACCCCAAACCAGTTTATTATTTCGCCGGTTTTCAGGTCGCGGTACGGGTTGGCCCGGTTCAGAAACCACCGGTATTCGCCGGATGCCGAGCGGTTGCGTTGCTCCACTTCAAACGGAAGACCGGTCTGCATCGCTTTGCTAAAGGCAGCCATCACTTTGGGGCCATCCTCCGGGTGCAGGAACCGGACCGCCACGTCGGCGGCCGTTTCCTGTTTATCAGAAACGCCACAGTAGTCGTACCACTGCTGATTCAGAAACTCAATGTTGCCCGTTGCGTCGGTGATCCACATACTTTCGGGAACCGCGTCGACCATCCGCCGGAACCGCTCCTCACTGTGTCGCAGGGCTTCTTCCGTGTGTTTGCGGTCGGTGATGTTTTTGAAAAACAACGCCACATGGCGCTCGTCGGGTTCGCCGATCCGGAAGGCATACACATCGAACCAGCGGCCCATAGGCCCGGCAAAGTTCTCAAAATGGGTTGATTCTCCGGTAAGGGCCACCCGCCCATAGATGTCGAACCAGAACGGTTCAAGGTCCGGTACCAGCTCGCTGGCGGTCCTGCCAAGGGTATTTTTCATGCCGGTCTGGTCTTCAAACGCCGGGTTGATTTCGATAAACCGGTAGTCGACCGGCTTCTGCTCCTCATCAAACAGCATCTGCAGAATGCAGAACCCTTCGTCCATGGAGTTAAGCAGGGCCAGGTACTTGTCGGTAGCCCGCCGGGCCAGGTCAGTAACATCCTCTACCTTGTGGATGATGTACCAGACGTCTCCCTGCTCATCCAGCACGGGGGTATTTACGGGCAGCCAGTATTTCTCCACGAAGCCCCCGCTGCCATCGGGTACATCGTAATGTTGCCGGACCATGCGGTGGGGCTTCTTCGTCTCCAGCACGTTCTGGAGCGATGCCCGGAGGTTCGCTACCGCCTTAGCCTCCCGGGTCGCCGGATTGTCGGGAAAGACATCAAACACGTGGCGACCGGTTATCTGCGACCGGGTGGTAAACGTGGCGGCCAGGTAGGCATCCGAGGCCGTCAGAATCAGCAGGTCCGGCGACAGAATCAGATACAGATCCGGCACCGTCTCCAATGCGCTCAGCAATTCCCGGCCCGGAGCCCTCTTGATCCCTGTACTCATCAGAAAACTGGTTATGCGTGCTTTTCCTCTATGAAGTCACGCGCCGGGCGCAATGTTTACGAATTTTTTTTCACGGACATTACCGGTACGTATATCAGAAACGCGGACCCTTCGCCCGGCTGGCTCATAGCCGTAATTACCCCTTCGTGGTTCTCGATGATGCGCTTGCAGATGGCTAGTCCGATACCGGTGCCGGGATACTGCCCAACTGAGTGCAGCCGCTTGAACGGGTCAAAGATCCGGTCGGTGTATTGGGGATCAAAACCAAGGCCGTTGTCCTGAACAGTGATTTCGGCATACTCGATATCCGGGTTTAACCCCGATACACTCTCGAACGCCCAGCCCGGTGCCGTCCGGCAACGGATTACTATTTCCGGCGAAACACCCGAGCGGTAAAACTTCAGTCCATTGTCGATCAGGTGATGAAAAACCAGCCGCCACTGCGAGGCACTGCCCCTGATCTCCGGGAGGTCTTCTACGTGAACCATCGCTTTCCGTTCTTCCAGTATGGTATAGAAATCTTCGGTTACCTCCGTTATCAGCCCGTTCAGATTGATGATTTTGGGCTCCGGTTTATCCACCGAAAGCCGGGCGTACGTCAGCAGGTCTTTAATTAACGCCTGCATCCGGCTGGCCGAGGCATGAATGCGCTCGATGAGGTTGCCTCCGGTGGCCGTTAGTTCGTGACTGTATTGGGCCCGCAGCAGGTCGCTCAGCGTCTGGATTTTGCGGAGCGGCTCCTGCAGGTCGTGGGAGGCTGCGTAGGCGTATTGCTCCAGCGTCTGGTTGGACCGCTGCAAGGCCTGATTCTGATTCTCTAACTGATGCTGGTATTCCTTAAGGGAAGAAACGTCGAGGCCAGTCAGGATAACCCCGGCGTCGTGTTTGGTAATGCTGGCCGCCAGCCAGGCTTCGTTGCCCTGAGAGCGGTAAGGGAACTCCAGATAAACAGGTAAGCCGGTAGTCGCCACATGCCGTAACTGTTCGAATGTCTCGCCCTGAAGCAGAAGTGGGTAATGCTCGGAGAGCTTGCTTCCGAGTATGTCTTCCATCGCAATCTGGTTTACCTGGGCAAACTTTTCGTTACAGAACGCCAGTTGGAAATCGGTAATCTCATTTTGCTCATTGTACAGCGCCTTCAGGTAGGCAATGGAGGCCGGTGAGCTATCCAGCACCGCGTGCAGGTTTTCGGCGGTCCGGGTCAGCTCGTGGTTGGTATGTTCCAGCGTCTTATTGGCTTCATCCAGCTCCTGGGTTCGCTGCTGCACCCGCCGGTCCAGTTCGGCGTTCATCTCTTTTTGCAGGGTTACATCGGCGGAGGTACCAATGTAGCCGTTAAAGGTGCCGTCGGGGAAAAACATGGGTCTGGCATTTTCCAGGATCCAGTGATAGCTGCCATCGTGCCGTTTCAGCCGGTACTCGGCACTGAACGCCTTACGGTCCTGGAGACTGCTATGATAAATGGTCAGGTAGCTTTCCCGGTCATCCGGATGAATGTTCCGCGCCCAGCCGTAACTGATCTCATCGGCCAGGGTGCTTCCGGTAAAATTCAGCCAGGCCTGATTCACGAACGTGTACCGGCCATCGGGACCGGCAACCCACGTCGGGAAGGGGGCGCTGTCGGCGATGGTGTGAAACCACATCTCGCGCTCTTCGAGCAGCCGCTGCGCCCGCCGATGGTCGGTCAGGTCTTCAATCGCCAGCAGAATGGCGTCCTGGCGGGTTTGCCGGCTTACCCGGCTGGCGCTGAACATCAGCACTTTTTCGCCGCTGGCGGGGAAGGTGTGCGTGACCTCAGACTGCTGCGACTCGGCCACCCGCGACAGGATATTGCCCAGCAGTTGCCGCAGTTCGGGAATATCCCACCGGCGGTTACCGATTTCGTAGATCAGCCGGCCTTCAATATCGCTTTCATCGGTCTTGAACTTGTGGTAGAAGGCTTTGTTGGCGTTCAGCACCCGCAGGTCTTTATCGAGGATCAGCGTAGCCTCCCGAATGGTGGTGAAGATGGCCTCCGAAAAATGGTAGGCTTCCGACAACTGGTCGTTTCGGAGCTGCAGCTCCTGATTGGTCGTCATCAGCTCCTCGTTGGTCGACTCGATTTCCTCCTTGGAGGTTTCGAGTTCCTCGTTCATGCTTTGCAGCTCTTCTTTGGCCGATTGCAGCTCCTCATTACTAACCTCGTGTTCTTCAATTACCGCACGCATATCTTCCCGGAGGTTGGCCAGTTGTTCCTCCAGTTCTTTGATGCGCTGGTTACGGGCCGACATCGACCGGGATTCCGGCGCTACTATCGGAACGGCTTCCTCAAAAATTACCAGGTAAAGCTGGTCTTCGGTATCGGTCCGGATGGGAACGACTTCGATGGCTACGTAGTGCGTGGTGTTGCTAACCTCAAATGTCAATCCGGGCTTCCGGACCGGCTGCCCGGCCTTTCGGGCTTTCAGAATGGTGCTGCGCAGATCGAATACCAGCTCAGGGCGGGCCATCTTCAGCAGGTTCAGGGTGGCTTTGCCCGCCGAATGCGCCAGATACAGGCCGGTAGAGCCGCGAAACTGGAGGATATCCATGTCCTGATTAACCAGTACGCTGGGGGGTATATACTGGCGGAGCAGCAGGGCATCGACCACCTGCTCCAGATCAACAGCCGGTGGTGCTACCGCGAGCGTCTTTCTGGGCTGGCCCTCCTGTACTTTACCGTCATCGTCTGCGTATGCTTCCCGCAGGCGGGGGCTCATGTCGAAAGAAACGCGGCTGGTGGCATCGCTCCGGCGGGTAAACACCTTATACGGTTTTCCCAGTTGCGAGAACAACTGGGAAGCCGAACTTACCGATTCAGACTTGCCCAGCAGCAGAAAACCATTGGCGTTAAGGGCGTAGTGGAAGGCGCTGATGGCCTTTTTCTGGAGCGTATTATTCAGGTAGATCAGCAGGTTGCGGCAACTGACCATGTCGAGCCGCGAGAAAGGCGGATCTTTGAACAGGTTGTGGGGCGCAAATACGCAGAGGTCCCGCACGGCTTTATTGATCCGGTACCGATCGTCTACCTTGGTGAAGAACCGCTGCAGCCGCCTGGGGGTATAGGCCCCCTGGCGGGCTTTGGCAATGGCGGCCTCGCTGATGTCGGTGGCGAAGATGTGAATCGGTACCTTTACGGCTTTGTCGCCGAGGATCTCCAGAAACATCATGGCCAGCGTGTAAGCCTCCTGGCCGGTCGAGCAGGCCGGCACCCATACCCGGATCGAATCACCTTCTTTTTTGATTTTCAGGATCTGGGGCAGCACAATCTTCTGCACGTAGTCCATCGTTTCGGGGTCCCGAAAGAAGTTGGTTACGTTGATGAGCAGATCGCTATACAGGAGTTCGGCTTCTTCGGGATGCCGCCTGACGTACAGGGCGTAATCACTGAGCGATTCGAACCTGAAGAGCAGCATGCGCCGGATAATTCGCCGGCGTACGGTGGTTATTTTGTACTGGCTGAAGTCGGCACCGGTAACTTTTCGTAAGATCTGGATGATGGATTTCAGCACTTCTTCCTGCGTGGCCGGGATATCGGCATCCTCGGCATCAGCCGTTAGCTGAAACAAGTCTATTCGGCTGCTCAACAGACCTAACTCTTTGGCAATTTCCGCCGGAGAAAGCACCAGATCGGCCACGCCCTCGGCAATAGCCGCCTGGGGCATAAACTTATATTTGGCCGTTTCGTCCTGCACAAACGTAAGGCCGCCCACGGCCTTAATGGCCCTCAGACCCAGTATGCCGTCGGCATTCATGCCGGACAGCAGGACGCCGATAGCGCCTGCTTTCTGCCGTTCGGAGAGGGAGATAAAAAACTCATCGATGGGCATGTGGATAGCCGGATGCAACTGGCGCGGTTGCAGCGTCAAGATACTATCCACAATTTCCATGTTCGTATTGGGCGGAATAATGTAAACATGGTTCGGCTCGATTCGCATGAGATGCTGAGCCTCTGCCACCGGCATCGCTGTTTCTTTACCGAACAGCATGGCGAGCTGGCTATCGTGGGTCGGGTCCAGGTGCTGGATATAAACGTATGCCAGACCGGTATCCGGCGGCAGGGCTCTCAATAGCTCGGAGAAGGCTTCGAGCCCCCCGGCCGATGCACCAATCGCCACTACAGGTACCGATTTGGTTGCCGACTGACCGTCAGCAGTTTGTTCTGTTGGACCCATCTAAGAATAGTACCAGCCTCCAAAAGCAATACAGCCGGTAATGCCTACCGGCTGTATTGCTTTTGGAGGCTACCGTTTAAAAGATTTATAACGCAGTAAAGGAAAAAAGTAAATCTAAGCATTTCGGGCCGTTAAAAAAATACGCCCTCCATTCGGATAAATCCTGCATTTGTAAAACATTTCCCCGGCTATAGAGTAGTAAATTTTGTTAATAAGACTATACGTTGCGTTAGGTTGCTTGCTATAATGGCCAGATTGCCTGCGCAGTTTTTTTATGGCAGCAGAAACGAGTATGGCCAGGCAAACTGTAATAGTGATTGGCGCTTCTGCCGGTGGCGTATATGCCCTGAAAGAGTTGGTGGCTTCGATTCCCGGAGACTTTGATGTGCCCATTTTTATTGTCCAGCATCTGGCCGCAGCGGTCCGGAGTTACCTGCCGGAGATTCTGAGTGCGGCCGGGCCATTGAAGGCAATTCATCCGGCTGATAACGATCCGGTTGCACCGGGTACGATTTATATAGCTCCGCCGGATCACCACATGCTGGTAGAGAAAGACCGCATCATTGTGCGGAAAGGACCCAAAGAAAACCGCTTCCGCCCGTCTATCGATGCCTTGTTCCGCTCGGCGGCCTATAGCTACGGGCCGGGCGCGATTGGTATTGTGCTGACCGGATTGCTGAATGATGGGACCTCCGGGATGTGGTCTATCAAGCGGCTCGGCGGCATCGGCATCATTCAGGAGCCGGAAGAGGCATTATATCCGAGTATGCCGACAAGTGTGCTGGAATACGTCAATGTAGATTTCAGCGTCCCGATCTCGGAGATGGCTGGTCTGCTGTCGCGGCTGGTCAAGGAGCCGGTGCAGGATAAGCCGGACCTGTCTTCCGAAGAGCATACCCGGATGAAGAGGGAAATCACGATAGCCGCGCAGGAGAATGCGTTTGAACGAGGGGTTATGGAGATGGGACCACTGACACCGCTTACCTGTCCGGAGTGTAACGGTACGTTGATTACCATTCGGGAGGGTAAGTTAATCCGCTACCGCTGCCATACCGGCCATGCCTTTACGTCGGATGCCCTGCTGGCCGAAGTGACCAAAAGCGTAGAGGAAAACATCTGGAAGTCGATCCGCAGCCTCGAAGAAACCGTCATGCTGCTGGAGCAAATTGGCAAAAACTACGAAGAAAACGGTCAGCCGGAAGAGGCTGAAGAATTTTACAACAAAGCCCGCGTCACCCGAGAACGCGCCCGGAAGCTCCACGACTTTGTATTCCAGCAGGAGCAGTACAGCGAAGACCTCCGCAGCCACAAGCCCGAGGGTGCGTGATGGAAAAGGAAGGCCCCTCCTACGTATGGCACCTAAGCAGGCCAGTGGATGGGGATTCTGATCCGGAACAGAGTGCCTGTTTCCGATTTGCTTTCGATCTCCAGACTGGCTTTCAGCAGTTCACAGAGCCGTTTCACAATAGACAAGCCTATGCCCTCTCCCTTACCGGGGAAATGACTGGACGCCTGTAGGGCTTGTTCTTCCTGCTCTGAGACCGGAGGCAGTCCCGAGCCAAAGGCGCTCGGGGTATCGGGAGACGGGAACAGCACCTGTGACAGCGAGCCTTCTTCCCGGTACTGTAAACCCGGACCGGTATCCTGCACGCTGATGATACAGCGGTAATCGTTTTCCCGACTCCAGGACACAGACACCATTCCTTTCTTCGTATGCTTAACCGCATTCAGTACCAGATTCTGCAGGATGCGCTGAAGATGAACGGCATCACTCTCAAGCATAATTTCGTCCGGCCCATCTGCTTTCAGCAGCAGGTTCTGTTCCTGCGCCAAGGGCTGGAGGCTGTCTACCACCGACTGCAGGAGCTCCGACACATTGAATGACTGAATGTTCGTGGGTTCCTGGCCCGCTTCCAGCCGGGCCAGATCCATCAGTTGGGTAACCATGGTGCGGACAACGGTGAGGTTGCGGTTCAGCATCTCGATCATGTCGTCCCGCATCTGGGTAGAATCTCCTTCCAGTTTCAACAGAAAGGCAGCTCCCTGAATAACTCCGAAACTGGAGCGCAGGTCATGGGCCGACTGGCGCAGCAGATCCCCGCGTTCCTGGGTCAGTTCGTTAATCTGGTCGAGGGTTTTTTGCAGGGTCTCGGCGCGGCTGTTGGCGGCAATGCGCTGCAGGTCGCTGTATTGTGCCACACTGGCATCCATGGTCAGTCCGCTGAACCAGGCCATCTGCTCGTAGGCAGTCGCTGATAGCGATATGCCCTGAGGAGGGTACAGTTCCCAGAACAGACGTAGCTCCGCCAACAGTACCTGGTGCAGCAGTTTCATCTCCCTGAGCAGTTCGTGCAGGGAATAGCCCTTTTGCCAGCGATGCAGGCCATGCTCGGCCGCCAGTTGGCTGATATCTGCCTCTTCGTTCTCCCGACGCAGGTGCTGCTCCAGCACATTGAGCATAAACGGCACTTTGTTGTTAAACTCTTCGCGGCTGAGAGCGGGCGTATGCTGTAAAGCAGGGTCTTTTTCGCAGACAGTGCGCCAATTGTTCAGCAGGGCGTCACGCCGGGCGGCCAGAAAATCCGCTAAACTGGCTAAAGGAGCCAACAGGTCATCGTCCGACAATTGCATAGATAGGTGCTGGTAAGAATGGTCGTGAAGATACCAGCACTACCCTTGGGGTGTGCTGAACATCTTCCGCCAGCAATTGCTGACTGATGCTAAAACCTGACTAAGGGTCTGATAGTTTGCCGGTTTGGTCAGGAATCCTTCCGCGCCTAACTGGTTTGCTTTATCGCGGTCAGCAACATCACTGGACGTAGTAAGCACCACGACCGGGATCTGGCTCCATGCCGGATGTGATTTCAGCACAGCGAGCGTTTCAAACCCGTCCAGCAGCGGCATGTTCAGATCCAGCAGGATTAACGTAGGTGGGGGCACGGTGGGGTGAGCCGTCAGAAAGTCTATCAGCTCCTGACCGTTGTAGAAGATTTTCAGAACGCAGTTGAGGTGTGGGTTAATAGCCTGCTGCGCTAAAAAGCAGTCGTCGTCATCATCATCAACAAGGTAGACAATCTGTTCCATTTATGTACGTGTTACGGTGTTACTGAACAAAGATACTAATTTTATAAATCTATAGGATTGGTGTATTAGTAGAAAGAATTGCATCGCCGGTGTATACGTTAGCTGGATCAGCCTGTTTAAAGCCAATAAAAAAGCCGATAAAAGAGAATACCCATGTGCATCAGGTCTGGTATTCTCCTTTATCGGCTTTAGCGGTTGCGGTACCTTTAATCCCTTACCTGGTAAAATCCGAGAATTTCTCTGGGTACCGAATTGACTCGTTCGGCTTCCCGCTTCCGCCAGTCATAATCGAGGTCATATGCTTTGTCGTTATACAGAATAAAGGCACCGTCGCCAAACGACAGACGTTGTAGCTCCCCACAGGGTTGTGGCGGCCGCTGTTGTCCCGGAGGCAGGCTGGGGAACCATAACCGGCACATACCCGGTGGCGGATAATGCCCTTTGGGTACACTGGCTAACTCGCGGGGCGTATTGCGGGGAAACCGGTTGCCTCGGCCGGGAAAGGTCCGGGCGTTACCACGGCCTCGTCCGGTAGCGTCTTTCCAGTCTTCTTTGGCCTCCTTACGATCGCGTTTCATTTCTTCCTTCGCTTCCTTGCGGTCGCGCTTCCAGTCTTCTTTATCCTCTTTCTTTGCGTTACCTTTCTGGGCCCATACCGCCGGCCCTATGGCGAGCAACATGGCCGTGAATAAGGCGAAAATCCGGTTTTTCATACGTTTGTCATTTACTAATAGCCTGTTAATCTGCCCGATGTTCGATGAGCAGCCACAAAATTTCATAGATAACGAATAAACTATTTCTTTCGTAAATAATCTAAAGAATAGTGTTACCGACCGGAACGGGCGTTGTTTGCCCGGTACCAATTTCGTTTACCCGGTAAGCCAGACGATATGAGAACGAAAAACAATGTACAACCTATCTGCGCAGCCGCATTGGCTGGCCTCCTGCTGACCGTATTCAGCGCTTCATGCACTTTGGCCCAATTAAGACCAAAGCCAAAAGCGAGTGGCAAAACGATTTCGACGGCGAGAGTCGGGGTGGTCAGCAGCCCACTGTTGGGATCGGTGAACCGCATGATGGATAAACTTAATGCCATGCGCTTTAGTGGAGACCCGGATTTTGATTATGTCCTGTTTATCCGGAATCATCACCTGGCCGAAATAGAGCTGTCGCAGGAAGCGGTGAAAACGCTGAAGAGCGATTCGCTGAAGCAGATGGCCACGATGCTGATCAGCCGAAAACAGACGGAGGTGGATAAACTGGAAGACGCTCTGAAGCAAATCCGGCCGAGCCGCGCCAATCAGGCCTTTGTACAGGCGCAAAACCAGAAACTGGCCGCCATGAAGCTGAATTTTCAGGCGGGTACCCTGGAGAAAAAGCTGACGGGTAGGGTCGACGATGATTACGCGATCATCATGCTGGAACACCAGCGCGACGCCGTCGATATGACGCAGGACTACCTGAAATATGGTCAGAACCAAACCCTGCGCGCCCTGGCCCAGCGGATACTGGCAAACGCGCAAACCGATACGGAACAGCTTAAAGCCCTAATGAAGCGGGTATAGCAGGTAGGCGCCTTGGCAAATGGCCCAGTCCCATACGACTCAGCCTATCTGCAAACTTCAAACGTCAAACTTTAAACCAATTCAAAATCTGTGTAACTTGCGGCATCAAATCGTCAGCAACCGAAAGAGCGGATACGCATGAACTTCCCTGAGGAACTCAAATACACACAGGACCACGAGTGGATTCGAATAGAGGCCGATGGTACGGCCGTAGTAGGCATTACCGATTTTGCACAGCACGAACTGGGCGATATTGTTTACCTGGATATTACCTCCGTCGGCCAGACCATTGCCAAAGGTGAGGTGTTTGGGACGGTTGAGGCCGTAAAAACCGTATCTGACCTGTTTATGCCCATCGATGGCGAAGTACTGGAGCTTAACCCGGAGGTAGAGTCGTCACCCCAACTGGTCAACGACGATCCCTATGGTCGTGGCTGGCTGGTGCGCGTTAAACCGGCCGATGGGGTTGACGAAGAAGGTCTGCTGACCGTTGACGCGTATAAAGACCTGGTGGGTCAGTAACCTGGCTTAGCATTACCATAAAGCTCCGACAGGGGCTTTTTTTTTAAGCAGCATCTAAATTCAGGCTTCATGCAGTTTCTTATACGCTCCGCCCGTATTGTTGACCCGCAGTCGTCTTTCAACGGACTGGTATGCGATATTATCGTGGAGAACGGCATCATCCGCCAGATTGGGACAAACCTCGACGCCGAAGAGGGAAAGACGCGGATCATTGAGGAGGCCAACGTACACGTGTCGCCCGGCTGGGTCGACCTGCGGGTGTCGGCCAAAGACCCCGGCTACGAACATAAAGAAGACCTAACCAGCGTATGTCAGGCCGCAGCGGCCGGGGGGTTCACCGATATTGCCGTGCTGCCCAACACCAAACCGGTGGTAGACTCGAAAGACACGCTGGGTTACCTCCGGCGTATGGCCGAAGGACAGCCGGTGGCCGTGCATCCGATTGCGGCCGTGACCAGGCAGACCGAAGGGGAGGACCTGACGGAGATGATCGATCTGCACCATGCCGGAGCCGTGGCCTTTTCAGACGGCGAGCATCCGCTGCAGAATCCCGACCTGCTGCTGAAAACACTTCAGTACCTTCAGCCCTTTGACGGCTTGCTGATGAACCGGCCCGAAGAAGCGATGCTTACCCGCTTCGGGCAAATGCACGAAGGGATCCAGAGTACGCTGCTTGGCCTGAAAGGCCTGCCCGCCCTGGCCGAAGAACTAATGATTGAGCGCGACCTGCGACTGCTCGAATACGTCTACCTCCAGAAAGACCTGCCGGCCACGACAGTCCTGCACTTCTCGACGCTCTCGTCGGCCCGCTCGGTAGAACTGATCCGGCAGGCCAAACAACAGGGTCTGCCCGTGAGCTGCGACGTAGCCGCCCACCAACTGGTCTTCGACGATTCGGCACTGGCCGGCTTTGATACCAACCTGAAAGTTAATCCCCCATTCCGTTCGCGGGCGGATGTGGATGCCCTGTGGCAGGGGCTCGCCGACGGCACCATCGACGCCATCGTGTCGGACCACAACCCGCACGACGAAGAGTGTAAGAACCTGGAGTTCGACGTGGCTGACTTTGGTATTACGGGTCTTGAAACAGTCTTTGCCGTCGTGGTGAGCCATAACCAGGGGTTGTCGCTGGAGCAGCTGGTCGATAAGCTGGCCATCCGGCCCCGGCAAATTCTGCGCCTGCCGCTGGTAAGCATCGCCGAAGGACAGGCTGCCAGCCTCACACTCTTCGACCCCGGCCGGAACTGGACATTTGAGGGCACGTTGTCGAAATCGAAAAATACTCCGTTTCTGGGACAAACATTCACCGGCTGGGTTGCAGGTATCCTGCACCAGGGCCAGTATTATACACATACATGAACCGAGTAACCAACTACTTTAACACCCCGCTGCTGAAGGTACCGCTGCTGGCTGGCCTGACTACCGGCGTGCTGGCGTTTCTGTACTTTCTGGCTCTGTACGCTCTGGGAGTTTATCCGCTGGGTAACCATAAGTCATTGGATTTCGGCATTCACATCATCATGATGATTGCTGCCGTCTGGTATTACCGCAAATACGTCGGCAACGGCTACCTGCACCTCTGGGAAGCTCTGGGAATCTGCTACATTCTGAATACGGTGGCTGCCATGGTAACGGGCTGGCTCATCTATTTTTTTGTGACGCAGGTTGACCCCAGCGTGTTTCAGGAATACCTGGCCAATTCCCGCCAGCTGCTGCTGAACGGGCAGGCTGATATCAGCAAAACGCTCGGTGCTGACCAGTTTGAGAATCTCCTGAAGGACGTCCGCAACACAAAACCGACTGACCTGATCGTCGACGAACTGTGGAAAAAGACAGCGCTGGCTGTATTGCCGGTCCTGATCATTTCGTTGCTGTTCCGGAGACAGGATTATAACGTATTACGGTAAACACTCTATCATTGTTTATAACTACTTTTTCCAAATACCTTATCTGAAAAATGGAAGAGAAACCCTCCACCGCCCGCATTGCCCTCAAATGGGGCCTGATCATCGGGATTGCCTCCATCCTGTTCAGCACCGTGCTGTACATCACCGAGCAGGTTGGTAATACGGCGCTCAGTCTCATTGCTTATGTCATCATCATTGTCGGACTGGTCATGGCCATGCGCGAATACCGGTCGCTGAACAACGACTATATGAGCTACGGCGAAGGCCTGGGCATCGGGGCGCTGACTGCCGGTGTGTCCGGTATCTTGTCCAGCCTGTATGGCGTATTATACACCAATGTGATTGATCCCGAATTCCAAAGCCGGATGGAAGACCAGATGCGCGTTCTGTACGAAGAGCGCGGTATGTCTGACGACCAGATCGACAAAGCAATGGAATTTGCCAATATGTTTCAGAGTCCGGGCCTGCTGTTCGTTTTCGGGGTGCTGGGTACCATTTTTATGGGGTTCATTTTTTCCTTGGTAATTGCCGCTATTCTGCGCCGAAACCGGCCGGTCTTTGAGTAATGGGAGCCATTTTTCGCAAAGAAATCAACCAGTTTTTCAGTTCACCCATTGCCTACATCATCATGGTGGTGTTTCTGACCGCCGTGGGGCTGATGCTCTGGGTCTTTCCGGACACCAGCCTGCCCGACTACGGTTATGCCGATATGGGTACCTTTTTTACCCTGACACCCTACGTCATGCTGTTTCTGGTGCCGGCCATCACCATGCGCTCCATTGCCGAAGAGGTGCGCACCGGCACGTTGGAATGGTTGCTGACCAAGCCCGTCAGCCGCTGGGGCGTGGTAGGGGGCAAGTTTCTCGCCAACTGGCTGCTGGTAGCCCTGACGCTGCTGCCGACGCTGGTCTACTATGTTACGCTGTATCAGTTAGGGAGTCCGCCCGGCAATATCGATTCGGCCTCGGTATTTGGCTCTTATATCGGGCTGCTGCTGCTGAGTGGAGTATTTGTGGCCATTGGACTATGGGCATCATCGGTCAACGACAATCAGGTAGTGGCATTTGTGCTTGGGGTATTCTGCTGTTTTCTGCTGTACGTTGGGCTGAGTTCGCTCACGGGTCTGGTGGGTGATGGCAGCCCGGCCTACTGGCTCTCCTACCTGGCGCTCGATGAACAATACCGCTCGCTTGGCCGCGGCCTCATCGATTCCCGCAACGTGATCTACCTGCTTAGCCTGATGGGCTTCTTTCTCTGGCTAACGACCAGCCGGCTCACCACCCGCTAACGTCCGCCGGTGGCCCCATATTGATTAACAGCTATCAACTTTGTTGCTATTTATGAAAAACGCTTCTTTTCGCTGGTGGGCGGCTGTGATCTGGACGATCATCGTTTTTATAGGGTGCTCTGTTCCCGGCCCCGAGTTACCGCCGATTACGGAGGAGTTTAACGATAAGTGGATGCACGTAGTAATTTTCCTGCCGGTTGGCTTTCTGTGGGTATGGGCCGGGTACAGACCGTTGGCAGTACTCCTCGGTGGGATAGGGTATGGCATTCTGATTGAACTATTTCAGGGCATTGCCCCCATCAACCGTTCCTGCGACTGGCGCGACGCTCTGGCCGACGCGCTTGGGGTAGTGGTTGGTGTTCTGCTGGCCTGGGTACTGATCAGGAATCGCAGGGAAAGTAGCACCGGGCAGTAGAAGGGAATCCAGTGCTGAGAATCAGGCGTCTGGCTGCTCCGACGTATAAGTAGATACGGTAACAATTTATCTGAGCAGTTTATACAGTAAGCGATAAAAACAGCGTAGCTAATCTGGCAATTTTTAGGGTAAATATTGCCAGTAACTGTTTGAGTAAAATTACTTTCTATACAATTTCATATGTATCCGTTTTTTTTTATTTGTAACCTGCTTTTTTCTGGTCCATTCAAAAAGATTAACACCTTTTTATAGACTTTCTTTAAATAGTACAATGAATTTTCGGTTTAAGCTTCTACCTTTGTCCCCGTTCTAATCTCTTTTTAATCTTTCAACCCCGGTAAAACTGGCAAAGAAAGAAAATATCCACCCATCTTCTGTGACTGACAAAGCGTAAGTATGCATTAATTGTACCCTTAAGTAACTATTCAGAAATATTTTAGCCCTTAAAAGAGAAGGTGTTCCTTTTACTATAGAGGGCAGTTGAATTCTGCATCTTCTACTATTGGGAGGCAACACCAGCTATAATTACTATTTGTTCGATATAGCTTAACGTGGTAAAATGATGGATTGTGATGAGATCGGGAAAGATTGTTTTCGGCCCAAAGTTGACGGTAAGTTTATTACAATTGGCAGGGAAAAGTTTTACATCAAAGGGGTTACCTACGGCACATTTCAGCCCGACGAACAAGGTAGCCAGTTCCCCTCGCCAACGGGTGTAGAAAATGATTTTTTGCTGATGGCCCGCCACGGCATCAATGCAGTAAGAACCTACACGGTACCTCCTCGTTACCTACTGGACCTCGCCTACACGTATGGGTTAAAGGTAATGGTTGGGCTTCCCTGGGAGCAACATATAGCGTTCCTGGATGAGGCCCAGCGGGTGAAGGATATCATCCACCGTGTTCAGCAGGGGGTTAACGCCTGCAACGGACACCCAGCTGTATTATGTTACACCATCGGTAACGAGATTCCGGCGCAAATTGTCCGCTGGTATGGTCCCGAACGCATTGAACAGTTTCTACACCAGCTTTACCAGGCCGTCAAAGCCGTTGATCCGGAAGGATTGGTAACGTACGTAAACTACCCTACTACCGAATATCTCGCGCTGCCGTTTCTGGACTTCGACTGCTTCAATGTTTATCTGGAGACGGAGGAAAAATTAAGCGTTTACCTCTCGCGGCTGCACAACCTGACGGGTGACCGGCCCCTGGTGCTGGCTGAAATTGGCCTGGACAGTATGCGCAATGGTGAGGAAAAGCAGGCGGAGGTACTCGACTGGCAGATACGCACCATCTTTGGTAAAGGCTGTGCCGGGACTTTTGTTTTTGCCTGGACCGATGAATGGTGGCGGGGCGGTTTTGAGATTGAGGATTGGGATTTTGGGTTGGTCAACCGACAGCGGCAACCCAAAAAAGCGCTGCATACCGTCACGAAAGCGTTTGCCGATGCGCCTTTTGCCACAAAAACCAAACTGCCGAAGATCTCTGTGGTGGTCTGTAGCTACAACGGAGCCGCTACCATCCGCGACTGCCTGAACGGCCTGATGCAGGTCGACTACCCTGATTTTGAAGTCATAGTCGTCAGTGACGGTTCTACCGACCAGACGGACGAAATTGCAAGTAAATACCCGTTCCGTCTGATTTCCACGCCCAACCGGGGGTTGAGCAATGCCCGCAACACGGGTATGCAGGCTGCTACCGGCGATATTGTGGCCTACCTTGACGATGATGCGTATCCGGACCCGCACTGGCTGCGCTACCTAGCATACAGCTACCTGACTACTAATCATGCCGGCATTGGTGGCCCCAATCTCCTGCCCGAGCATGATGGCCCTATTGCTACGAGTGTGTTTCATGCGCCGGGCGGCCCGGTTCACGTGCTGACAACTGATGAAATAGCCGAGCACATTCCTGGCTGCAATATGTCGTTCCGGCGGGATGTGCTGTTGGAAATTGGTGGGTTTGATCCTGTTTACCGGGCGGCCGGCGACGATGTGGACGTCTGCTGGCGCGTACAGCAGAAGGGGTATACCATTGGCTTTCACCCGTCGGCCACGGTCTGGCACCACCGGCGTAACTCCCTAAAAGCTTACTGGAAGCAACAGAAAGGGTATGGCCGGGCAGAAGCGCTCCTGGAAAAGAAGTGGCCCGAGAAGTATAATACCTTAGGCCACCTGAGTTGGGGCGGACGTATTTACGGTAACGGCGTTACACAACCGCTGGAACTGCGACGGCGAAAGATCTTCCACGGCATTTGGGGCAGTGCGCCGTTCCAATCGGTGTACCAGCCGGCCCCAAGTCTGGTAGCCTGCCTGCCGCTGATGCCGGAATGGTATCTGTTGACGGGCGTTTTAGGATTACTCTCAGTTCTTGGGCTCGTTTGGGCACCCTTATTGTGGGCCCTACCGGGTTTTGTCGCTACCCTGGCGATTGTACTCATCCAGGCAGGTGTGAGTGCGGCTAAAGCGCCGTATAAAGCACCGACCAGTGGTCAGCAGGGGCGTTTCTGGCTTCTGACAACCTGGCTGCACGTAATCCAGCCACTGGCGCGGTTATACGGTCGGTTTGCCTACGGACTGACACCCTGGCGGAAGCGGGGACCGGCCCGCTATCACTGGCGGCACCTGTTTGCGCGTACCTTCCATGCAACACGATGGTCCGAAACCTGGCGGGCTCAGGAGGATTGGCTGGCTGATATAGAACGCCATCTGAGATCGACCGATGTGCGGGTTCGTTCCGGTGGCGAGTTCGACGCCTGGGATCTGCAGGTTAGCGGCAGCTTTTTCTCCTCCGTCAGGGGGCTGCTCACGATTGAAGAACACGGAGCGGGCAAGCAGTTACTAAGGTTCCGATGTCGGGCCAGTTATTCGCTTCTTAGCAGTGTACTCTTCGTCTCAACGCTGGCTTTAACCATGCTCGCAGTCTGGTATCAGGCCTATGGTATTGGTGTCCTGTTTGGCGTGCTGAGTATTATGCTGATGGTCGGCTTCTTTACGGGTACCGCCAGAGCAATGGTGGCGTTTACCGATGCCTTTCAACAACCGGTGGCTGTATCGCCTGTTGTAGCAGAAACTCCGGCTGAAGTGACTGCCGGACCGGAAAAGGAGACAGCCCTGGTTGCGCTGTCGTACCCGGACGAAAACCCGGTTACGGTTCGTCCTCATAAAGTTACTCCGAGTGTCGTTTAGGTCTGTTTTGTGTTTTCTCTTCGCTTAATGAAAATCCTGTTTTGTTTGGTATACGGTCTGCTGATAACAGTAGAAGCAATGGCGCAGACGCCTGCAGGCGGAGTGCCGACTTCTCCTGTGGCTCCGTCTATGCCGCAGACATTCGGGAAAATGGCAGGTAGCGTGGTGGACTCCGTGAATGGTCAGCCGGTGCCGTTCAGTTCGGTTGCGCTGATGAATCCGGCCGGCAAACTGGTTATGGGGGCGGTGGCCGATGAGCAGGGCGCATTCCTACTGGGGCAGATCCCTTATGGTACTTATAAGCTGGTTATCACAAGCGTAGGGTATCAGCCGAAAACGCTATTTAATGTATCGCTAAGCGAGAGAGCTAATGCGCTAGACCTGAAAGGAATCCGGCTACGGCCCGACACCAAAATGCTGAAGGAGGTAACCGTAACCGGTCAGCGGGCTCTGATTGAAGACAAAGGTGACCGGCTGGTGTATAATGCCGAAAAAGACATTTCGAACGTGGGCGGGTCGGCAGCCGATGTGTTGCGGAAAGTGCCCATGCTAAGCGTGGATCTGAACGGCAACGTGCAGCTCCGGGGGAGTGGCAATTTCAGGATTTTTTTAAATGGAAAGCCTTCGGCGATGATGGCCCGTAACCAGGCCGATGCCCTGCGGCAGCTTCCCGGCAGTAATATCAAATCGGTGGAAGTGATTACCAGCCCCGGCGCCAAGTATGATGCCGAGGGTACGGCAGGTATCATCAACATTATTACAATAAAACGGTGGGAAGGATTCAATGGTAGCTCGTATGCATCGGTAGGTAATCTTTCCCGATCGATTGGCGGCAATGTAAATGTACAAGAGAAAAAGCTAGGTATTTCTGCTACTGGAGGGCTTTACCAGTACCGGTCCATCGGGTACAGTGAAGCCAACCGGACTACATTGGTAGATGGACAACCAGCCAATGATCTGTTTCAGCGTAGCAAATACGATAATACTGGTCTTGGCGGCAATATTGGTATAAATCTGGATTATGATCTAGACTCAACTACCCGCATCAATATGTGGCTGAGCGGTTGGGGAGGTAACTCTCCATTTAATAGCAGCCTGTATAGTCGACTCTCAACGAACAACGGGAGCACGCTTCAGGAGTTTAAGCGTGCTATTGACTTTAATGATTTCTACAGAAATGGCGAAGTCAATCTGGGATATACTAAGACATTCAAAAGGAGACAAATTGTATATACTACAATTCCGATACCTAATACGCAAGACCTACAGGCTGTAGGCCATTATGTCCCTCGAAAGGGACCAGATCCGGAGTTTTCTGTTTTGGCGCAGTACAGCCATACGCCGGATCGAAATTACTACACCTCGGATCAATTTACGTTGGATGACATAGCCACCTACCGGGAGCGTAGCACCAATTTAAGCAAATTTAACGAACTGACCTTTCAATCAGACTATACTTATCCGTTCCAGTTCAGGAGCTGGAAGGATACTACACAGGCTACACTGGAAGTAGGAGCTAAAGCTATAATGCGAGACATAGGTAGTGACTATACTTTGGATCAGGCGCTGGATGGATCGCTGAACTATGTATCCGACCCAACCCGCTCCAATAAATTTGACTACGCACAGCAGGTGTTGTCAGGGTATACTTCGCTGCGGTTAATCAGGGCAAATAACTGGGTTCTTATTACCGGAGCCCGTCTGGAACATACCTTTATAGGTGGCAACTTTGTTAGTACCAGCACTTCGGTTAACAGACAATACCAAAATTTTATACCCAATCTTTCGCTATCACGTAAGTTTAAAGACAAACATACCCTTAGGCTTAGCTACACGCAGCGGATAACCAGGCCTCAGGTTGGGTTCCTGAACCCTTATGTAAACTTCAGTAATCCGCAAAACCTGGTAACCGGAAATCCGGAATTAGACCCTGAACTCGCACATTCATCTGAACTGGCCTATAGCACATTTATAGGAAAGGGCATCTTTGTGAATACCGCCGTTTACCTCCGGCAAACGAACAATGCTATCGAGTACGTTAGTACGGTAAATGCTTCGGGTGTTTCTATATCTCGACCCCAGAATATTGCTCGCCGGAGTGTTTCCGGTCTCCAGATTAATACAAATGCTCAACCCGTTAAGAATATGACAGTTGCAGGTGGAGGAACTCTACAGCGGGTTAGTTCTTATAGTCCTGTTCTAAGGCAGGGAAACGAAGGCTGGATTTGGGATCTTTCTGCTACTATTTCTTATCGGTTCTTAAAGACCATAACCGTTCAGGCCAACGGGAATTATAGCTCCGGCCGTATCGCTCTACAGGGACGGTCTTCCGGTTGGTATGGATATGCGTTCTCGGCCCGAAAAGAGATCCTGAACAGGAGAGCAAGCCTGAATTTATCTGTTAATACGCCTTTCAACCGGGTTGTACGCCAGAAAAGCGTTCAGGATGCTCCTACTTTTACTTCATATGCTTATTCAGCGAATGTAACCCGCTCTGCACTGGTTTCATTTTACTGGCAGTTTGGGCAAAATAAGGGAGGTAATGGTAAGGTATCTAAAAAGGTAAATAATGATGATAAAACTGGTAGTACCCCAGCAAGCCAAGGGGGGACAACGGTCAAATGAGCCAGACAGCTCAAACGTAAAAGCATCAATGATATGAAAGTTTTGAAAACCAATTTAAACGTTCTTTTAAGGTTAGTTCAGTTTACATGGGGCTATAAATGGAAAATATTTTTATTGATATTTTTAGGGTTAATTGGTGTGGGTTTAAGTGTTATTAACCCTTTACCAATGAAGTTCATTATTGATAATGTTCTTTCTGGTCAACCTCTTTCAGGAGGTATTCTGCAAATCTTTAATTTTTTTGGTGGTGTTCCAGATAGAGTTGGTTTATTAATCATATTTGTTTCAGCCGCCATTCTGATAGGAGTAGGTAACGCTATATTAGGTTATGCCTCAACTCAGGTTACTACGAAAGTTTGTCAGCGATTAGTGATGGACCTTTCAGTTCAATTATTTGATAAATTACAGAGAATGTCATTATCCTTCTACTCAAAAAGCCACGTAGGAGAATTAATGCAGCGGTTGTCGGGCGATACGTACGTCGTTTCAGGCGTTATTGCCGGAATTTTACTGCCAACGTTGTTTTCGATAGTTTCCCTTTTCGCTATGTTTTACATAATGCTAAGCATAAATGTAACCTTGGCATTACTTGCTATTTCGATCGTTCCCTTCTTTGCTGTTTTATTAAAAGTATTCAAAAAGCCTATTATCACTTCAGGGGAACGACAATATGAGGAATCTGCAAAACTTTGGTCCTTTATTCAACAAAGTTTAACATCGATAAAAATTGTTCAGGCTTATTCTAGAGAAAACTTTACCAGGGATAAATACAGAACTTTATTTTCCAACCAGAATGATGCCTCTATCCAATCTACAAAAATATCAACTATCTATAATACGCTTACAGGTTTACTTTCCGGAACAGCTACTGCGCTGATAATAGGTATTGGGGCTTATAAGGGGTTAGGAGGTGAAATTTCTATTGGTGAGTTGTATGTTTTTATTGGATATATAGGAGCTTTATTTGGGCCTGTAAATTCATTGGCAAGTATTGTACAACAATCTATGGGGATAAATGTAAGAGGAAAGCGGGTTTTTGAAATTTTAGACTCAGAGGAAATTATTTACGAGAAGCCAAACGCAGTTAAACTGACAGATGTACAAGGGCATATAAAGTTTAAAGATGTAAGTTTTGGCTATAATAACAATGGATTAGTAGTTCTTGAAAATTTTAATCTGGAAATTGACCCTGGCCAAATTGTGGCAATAGTAGGCCCTACCGGAGCAGGTAAAACATCGATGATTTCGATGCTGCTTCGCTTTTATGATCCCTGGCAAGGAGAGGTATCGCTGGATGGAGTTAATCTGAAAGATTTAACGCTGGAATCTTTACGAAGTAATATAACGCTGGTACTTCAGGACTCCTTTATTTTTCCAATGTCCCTTGCTGATAATATTGCCTTTGCGAATCCGAATGCATCAAGGGAGGAAATAATAAAGGCGGCAAAAGCCGCGCAGGCTCATGATTTTATAAGCCGGTTACCCGAAGGGTACGATACTATTGCTAGTGAGGGTGGCGTTTCCTTATCAGGAGGAGAGAAACAACGAATTTCATTAGCCAGGGCTTTTCTGAGAAATACATCAATTCTAATTCTTGATGAGCCTACGTCAGCATTGGATGCGCAGACAGAGGCTCGGATCTTCCAATCGTTATCATCTTATTCGAAGGGACGAACCATCTTCATCATTTCACACCGGTTATCAACTATTCGCCATGCTGATTTAATCGTCACCATTAAAGATGGTATGATTGCCGAAAAAGGTACGCACGAAGTCCTGGTAAATGAAGGAAAGGTATACGCTGAATTGTATAAGTATCAGGAAGTAGATTAATAAATGTATGGAAACACAGGTAACACCCCGACAGTTATTTCATCAGTTGCTTCCTGGTAAGGCCATCGAAGGAGATTGGTGTAACTTCCCAATACCAGTTAATATACAGGTAGGTGAAAATACAGTGATCGATTCATCCGCCAGTTTCAAGAAGTATTTCTCAAAACTGCCCGTTGGCTTGAAGATAGGCAGCCATGTTACGCTGCAAAGTCCGGCTCTGGCTACCGAAGAGAACGGGTATATTGAGATCGGCGACTACAGCTATATCTCCAGTGCCTGTCTGGCAGCTTCCCGGCAGATTAGCATTGGCAAGTACGTATTTATTGCTGGTGGCGTAACCATTGTTGATACGGATTTTCACCCGCTCGACCCGGCCGCCCGCATAGCTGATACCTTGGCTATTTCGACGGTTGGCAACAAAGCCTTACGACCGGTGTTTGACTCGGCTCCTGTAATTGTTGAGGATGAAGTCTGGATTGGTTTCAATGCGACCATTCTGAAAGGCGTAACCATTGGTAAAGGTGCCGTTATCCAGCCCGGTGCGGTAGTGCTGAAAGACGTTCCGGCCGGAGCGATTGCTTCTGGCAACCCTGCCCAGATAGAGATTCCCAACTATGCATAAGAACCTGGCGCAACCTGTTGTGGAAAGTAGCACCGGTGAGGTATTCATCGAAGGCGATTGGTTTCCAAACCCGCTCCCGCCTAACATTGTCTTAGAAGAAATGGCGTATCCAGATACGTCGTATTCATTCACGACCTTCTTTTCCGAAAAGCCGGTTGGCTTTTCGCTAGGCTACGCCAGCGGCAACTACGGTCACGGCATTTTCACGACGGGGAAAAACGGTGAAATCCGAGTGGGCCGGTTTGTGGTGCTTCAGTGTACCCGCATCATCAGCAACAGGTTGGTCACGATACACGACCATTGTATGTTTTCGTGGGGTTCTGTCATTACTGATAGCTGGGTGACAGAACGGACTCAATCACCAGCTATTCGGCGGCAAATGCTCGAAGCAGCCGCCCACTCGCCAAACCGCCATCTGGAGTCCATTGACCCACAGCCGGTTGTCATTGAGGAGAATGTCTGGGTCGGCTTTGAAGCGGTAATTTTACCCGGTGTTACCATTGGCAGGGGAGCTATCATCGGTTGCAAGACTATTGTGACGGAAGATGTGCCGCCTTATGCTGTAGTGGTGGGGAATCCCGGCCGGATTATCCGATTTCTTGAACCAACCGATACACCGGAAAACCGGCAGAAAGCCTTTGCCATGCTGAATTAGGTGACAGATAAACTCCCATAGGATTGACCAAAAACAACTTAACGATATGGAGAAGATGAGAATAGTAGTAGGCGGCTTTATCGGTTTATTTCCAACGGGTGGTGCCACCTGGGATTACCTGCAGTATCCGCTGGGATTGAAGTTACTGGGGCATGATGTGTATTACATCGAAGATACCCAACTCTATCCGGTTTATCAGGCGTCGGGTGATAGCTGGGACGATTGCACCTTTGGCGTAGAGTACCTGAAGAAGGCGATGGCTGAAATTGGCATGGAGGATCGTTGGGCCTACCGGGATGTGGCCACTGGTAAAACATTCGGCCTGTCGGACAGCAAACTAAAAGAGGTATGCGAAACCGCCGATGTGTACATCAATGTCTCATCATCAACCGTATGGCGGGATGAATACCGGAAAATTCCGGTGAAGATCCTGATTGACACCGACCCGATGTTTACTCAGTATCAGTACCACCTGAAGATGGAAGCTGGCGGGACGGAAGCAGAGTACTCACGCGATTACATGCACGGACATGACCTCTTCTTCACCTTCGGTCTGAACATCGGCAAACCCGACTGTCGAATTCCCCAGTTTGAGTATAACTGGCTGACTACCAAAAAGCCCATTTGCACCGACTTCTGGGACCAGCCGTTTACCAACCAAAGTAAGTTTGGCTTTACATCCATCATGAACTGGACGGAGCGGCCCGACTTCATTTACGAGGGCGAAACTTGGGGGCAAAAGAACAAAGAGTTCAGAAAATTCTTTGACCTGCCGACGGTTTCTAAACAGAAATTTGAGATTATCATCAACCGTCCGAAGGATGCTGCAACCGCGCAGTCGATAAATAATCTGATGGACCGCGGCTGGGATATTCTAAGTCCAAACCACCTGATTTCGGATAAGGAAAATTACAAAAACTTTGTCCAGTCGTCATTTGCGGAGTTCTCGGTCACCAAAGAGACCTATATCAAGTCCAACAGCGGCTGGTTCTCCGGACGGTCGGCGGTATACCTGGCATCGGGCCGGCCGGTACTGACGCAGGATACCCAATGGTCAAAATATATTCCGGCGGGTGAAGGCGTATTGGCCATCAGCGACCTGGATACAGCCGCACAGGCGGTAGAGGAGGTTACGGGTAATTATGAAAAACATTCCAGAGCTGCCCGTGAAATTGCCCGCGAGTACTTCGATAGCGGGAAAATTCTGTCGGATATACTTGCGCATGTGGATTCGAAAAAAGAGCTGGCTTTAGATTCCTCACAGGCCAGACAAGTACCTGTTTGACATAGTATAGTAAAGAATGGCGACGATTGTTATCGGCTCCTACATGGTGCGTTACCCGTTAGGCGGTAATCTTTCCTGGGCATTGCAGTATCTGGTCGGCTTCAAAGAACTCGGACATGAGGTATACATGGTTGAGAAATATGCCTATCCAAATTCCTGTTACAACCCGGTTGAAGGAGTGCTCAGTGACGATTGCACCTATGGCGTAAAAATAGTTTCAGACCTGCTGGCCCGGTATGGGTTAGTGAAAAACTGGTGTTTTGTCGAAAATGGCGACATCTACCATGGTCTATCCAGAGAGCAGGTGAACGACATATTCCGTCGTGCCGATGTCTATATTGAATCCGGAGCGCATGGTAGCTGGGAAGAAGAATCTGCTTTGGCTGGTTTACGGGTATACATCGACGTAGATCCAGCGTATTCACATATTCGCCTGGATTATGCGTTGAAGCACGCAATGCGTATACCGGTTTACGACCGGTATTTTACGAACGGGATGAACGTCGGAAAAACCGGCAACATAATACCGACGGGCGGTATTAATTGGGGTTATATTTTTAATCCAGTCAGCACCAGTTTGTTCAACCGGCAATTACCGCCAGTAAAGGCTCCATATTCTACCATCATGAACTGGAAGTCGTATGATTGTGTGGAGTATAATGGGGTGGTATACGGGCATAAGGATATTGAGTTTACCAAGTTTGTGTCCCTACCCCAGTTGGTTGACTCGCCTTTGGAAGTAGCCGTGTCCGGAATTAACGGAGATACCGAGCAGTCCTTGAAAAAGGTCGGCTGGCAAATCAACAATGCTCAGGCAGTAACCTTCACGTTTGATACCTTCCAGCAGTATTTGTCGAGTTGCCGGGGAGAGTTCAGTGTTTGTAAGAATATGTATACGGCAACGCAGTCCGGATGGTTCAGTGACAAAAGCGCGGCTTACATGGCAAGTGGGCGCCCAGTTGTAGTGCAGGATACTGGTTTTAGTGATTATTTGCCAGTTGGCGAAGGGCTGTTTGCTGTAAATGACGTTACTGAAGCCCAGTTAGCGATAGAAACCATTGAAAGTAACTACCAATGGCATTGCCAAAAGGCCTACGAAATAGCCTGTGAGTACCTGGAGTCCAAAAAGGTATTAAGTAAGTTTTTAAGCGAGTTAGGTGTTTAGCTTTCTGTTATGAATCATCGTCCTTTAGTCAGCATAATCATTGATAACTACAATTATGGCCGTTTTCTGAGGGAGGCTATTGACAGTGCGCTTCATCAGACGTACGACTATACCGAAATCATTGTGGTAGATGATGGCTCAACGGATGATTCTCCGGCTATCATTCAGGAATATGGAAATACTATTATAGCCATTATAAAGCAAAATGGTGGTCAGGCATCTGCTTTCAACGAGGGGTTTAAAGCAAGCCGGGGACAGATAATTGTTTTCCTTGATTCTGATGATATGCTGTTACCAACAGCTATTGAACAGGTGGTGCTAAGTTTTAATAATCCTGATGTATCTAAAGTACATTGGCCGATGTGGCGTATTGACGGCTCAGGAGGGAAAAACGGAGAAATTGTTCCTGTGCATCCGTTAGCTCAGGGAGACCTACTTAAACAACTTATCCAGCATGGACCAGCTTATTTCTGCGGTACTGCCGTTGGGTCGCCTACCAGCGGAAATGCCTGGTCCCGGTCTTTCCTTGATCAGGTCTTTCCTTTACCTGAATCCGATTTTAAAACAGGCGGTGTCGATTTCTACCTATTCGTATTAGCCCCGGTATATGGCCAGGTGCGTACTATTTCTAAGCCTCAGGGCTTATATCGGGTACATGGTAGTAATGATACGCTCAAATCTGCTGATGCTTATTTACAGACATTTTTTGGCTGGTTTGACCAATCATGGGAAGCACTGTATCATCATCTGTTAGCCCAGGACATTCCTGTTGACGCAAACACCTGGAAACGTAATTCCTGGTACCATCAGATCCATGCATCTATGCAGGAAATTGTTGCATTGGTTCCTCCAACACATCGTTTTATTCTGGTTGATGAGAACTATTGGGCAACTGGCGATACGCTGGCAAATCGGCATCGGGTTCCATTTATAGAGCAAAATGGTCAATACTGGGGCCCACCCGCTAATGATTCAATGGCTATAGAGGAAATAGAAAGGCAGCGTACCAAGGGTTCAGCATTTATATTTTTTGCCTGGCCTGCCTTCTGGTGGCTGGACTATTACACAGGTATGCGTGACTACTTAAAAGCAAATTATCTCTGCGTTATTAACAATGAACGGCTAATTGGCTTTGGTTTACAATCCAATACAGCAGTGCATGAGCATATTGAGCAGAGTAGCGCAGTACTGTAGCTATTAAGAATTGTCCTACTGTAGGATTTAACGTTATGAGAAAAGATCCATTAGTCAGTATAATTATAAGCAGCTATAACTATGGCCACTTTCTCAGAGATGCCATTGACAGCGCTATAGCCCAAACTTACCCTACTGTTGAAGTAATTGTCGTCGACGATGGCTCAGTAGATGACTCACCGGCCGTTATAAGGGAATATAGAGATAGAATAACTCCCATTCTTAAAGAGAATGGCGGTCAGGCTTCTGCCTTTAATGCCGGTTTTGCGATAAGCAGTGGAGAGGTAATCATTTTTCTGGATTCAGATGATATGTTGCTGCCGACAGCGGTTGAAAAGGCAGTAGCGTGCTTCACAAATGATAAGATGGCCAAAGTACACTGGCCGTTATGGAAAATAGATGCCAGTGGAAATAAGACAGGGGATGTGGACCCTAAATATCCGCTTGCTGAAGGCGATTTATTTGATGAAGTAGTTCAGTATGGCCCAAATCATTGCGGTGGCCCCCCCTATAGTCCAAACACTAGTGGTATTGCCTGGTCACGAAAGTTTCTGGAGCAAGTCTTTCCAATTCCTGAAGCCGGGTTTAAAACGTGTACAGACCAGTACTTATTTGTACTTGCGCCTATATACGGGCACTTAAGGAGTGTTGCAGAACCACAAGGATATTACAGGGTTCACGGAAGTAATTACAGTTTAAATCCTCTGGATGAGTACCTGAAGGAGTCGCTTCTCAGATTTGAACAATCCTGTGAAATAGTAAGCAACCACCTAAAGAAAAAAGGTATTATCGTTAATCCGGCTACCTGGGCACGAGATACCTGGTACCACCAGATTCACACTACAATACAAGAGATAACCGATGTTGTTCCATCGCAGGCCAGTTTTATTCTGGCTGATGAAGGGCAGTTGGGGACAAGCCATATACACGCGGGCCGGTACCGCATTCCGTTTATAGAGCAAAATGGCCAATACTGGGGACCACCTGCTAATGATACCCAAGCCATAGAGGAAATAGAAAGGCAACGTACAAAAGGTTCAGCCTATATATTTTTTGCCTGGCCTACCTTCTGGTGGCTGGAGCATTACTCAGGTATGTATAACTACTTGATGTCTAACTATACTTGTCTGATAAACAACGAACGCTTAGTCGGTTTTAAACTTGAGAAGGTGTAAAACCGGACAGTCAAGCTAAAATTACGGAATCCAGGAAATGAACAGGGAAGAACGTAAATATGCCATTAAGGGAACAGACACCTTGGTTAGCATCATAGTTAACAATTACAACTATGGCAGATTTTTGGAAGATGCGATTAACAGTGCGCTTAATCAGACTTATCAGAATGTTGAAGTAATAGTTGTTGATGACGGCTCAACCGATGAGTCTAGACAAATGATACAAAGGTTTGGGGACAGTATTGTTCCAATTCTTAAGGAAAATGGGGGACAAGCTTCAGCATTTAACGCCGGATTTAATGTAAGCCGTGGGGAGTTTGTCATTTTTTTAGATTCGGATGATTTACTTTTTCCAACTACAGTAGAAGAAGTAGTAAGATTGGTGAGTGAGCCAGATGTAGTAAAAGTACATTACGCGTTAGCAATAATCGGTTCGGATGGAAAAGAAACCGGTAGGATTGAACCTGAGCTTTCCCTAGCTGAAGGTAATATTCTGGAATCGATAATTAAAAATGGTCCCGGTAGTATGGAGAACATACAACCACCAACAAGCGGGAATGCCTGGTCGAGGAACTTTTTAAACAAAGTTTTTCCAATACCAGAGGAGGAGTATAAAGGCTGCGCTGATTATTATTTGATTTTGTTAGTGCCAATATTTGGGAAGATTAAAAGAATATTGGAGCCCCAAGGCTATTACCGTGTTCATGGAGGTAATATGACATCAAAGCCATTAGATAAGCTTGCTAATGAGATAGTATTACGGTATGAGTATACCTGTGGCTTGCTTAATAACCATCTAAAGGAAATGGGAATCAACGTTGACACGACGCAATGGCCGGAAACCTGGTATCATCAGCTTGGTCGTTCTCTAAAGGAAATATCCGAGGTAATTCCAGTAAAGGCCTCGTTTGTTCTAGCCAATGAGAATCATTGGAAAGCTAATGTAGTGCTATCTGATAGGTATCATCTTCCTTTTATGGAGTTCAATGGAATGTATAATGGACAGCCACCCAGTGACGAAGCTGCAATAAAAGAAATCGAGCGACAAAAAAGCAATGGAGTAAAAGCAATAATATTTGTTTGGACTTCATTTTGGTTGTTGGAGTATTATGCAGGTATGTACGAATACCTAAGAACAACTTACAGGTGTATTCTGAATAACGAGCGTTTGTTAGGCTTTAGCTTAGAAGAGACTGTTTGTTAAATATTTTGTTTCGTATTTGTCCATAATTCGTGCAAACTGTTTAAAATTAGAACGTGCAAAAGTCGGAAAGTTATGTATGAGGGAAAGCTTTGTTATTCACAGGAAGGAGAGGACGTATTAATAGAAAGGATACTGCATAATATTAACTATTCAGGGTCTTATATAGATGTTGGGGCGCATCATCCTATAAAGCTGTCCAATACATACAAATTTTACTGTGCTGGATGGAGAGGTATTAATATAGAGGCTACACCTGGAAGTAGTAGTTTATTCAATAAAGTTAGGCCTCATGATATCAACATTGAAGCTCCAGTCTTTGACAAGGAGGAGGAATTGATATTTTATATGTTTAATCAACCTGAATTAAATACTTTTTCTAAAGAACATGCAAAGCAGTGGGACGGAAAAGGAGATATCCGAATAATTGAAAAAAGAAAGTTGAGAACTTCAATTCTTAATAAAATCATTGAAAGCACATATCCTAATAGTAAGGTCTTTGATATGTTGTCTATAGACGTTGAAGGCCTTGACTTAAGAATTTTAAAAACGGTTAATTTTGAGAAGTACAATTTTAACTTTGTTATAATAGAAGATGACGTGACGATGGATGGTATTTCATCAAGTCAAATATTTGAGTTTTTATATAGTAAGGGATATAAGCTGCAATCGAAGCTGTTTTTATCAAGTATATACTATTTTGATTATTCAAGTGCTCCGGGCCAGAAGTATCTTGAAAGACTTGGTATAGACGTTGCACCGGAGCTACTTACGATGAGTACATCAGCAAGTCGCATTATCGATTCTGTTGTTGAAATAAATGATGTTCTTAATAAAGACAAACCAATTATCTTGGTGGATCAAGGAGAGTGGGCAATAGGTAATAAACTTGGAACTAGAAAAGTTTTGCCCTTCCTCGAGAAAGAAGGGCAGTATTGGGGCCCACCAAGTACTGATGATGAGGCAATTACTGAGCTAGAGCGGCAGAGGAAGTCTGGTGTTGCTTCTATAGTTTTTGCCTGGCCTTCTTTCTGGTGGCTTGGGTATTTTAAAGGAATGACTGAATATTTGAATCAAAGTTGTAAAAAGATACTTCAGAACGACCGTATTATAGTCTATAAGTTTTAAGAGCAAAATAGTTATTTAAAACTTTTAAATTTTTTTACAAGCATTTTTAATGCTTGTTATTAGGTTCAAGTGGAAATCGAGCGAATGAAGGTTTTTTCCATAGCACAAATTTTTTTTAAGGATTTACAGTCCATTCTAAAGAAGCGCCCTAAAGGTAGAACTCTTGCTGACGGCAAGTTCATCCTTTATAAGAATGCAGTTGCAGAGATTCACGAGACAGCAAAAATAACTTTTGAGAACGGACGTTTGTATTTTAATAAACCCTGGATTAAGGGAGATCCGTTCCCTTCTCTTATAGGTGTTAGTGAGGGTGCTACACTTCAGGTGAAGGAAGATTTTGTAATCTACTCAGGTGCGCAAATTTATGTTTGCCCTAACGCAACCCTGATTTTAGGAAGTGGCTATATTAGTAATAACTTACATCTTAGCTGTTTTTCCAGAATTGAAATTGGGTACAATGTTGCTATTTCTACAAATGTTACCATTCGAGATTCAGATAACCATTTTATAAATACTCCAGGTCATATAATAAATCAGCCTATAAAAATTGGAAATAAAGTGTGGATAGGCATGAATGTGACTATTTTGAAGGGTGTCGAAATTGGTGACGGTGCTGTTATTGCAGCAGGTGCTGTTGTAAACAAGAGCATTCCAGCTGGATGTTTGGCTGGAGGTGTTCCGGCTAAAGTAATAAAAGAGAATGTTGAATGGTATTGATTTGCCAATTCTTTATAGCTTATGAAGGGTTTAATGAAGTATGGGCTGCTTTTAATAATATCGATAGCTTGTATAAAATGCTATTTTCTTTCTAAAGAATGGGAAGAGAAAAGAATTGTTAAGAAGGAGATTACTTATACTTCTAATATTGCCTCAGAGGTATTTATGGTATGGGGTATAAATTATTCGCAATTGCCACCTGAAGAGTTCCGGCCTCAGGGTTCTTATGTTAAGGCTGGTTTGGTATATACAAAGTTAAATATTGTTGATGGTCAGTTTAAAACCGCAATCAGTTTACCAAACAAAACGATACTAAATTATTGGATGGTATCACGTAAGGATAAAAAAGGAAACTCGATTGACATTTGGGATACAGGTGGAGCGGGTAAAGAATCCTTTTTTGTTACCTTCTCTGATGAAGTATTTTTTAAACCCGGTTATTTTATTTTTCTAGCGGGTTTCCTGCCGTTACTGCTGTTGTACTTATTTAATCAGCAAAGGAGTGATAGTATTATTGATGATAAGCGTTACAAAGTAAGCGAGTACATTCCCGAGCTTGATAGCATCAGAGCGATTGCTGTTTTGTTAGTCATTTTTCATCATTGGCTGCCTAAGGATTCGTTACTGAATATTTTGCCAAATGGTTCTCTTGGCGTCAACATCTTTTTCGTTATAAGTGGTTATCTTATTACAGCCATACTTTTGAGGTCAAAAAAGCAGGTAGAAAGTAGCGTACTTGACATTTCAACAGTTTTCAAAAACTTTTATGTCAGAAGAACTCTTAGGATTTTTCCTATTTACTACCTTGTTCTAATTATTTTATTATTAGCAGAAAATCCTACTGTTAAAGAAGATGGGATATACTATTTTACATACACTGCTAATTTCTTGTTTTATTCGAAACAATTTTTTTCTAACCTTTCTCACTTTTGGTCATTAGCTGTTGAAGAACAATTCTATTTGCTTTGGCCTTGGCTTATTATTCTGGTTAATAGAAAACTCCTTCCTTACCTTATTGCTTTATTTTTAATTATTGGAATTTCTTCTAATTATATTTTTACTGGTAGCGGTTATTGGGTATTTGTACTAACCCCCGCTTGTTTCGATTCTTTTGCTATTGGTGCATTCTTGTCTTATTTAGTAGTTTACCGTCAAGACATTATTTCCAAGATTCGTCCTTTGTATAGCATTATACTATTTTTTGTTTTAGTTATTTTTATCTTAAGCTTATATAATTATACCTTTTTGCCAATTAGGACTATTCACTCTTTATTAGCTGTAACTATTATATATTATTGCTTATTTGTTAATAATAGTCTAGTTGCTAATTATGTCCTAAAAAATAAATGGCTTATAAGAATTGGTAGAATAAGTTATGGTATGTACCTATACCACTTCTTTACGCCGGTGATATTGTTATGGATTGTTAAAAACCTGGCTTCTGTAGGCCTTGATCTTTCTTTTGACGCTTACATTCCTAGTAGCCTTAAATCGACAGTTGGCTTTCTCAAAGAGCTATTGTTCCTTATTTTTGTTTGCACCGTTTCCTGGTTGCTTATTGAGAAGCCATTGAATAATCTTAAAAAGAAGTTTGAATATAAACCTATTCTGAAAAGTACTTCTTATGGAATAGACACATTTGTGCCTACTGAGATTGAGCCGGTAAAGAAGGTTTGATTATATATAAGCATGATTTGTATAAAGTTTAATAATGTGATTTTGCTCTTGTGTAGAGTTCTTTGTTGAATAGATTCATTTCATTAATATCATGAGTTTAACAGTTTGTTTGACAGTAACTACTCTTTATTATCCCGAGGGTGGAGGTAATCTCTGGTTGTATTTAAACTGGGCTCTTAGCTTTAAATCTTTAGGTTGTCGGGTTATTTGGTTGGAAGCTGTGTATAAAGATACACCTGTCGACAAGCTTAATGAATTAGTGGTTAATCTTAAGAATCGGTTATCGCCTTATGGCTTGTCAAATGATGTGGCTCTTTGGCTGCCAGTTGAAGGTCCTATACCTGCTGAGAAGCTTTGTGGTTGCTTGGATATTGACTTTGCTAGTGTTGAGTCAGATATTTTAGTAAACCAATATTACGAAATGTCTGATGAGGTTCTTCGAAAATTTAAACGAACGGCCTTATTGGATATCGATCCTGGTCAGGTGCAGGTTTGGGTAAAAAATGGCGTTTTAAACATAAGGAAGCACGATTACTACTTTACAATTGGTGAGAATATTAAACCTTCTTACTTAAAGTCGATTAATGCTACTGTTTCCTGGATTCATATCCCCCCTTGTGTTTCGCTGGAAGCTTGGCCGGTGATCAAAGCTGCTGCTGATGCCCCTTTTACAACTGTTTCCCACTGGTATTCGTCATGGGATGAACTAGACGGAGAGTTGTACGCAAATGGTAAAAAAGATGGTTTTCTTCCTTTTCTGGATTTGCCAAACCATACCACCAAAGAGCTAGAGCTCTGTATCTATCTTGGAGAAAACAGTCAAAATGAACGTAACATGCTTGAAAATCTTGGTTGGCGTGTTTCTGAGAGTAACATTGTAACATCCTCAGCAGCAAAATATCAGGACTATATTCAAAAATCGTTCGGGGAATTTAGTTGTGCGAAGCCAGCGTATGTCAAGATGCAGAATGCCTGGGTAAGCGATCGGACCATTTGTTACCTGGCTAGTGGAAAGCCTGTTGTACTTGAAGATACTGGTCCAAGTGCCTTTCTTCCACACGATGAAGGATATCTGCGTTTTACTGATTTGGCCGGTGCAATCAAGTGTGTAGAAAAGGTAGCTTTAGATTATGATAAACATTGCTCCGCTGCCCGAGCCTTGGCCGAGGAGTATTTCAATGGACGCAAAGTCACCCAAAAGTTACTGGATCGGGTGATGAATTGAGGCACAATTCAGCTTCTTGCTTGGGTTTTATTAACCTTTCACTTTTTAGAGTGGGTTTGGTTTATTCTTTGTAATTATCAACTAAACCGTGAGCCTGCTTTTATTGCCTGCTACCTTTAAATTTAAACATGATGAGTAGTGATAGCATTCTCCTCATTGAGTCGCATGTCTCATATGCGCAGCGAAAGGCTGCTATGATGCAGGAGCCGAGACTGATTTGGCTAACTGGTTTATCGGGCTCCGGTAAAAGCACACTGGCTTTGCGGCTGGAACATTATCTGTTTTGCCGGGGCTATAAAGTCTGTATCTTAGATGGTGATAACATCAGAAATGGCTTATGTAATGACTTGGGGTTCAGTGAAGAAGATCGTGAGGAAAATTTAAGACGCGTTGGTGAAACAGCTAAGTTAATGCTGGATGCTGGATTGATTGTTATTGCTGCATTTATCTCTCCATACGAAGCGGGGCGAAATGCCATTCGGAATAAGGCTGGTCTGGACAGATTTATTGAGGTTTATGTAAATTGTACTATCGAAGCTTGTGTAAATCGGGATGTGAAGGGGCTCTACGCTAGGGCGAGAAATGGCATTATTCCTGATTTTACTGGTATTAGCGCTCCATATGAGCCCCCTACGGCTCCTGATGTTGTGGTCGATACCGTTGAGGAGTCTATAGACGAATCGTTGCTGAAAATCATTCAATTTTTAGAGTCGAAGGTTGAGTTAGTGGATAGAGTACCTGTTATGCTTCCACAGTGAAGGTTAGATTATTCTGAACAATTACCTTTAGCAAAAGCAAATCAGGCAGCTTGTAATTTTATTGTCAGGTAGCTGACCTTTATAGGATTGACGCTTTTCTCGGAATAAGGTGGCTAGAAACTCTACAGTTATGAGTGCATTGGCGAATGAATCAAGCCAGTAGGCACTAACCATCACTCTGAACGATCATATTGCCTGATTGATGAGCGTAGTTAAAAGTTTCGGCTAAACTGAAGAACATGTTCTGCATTCCTTCAGGGCCGGTGAGGTTGCACTGGAAAATCAGTATATTGCTCTGTACTCAGGTAATAGCTGGATTATTCCTCATTCAAGGATTGTATGTTCTTCAAAATTAAATACCCTGAACTGGTAGCCCTTCTACTGCTCCCGTTATCTATTGCAGCGCAGACGCATAAGTCATATGTGCCAACCCCTTATCCGGATCGGATTATTTTGGGTTGGCAGGACAACCCGGCCACATCGCAGTCTGTTAACTGGCGAACCGATTCGACGATAACCAAAGCTGTTGGGGCTATCATTGAGGCAGATCCATCGCCTGAATTCGTGGCCAAAGCCGCTATCATTCCGGCTTCGACCGAAAGCATCGTCATAGAAGGCAAGCAGGTTTTGTACCACTCGGTGCATTTCAGGAATTTGAAACCGGCTACTCAGTACAGCTATCGGGTGGGCAATGGCACATATTGGAGCGAGTGGTTTCATTTTAAAACGGCTGAAGATCGGCCGTCTCCTTTTTCGTTTTACTATTTCGGCGATGCTCAGAACGATATTCGGTCGCTCTGGTCGCGGGCTATACGTGGCGCTTATTCGACGCTACCCAAAGCTCAGCTTATGATTCATGCCGGAGATCTGATTACCACATCGAATGCCGACTGGCAATGGGGCGAATGGTTTGAGGCCGGTGGCTGGATCAACGGCATGGTGCCAACGCTGGCTACGCCAGGTAACCACGAATATTTCCTGGATTCTTCCGGCAAACGCCGGGTCTCGTACCATTGGCGACCGTCGTTTGTATTGCCCGAAAACGGCCCGGAGCGGTTAAAAGAGACAGCCTACTTCTTCGATTATCAGGGCGTTCGCTTTATTTCGCTGGACTCGCAGGCGGCTCTGCTCGATTCGACTGTGCTGGACCTGCAGGCTGGTTGGGTAACGGACGTTCTGACCAAAAACCCGAATCGATGGACAGTTGTGGTTCATCATCATCCTATTTATTCGACCAAGAGTGGGCGTGATAATGACGAGTGGCGCAACCGGATGGAGCCGATTTACCGAAAGTATGGGGTTGATCTGGTTTTACAGGGCCATGACCATACCTATGGCCGGGGGCTCAATATGCCGCTGGGAACCAGTCGTAAGCACCCTAATGGACCTATATATGTGGTGTCGGTGAGTGGGCCAAAAATGTACGACATTGGTCTGCAGGACTGGATGGACCGGGCAGCTTCGAATACGCAGTTGTTTCAGATAATTTCGGTCGATAAAGATAAATTGGCTTATCGGTCATATACCGTTACGGGGCAACTCTATGACTCGTTTGACTTACTGAAAAGTAACAAGGGTAAGAATACGCTCGTCGATCAGGCGCCAACTCTCTTGCCCGAGCGACTCGAATTGCCGGCCGAATATCAGAAACGATACAATCCAGATCAGTTGGAGGAGTACAACCGCCGGTTTAAGGAGTACAAAGCGCGAAAACAGGCAGGGAAATTATAGACGTAGAAATTGTTCTGGTATAGCAAGAGGGAGGACGTAATACAGAAAAGAAGAATTCCTAAAAGTTAATAATGAAGCAACCCAGCTCATTTGACGTGAAGTCAGATTAACTGGCTATATAGTTACATATAATCGTTTTAAGTTTAATATGATATCTAGGCATTAACGTATATATACTTAGGCAAACTAATAGTAACTGTAATCTTGTTCTTTAGGAAAATTCATGAGCAATATTCAACTAAAAAATAAAATAGCTCATAATCAGTGTTTTAATTAAGATTTCATCTGGACACCTCTTTATTCATCTACTTTTACGCTTCGTAAGCGTACCTACGTTTTTCTTAGGTATATAATGCAGGATCAGTTTTAATATTTCATGCCTGCTTTATGATACGCGTTCACTAATCTCTTCTTATTACTGGCCGCTGGGATCGATTGCGTACTGATTGACGTCTGCGCTTGCTGAAAGCTCTTTGTATTCTGATCCAGAATATTCTATAAAATCTGTAAACTAACCAGTTTTTGCTTCATATGAAGGAAAGCTTTACACCTGTTGCACCAGCAGGTACAATTATCCGGCCCCGAGTTGAAGGTAAATTCATCACAATAGGCGGGGAGAAGTTTTACATCAAAGGTGTTACATACGGGACATTTCAGCCCGACGAACAAGGTAGCCAGTTTCCCTCCCCTATAGGCATAGAAAATGACTTTGCCTTAATGGCTCGCCACGGTATCAATGCAGTGCGAACCTATACCGTTCCTCCTCGCTATCTGTTGGATTCAGCGCATCGAAATAATCTTAAGGTGATGGTTGGGCTTCCCTGGGAACAGCATATTACCTTTCTGGATGAGACTTCCCGCGTACAGGACATTATTCATCGCGTTCAGGAAGGTGTTCGGGCCTGTGCTCATCACCCGGCAGTGCTGTGTTATACTATTGGCAATGAAATTCCGGCACAAATTGTCCGCTGGTACGGCCCCAAACCAATAGAAGACTTCCTCCACCAGCTTTACCAGGCCGTTAAAGCGATAGATTCGGAAGGCCTGGTAACGTATGTCAACTACCCCACTACCGAATATCTCTCGTTACCTTTTCTTGACTTCGACTGCTTCAATGTGTATCTGGAAACGGAAGAAAAATTAAGCATCTACCTTTCCCGACTGCACAACCTAAGCGGTGACCGACCCCTGGTGCTGGCCGAGATTGGTCTGGACAGCATGCGCAACGGTGAGGAGAAGCAGGCCGAAGTGTTGGATTGGCAGATTCGCACCATCTTCGGCAAGGGATGCGCCGGTACGTTTGTTTTTGCCTGGACAGATGAGTGGTGGCGGGGTGGCTTTGAAATTGAAGATTGGGATTTTGGTATAGTCGATCGGCAGCGGGCGTCTAAACTGGCCTTGCAAGCCGTTCAGCAGGCTTTCTCGGATGCTCCTTTTGCCTCTAAGTCAATTCTGCCCAGAATATCGGTTATTGTTTGCTCCTACAACGGTTCTGCTACTATCCGTGATACGCTGGATGGGCTGCTAAACCTGGACTACCCTGATTTTGAAGTGATCGTTGTCAACGACGGCTCAACGGATCAGTTGGTCCAGATTGCCGGCGAATACCCGTTTCGGCTCATTTCAACACCTAATCAGGGGCTTAGCACCGCCCGGAATACCGGCTTGTATGCGGCTAGCGGTGAGATTGTCGCGTATATTGATGATGATGCGTATCCGGACCCGCACTGGCTGCAGTACCTGGCTTATAGTTACCAGACTACCAGTCATGCCGGCATTGGCGGTCCTAACCTGTTACCGGAAAACGATGGCTCCATTGCTACCTGCGTTTTTCACGCACCTGGCGGCCCGGTGCATGTACTAACCACTGATGACGTTGCTGAACATATTCCTGGCTGCAACATGTCGTTCCGCCGGGAGGTGCTGCTGGAGATTGGCGGGTTTGACCCCATCTACCGGGCCGCCGGCGATGATGTGGACATCTGCTGGCGCGTGCAGCATACAGGACGGACCATTGGGTTTCATCCGTCGGCTACGGTATGGCATCACCGGCGTAATTCACTAAAGGCTTACTGGAAGCAGCAAAAAGGCTACGGTCGGGCCGAAGCCCTGCTGGAGCAAAAGTGGCCCGAAAAGTATAATGGAATGGGCCATGTAAGCTGGGGTGGCCGGATCTACGGGAATGGCGTTACGCAACCACTTTCTCTTCGGCGCAGTCGGATATTTCATGGTATCTGGGGTTCGGCTCCGTTTCAATCTGTGTACCAACCGGCCTCCGGGTTTATTTCCTACCTGCCACTGATGCCGGAGTGGTATCTGTTGACTGGCTTTTTGGGTTTCCTGTCAATTTTGGGGTTAGGATGGTCACCTCTACTGTGGGCATTACCTGCCTTCATGGCTGCGCTGGTTATTATTCTGATACAGTCTGGAGTCAGTGCGGCTAAAGCACGTCTGACTGTGCCTAAAGACCAACAGATTAAATACTGGGCTCTTATAACCTCACTTCATTCGGTTCAGCCCTTAGCCCGATTATACGGTCGGTTAGCTTACGGACTTACGCCCTGGCGCAAGCGAGGCCCGGTCAGCTACAATCCGACTCACTTGTTTAGCCGGAAGTCTGTCTTGACAAAATGGTCGGAAAGCTGGCGATCGGCGGAGGACTGGTTGGGTGAAATGGAGAGCCAACTAAAGGCCCTTGATATTCGGGTGCGCCCCGGTGGGGAGTATGATGCCTGGGATCTGCAGGTGAGTGGTAGTTTATTTTCGTCTGTACGGGGGCTGCTGACTATTGAGGAGCATGGGGCGGGTAAACAACTAGTCCGGTTTAAATGCTGGCCAAAGTATTCGGCCGCAACAGGTATTTTGCTGGCTGTCATGCTTGGCCTAAGTGGTTTGGCAGTTGCTAGCCAGGCCTATATAGTAGGTGCAGTTTTCGGACTTTTTTCTGTTGTTCTGCTGGTGAGTTTCTTCACCGGTACAGCCCGATCTCTTGCTGCGTTAAGCGAAGCGTTTCAGCAATCACCTAAGGAAGCTGCCCTGAAGGAGGTGTTGCATATAGAAGTTGAACCTGAGTTAATCACTGTTCCGTAACAGGAGTAAAGCAGAACAGGATTATGAATGGGGTATTCCCCTGTATTCTATGAAAAAAGTTTCGCTTCTCTTCCGGTTATTGCGCTATGTTTCCAACTACAAACTGAAGCTACTGGGGCTCATCCTGATTGCTCTGACTGGTGTTGGATTTGAGGTGCTAAAGCCGCTGCCGATAAAAGTAATTATTGATTCGGTTTTAAGTACAAAACCGTTACCCAACTCAGTACTGAATCTAGCTGGCAATTCAGCCTGGATGGCCGACAAAGGCGTTCTCTTGGTTTGTTGCCTGGCTATTATGGCCATCAGTGCTGCCGGAAGTGCTCTTTTCTCCTTCTGGGTAACGAGTTATATGGCGGGCTTCTGCCAGCGATTAGTCAATGATCTATCCATCGAATTATACAATAAGCTGCAGCGGCTTTCTCTGACATTTTATCACCACAATAAGATAGGAGACCTGCTCCAGCGGCTAAGCAGTGATGTATTTGTCATTTACTATCTGGTGGCTCAGATTATTGTCCCCGCTACGAGTTCAGTGATTTCTCTGGGTGCTATGTTTTACATCATGGCCTCTATAAATCTTGAACTGGCACTGGTAGCTTTGTCTATAGTGCCGCTGCTGGTGATTGCACTGTTGGTATTTACGAAGCCAATGGAGAAAACTACCGAGCGGCAATACCAGAATTTTGGGAGTTTGTCGGCCTTCGTGCAGCAGAGTCTGGCTTCCATGCGCGTTATTCAGGCGTTTGCCCGGGAGAACTTAATGCGCAGGAAAATGGAGACGCATGTTCTCGATTATAACCAATCCTTTCTGAAGGCTACGCAGGTATCGGCCGGGTATAATCAGCTTTCCTCCCTTATTACCGGGTTGGTGGCTGTGATCGTAGTTGGCCTTGGAGCCGTGCAGGGAATGAACGGAACGATCTCGGCGGGTGATCTTTTCGTCTTTTTGGGGTATATCACCGCGCTTTATGGTCCTGTCAACTCGCTATCCATTGCTATTGGGACGAGCGTTGTTATCAGTTCGCGCAGTAAACGGTTATTTGAAATTCTGGACTCACAGGAATTTGTAACCGATAACCCGTCGGCTATCGCGCCGTCTGGAATATTCGGACAAGTACAGTTCGAAAACGTTGACTTTGGCTACGGACTGCAGAACGAAGGAAAGCGGACACTGCGCAACATTAACCTGACCGTGCCGGCCGGTCAGACAGTTGCCATTGTGGGGCCTACCGGTGCCGGCAAGAGTTCGCTGATCTCGCTGTTGTCCCGCTTTTATGATCCCTGGAAAGGCAGAATAACCCTTGACGGGCAGGATTTGCGGGACCTGCCGCTTCCCTTTTTACGCGAAAATGTAGCTCTGGTTTTACAGGAGCCTTTTCTGTTTCCGATGACCATTGCCGAAAACATTGGGTTCGGCAATCCGGATGCCACACCGGACGAGATCCGGGCGGCTGCACAGGCCGCTCAGGCGCACGACTTCATCGTAAGATTGCCCCAGGGTTATGATACTGTCATTACGGAAACAGGTACTTCACTGTCAGGGGGGGAAAGACAACGCATCTCGCTGGCCCGTGCTTTTCTGAAACAAGCGCCGATTTTGATTCTGGACGAACCCACATCGGCATTGGATGCCCTGACGGAAGCCAAAGTTTTTGCCGCGCTAAACAGTATGACCTTTGGGAAAACCGTGTTTATCATCACCCATCGGTTATCGGCGATCAAACATGCCGACCTGATTATCACCCTAAAGGATGGTGCCATCGTTGAAAGTGGTACCCACCAGAATCTGTTGGCGACGGGCAATACATACGCGCAGATGTATAATCATCAGCAGATCGCCTGAGTAGCTTAGTGTACAGACCCAACCGTAATTAGCTTGAAGAACATTTATGATTTCATCTCCTGAGCCGCTACTCTACCCACTTAAACCGGGTGAATACGTTCCCAACGATTGGTATGCCAAACCGATCCCCGAAAATATTGAAGTAGGCGACGAAACCGTGATCGATTCGTCGGTAACGTTTAAGAACTTCCGTTCAACGCTGTTACCCGCCCTGAAAGTGGGTAACTACGTAACGCTGTGCCGTGCTTCATTGGCTACGGAGGGAAACGCTGTCATCGAAATTGGCGATTACTGTTATATATCGAACGCAGTACTAGTGTGTGCCGAACGCATAAAATTAGGATCGCATGTATTTTTAGCCGCGGGCGTTACCATTGCTGATTCCGACTTTCATCCAATCCAGCCAGCCGCTCGGATGGCTGATACCGTGGCAATCTCCCCTTTGGGCAATCACCGGCAAAGACCACCCATTAAAAGCAGCCCGGTAGAAATTGAAAGTGGCGTGTGGATTGGGTTTGGTGCCACTATACTAAAAGGCGTTCACATCGGGGCGGATGCCGTTGTGGCACCAGGTTCCGTGGTTATTAGTGATGTACCGGCCGGTTGTACGGTCGCGGGTAATCCGGCAAAAATTGTTTCGGTCGCATGAGAGAGAACCTTAGCAATACCGGACAGGTTGGCAACGACGGCCGGCGCTTTCTGGTAAATGACTGGTACGGACGCAGTATACCGGCTAATGTAACGCTGGCGGACTCCGTTTACCTGGATGGGACGTATACTTTTGGTGAGTTTTTTTCGGAAGGAATGCCCGGCTTGTCCATAGGTACTGCCAGTGGTATTTACGACAACGCCAGAATTATAGCTGGTCGCCAGGCCCGAATCGAAATTGGTGATTACACGGTGATCAATGGATCGTTGCTGTATTGTAATGAGCACCTGGTTATAGGGAGCCACTGCATGATTTCCTGGAACACGGTTATAACGGATACGTGGCCCGATTTCCGGTTTATGCAACCTGAGCAACGCCGGCTTTGTCTGGAGGCTTTGTCCGGCGATCCGGACCGCCGTTTTGTGCCGGGTACTGCTCCTAAACCCGTTGTTCTGGAAGATAATTGCTGGGTTGGTTTCGGGGCGGTAGTAATGCCCGGAGTAAGGCTGGGACGCGGATGCATTGTGGCCAGCAAAGCCGTTGTCACCGAAGATGTGCCTCCCTACACGATTGTTGCCGGCAATCCCTCCCGTATAGTCCGGCACCTGAATCCGGACGACACCGACGATGCACGTAAATTTGCTTTTGAGTACCAGTAACACTAAGTTAGCTTCCGTCGCTGTTTAATAACCGCTGGAGCTGACTTACTATATAGATTAACGTTATGAAAAAACATATACTTAGCGCAGCGATCAGCCTTTTTGGTCGTTATCCGTTGAAGAGCAGTTCTATCTGCTCTGGCCGTGGGTGATTCTGCTATCGAGCCGAGAGCAGCTCCCCTATGTTATTGCCTTGTTTCTGATAATCGGCATTTCTTCCAATTATCTATTTGCCAGCTACGGCTGGTGGATAACCATTTTTACCTCATCTTGCTTCGACGCTTTTGCCATAGGCGCTGCCTTGTCGTATGTAGTCGTTTACCGGCAGGATATTATTGAAAAAATACAGCCAAAATATCCTGTTATTCTGGCTGGAGTGGTTCTGGTATTTCTCTTGAACGCGAATGGCTATGCTTTTCTGCCGACCCGTACCATCCATTCCTTACTGACTGCTCTGGGTCTGTATTATTGCTTATTCAAAAACAACAGTAAAGTTGCTAACGCCATCCTGACCAATAGCTGGTTGATGCGCATAGGTATTGTTTCCTATATAGTTTACGAGAAGCCAATCAATAACCTCAAGAACAGATTGGCAAGGAAACCGGCACCCGGAAATCCGTATCGGGTACAGGAAAAGCAATTGGATGTTGCGCTGGTCAGAAATAATCAACCTGCCGATTTGTAGTGAATAGCGCTTGGCAGTAGCGCATCAACGTAATGGGGTCTCGTATGAACTAACCACAAAAGAGAAAAATGACAAAGTTAATGAGAGCGTAACCGGGTGGCGGCCAAAATGCCCGACCTTTGCGGTAGATTCAAAACCTCTTCCCCATGAAAACATTTGTAACCTGCACGGTTGTGCTGTGTATGGCTTTCAGCTATGCCACCTGCACCCGAGACCATCAGATCCCCGGCGCATCAACGGTCAGTGCTCTCCGCTTCATCGGCGAACAGATTGTGCCCAACCGGGCGCAGTACAACAATACGACGCTGGGCGGTTTCTCCAGTATCTCGTACCGGCCCGACAATAACCAGTTCTACATCATGAGCGATGATGCGGCATCGCTTAACCCGTTTGTCCGCTTTTACACGGCTACGCTGAACTATAACCAGACTGCTTTTGCTGGGGTGAACTTTACGGGCGTAACTCCGCTGAAAAATAGCAATGGAACTGATTTTGCCACGTCGCAGGTTGATCCGGAGGGCTTGCAGTTTGACGCGGCAACGCAGCGCATTATCTGGTCGAGTGAGGGCATACGGAATGTGGCGGCTAACCCGCCGGTATTGATTCAGCCGTTTATCCGGGAGGCCAATCTGGATGGCTCTTACGTGGCTGATTTTACGGTACCTGATCTGTTCCGAATCCAGTCTACCGAAAACGGCACCCGCTCGAACGGTTCATTCGAAGGATTGGCAATGACGCCAAATCATCAGTTTCTCTTTGCAGCCAGCGAAGAGCCTTTGTACGAGGATGGCCCCCGCGCCGATGTGGGCGTAGCCGGCTCACCCATCCGCATTATTAAATACAACCGGCAAACCCGGCAACCCGTAGCGCAGTACGCCTACCGGCTCGATGCCGTGCATCAGAATACCACACCCGCCGGTCAGTTCCGGCTGAATGGGGTGGTTGATATGATTGCCTTGTCGGAAACACAGTTGCTGGTAATGGAACGCTCGTTCGCTGTGGGTGCTACGCCGGACTATGTGGTAAAGATTTATAAAGTAGACCTGACCAACGCGACCAATGTAGCTGGTGTAAATGCATTGCAGGGGGCTTCATTCATGGCTGCTACGAAAACCTTATTGCTGGATGTGGGCACGACCGGTATCCAGCGGGTTGATAACCTGGAGGGCATGACCTTTGGTCCGATGCTGGCAAACGGTAACCGATCGCTGGTAATGGTTTCCGACGATAATTTCGGCGCTGCCCAGATCTCGCAGTTTCTGGTGTTTGAAGTTATTCCCTGACAAACACCAGCCTGGGAAGTTTGCGTAGATTCCCTCAGTCGTTGAAGTATTTATACGGTTGTTACCGTTTCGACTAAAGGCTACCTTCGGTACATGAAAATTTATCTATTACCGTTGCTGCTGGTATGCAGTGGTCTGGCAAAGGGCCAAACCACTCCGGTGATTACTGAGCAGGCCGATTCGCTTGCGGACAACAGTTTTGCACTATTGAAGCACCGGCACAATATAGTAAAGATAAACCCCCTTAGTTTAGCATTAGTACAAGTCTCGGTTTTCTACGAACGAGCCTTATCTCCGCGCTTATCAGTCGTAGTAGGCTATGGACAGGGAAGCAATACACGGGATTTCGGCCGTCAGACAGAGTTGGGGGGCGGCACATATCGGCGGGGTACCCTGGAGCTACGCCGGTATTTTTCTAACCAAGGTTTGAAGGGATTCTACATAGGCCCTTATATGCGTTTTCTTCGCATAACCGAGTTTGATTATGTTTACGATCAACAGCGGCAAGTCGTTAAAAACAGCAACGGCACAGTTCAAACAGTTTACCGACACGCCAATGTATGGGTGACGGGTGTGCTAGGAGGGTATCAGGTCCATGCCGGGCGATTTACTGTAGATACCTTTCTTGGACTTCAGCATCAATCGTTGGTGGGTACACTTAGGCGAGGAAACCAATTTGTGGAAGCCTTAACGGCAGAAGGTATTGTAGCCCGGTTCGGTCTAACGTGCGGCTTCAACTTTTAACGGAGGGTGGCCGCCAAGCAAAAAAGAAGGGGAAGCTGATTAGCCTCCCCTTCTTTTTTAGAATCCAAAATAGCCCTTTGCGTTGTTGTAGCAGATATCCTGCACCAGCTTGCCAATCCACTCGACATCGTTTGGCAGTTCACCGTTCTCGACATCGTTGCCGTAGAGGTTGCACAGAATACGGCGGAAGTACTCGTGGCGCGGGTACGACAGAAAACTGCGCGAGTCGGTAAGCATGCCCACAAAGCGGCTCAGCAGCCCCATGTTCGACAGCGCGTTCATCTGCTTCTCCATGCCATCCTTCTGATCCATGAACCACCAGCCCGAGCCGAACTGAATCTTACCCGGGACGGAGCCATCGTTGAAGTTACCCGCCATCGTCGCTATTACTTCGTTGTCGGCGGGGTTCAGGTTGTAAATGATGGTTTTGGCGAGTTTGTCCTGATCATCCAGACCACCCAGGAAGCGGGATAAAGAGCGGGCCTGGGCAAAATCGCCGATAGAATCCCAACCGGTATCGGGCCCCAACTCGCGCAGCAATCGGCGGTTATTGTTGCGTAGCGCACCGAGGTGAAACTGCTGCGTCCAGCCTTTTTCCCAATCCCATTCGGCAAACTGAACCAGCATAAACGATCTGAACTGCTCGGCCTCCTCCGGGGTAATCGTCGTCTGGTTCAGCAGGTTCCGGAAAATGCGCTGAATGTCACTGTCCGTGTAGGGGACCGACGAAACGGTTTCCAGGCCGTGATCCGACAGGCGGCATCCCATCTCAGCAAAGTAATCGTGGCGCTGCTTCAGGCAGTCGAGGTAGTCGTTCAGTGTCCGGATTTCCTGATTGCAGACTTCGCCTACCCGCTGCACATAACTCCGTAAAACCTCCGGATCATCGACGTTCATGGCTTTGTCGGGGCGGAATGTTGGCAGCACCTGGGTGGCAAAGCCGCTGTCGGCGATCTGGCGGTGGTATTCGAGCGAGTCGATCGGATCGTCGGTGGTACACACGACCCGCACATTGAAGTGCTGCAACAGGGAGCGTGTCGTCCATCGCTCGCGCAGTTGCTGGGTGCAGGTATCGTACACCTCGCGGGCCGTATCCGGGCTCAGCACTGTCTCCACGCCGAAGGGGTTTTTCAACTCCATATGCGTCCAGTGATACAGCGGATTCCGCATGGTATACGGCACGGTCTCGGCCCATTTTTCAAACTTCTCGTAATCGCTGGCGTCACCGGTACAGTAGTGTTCAGACACCCCGTTGGTGCGCATGGCCCGCCATTTATAGTGGTCGCCGTACAACCAGATCTGCGTCAGATTGTCGAACCGCTTGTCGGCCGCAATCTGGTCGGGCGGCAGGTGACAGTGGTAGTCGATAATCGGCATGTCTTTGGCGTACTCGTGGTAAAGTCGCCGGGCCGTTTCGGTCTGGAGCAGGAAATCGTCGTCGAGGAACGACCTGACAGAGTTGAGGGTATCTACATTCATATCGCAGCAGTCGGTTGGTTACTCATTCGGTCAATGCCCAGCATCAGACCACGCAGTTCGGCCAGGCCACGTAAGCGGCCGATGGCTGTATAGCCGGGGTTGGTCCGTTTGCCGGAGTTCAGGTCATCGAGCATCCGGTGGCCGTGGTCGGGGCGGAACGGCATCCGGAGGTCGGTGCGGCCTTCGTCGGCCCGGCGTTTCTGCTCCTGCAACAGCGCCCGCATCACGCCAAACATATCCACGTCGCCTTCGAGGTGATTGGCTTCGTGGAAATTACCGTCGGCATCGCGCTGAGTGCTGCGCAGGTGGATAAAATGCACCCACGGGCCCAGCCGCTCGACCATGCCGACCAGATCGTTATCCGGCCTGACCCCATACGAACCGGTGCAGAAACAGATACCGTTGGCAGGCGACTCCGCAGCGGCCAGCAACTGCCGGGCATCCGCTTCGGTGCTTACCACGCGGGGCAGCCCCAGAATCGGGTACGGAGGATCATCCGGGTGAATGGATAACCGCACACCGGCCGACTCGGCTACTGGAACAATCTCCCGCAGGAAGGCATACAGACTGGTTCGAAGTTCGGTATCGCCGATGTGCTGATACGTGTTCAGCGTCTCCTGGAACTGCTCCACGGTATAGCTCTCCTCCGAACCAGGCAGACCCGCAATGATGTTGCGCATCAGCCGTCGGGCCTGCGTTTCATCGAGGGCTTCGTAGCAGGCTTTCGCTTTGCGTACCTGCTCTTCCGAATAATGCTTATCTGCACCGGGACGCTTCAGGATGTATAATTCAAAAGCCGCAAACTCGGCCGCATCAAACCGGAGGGCCGTCGAGCCATCGGGCATGGGGAAGTCCAGATCGGTGCGGGTCCAGTCGAGTACGGGCATGAAGTTGTAGCAGACCGTATCGATGTCGCATTCGGCCAGGTTGGCGATGGATTCCTTGTAGTTTTCGATGTACTGCCGGTACTCGCCCGAACGGGTTTTAATCGCTTCGTGAACCGGAATACTTTCGACGACCGACCAGGTTAGACCCATTTTTTCGATGTCGGCTTTCCGCTTCCGGACTTCTTCAACCGTCCAGACTTGTCCGTTGGGAATGTGGTGAAGCGCGGTAACGATGCCGGTTGCGCCGGCCTGGCATATATCCGACAGGGTTACGGGGTCATTGGGACCGTACCACCGCCAGGTTTGTTCTAACATAGTGGGAGCTTTTGGGTAAAAAAGCAGTGACATCTGCTTTTCTAACAAATAGAGTTGAGATTTCATGAATATTACCGCTCCGTCACCCGGAAACTACCGCTGGCGCATGGTCGCGCTGCTGTTTCTGGCGACTACGATCAACTACGTAGACCGGCAGGTACTTTCCTTTACCATGACGGATGAGTTGTTCCGGAAGGAGATGATGGGCGTTGGTCCGGATCAGATTCTTACGCAGGAGGCTTTGGATCGGTTCAAAATTCAATATGGTGATGTCGATGCCGCGTTTAAGTTTGCCTATGCCATCGGGTTTCTGGTGGTTGGCTGGCTTATCGACCGCATCGGCACCCGCCGGGGCTTTGCCCTGGGTATCTACGTCTGGAGTATTGCGGCCGTCGCTACCACGTTTGTAAGCTCGATGCGGGGGCTGGCGCTGGCCCGTACCAGCCTAGGTATTGGTGAAGCGGCCAACTTTCCGGCAGCGGTCAAAACCGTATCCGAATGGTTTCCCAAGCGGGAGCGCTCGTTTGCCAGTGGCCTCTTCAATGCCGGCGCAAACGTGGGAATTATTCTGACCGCGCTGGTAGTACCCTGGCTAATCCTGAAATTTGGCTGGCGTAGTTCGTTCTTTGTGACGGGTATTCTGGGTTTTATCCTGCTTGCGGTCTGGTGGTTTACCTACACCAAGCCGCACCGGAACCCCCGTTTGTCGAAAGCGGAACTGGCCTATATTCACAGCGATAATGACCAGGAACAGCAGCCGCTGAAGGTATCCTGGGGTAAGCTGCTTTCGTACAAGCAGACCTGGGCGTTTGCCATCGGTAAATTCATGGCCGACCCCATCTGGTGGTTCTACATGACCTGGCTGCCTGATTTTTTCAACTCCAACGACGCGCTGGAGCAGCGCCTGGACCTGAAAAGCTTTGGAATTCCCTTCCTGATTATTTATATCGTTTCAGATGCCGGTAGCGTCTTTTTTGGCTGGCTCAGTACCCAGTTTATGAACCTGGGCTGGACGGCCAACCGCGCCCGTAAAACAACCATGCTGATCTGCGCCCTGTGCGTAGTGCCCATTTTCTTCGCGGCTCAGACCAGCAGCCTGTACGTAGCCATCGCTTTAATTTCAATGGCTACGGCTGCGCATCAGGGTTGGGCCGCCAATATGTATACCTTTGCGTCTGATCTGTTCCCGAAAAGTGTCGTAGCCTCCGTAACGGGTATTGGCGGTATGTTTGGCGCGGTGGGTGGTATCCTGCTGGCCTTGCTGGCTGGTCGGATCATCACCGCATTCGGGTATTTGCCTATGTTCATTATCGCCGGCTGCGCGTACCTGATCGCGCTGACCATCATCCACCTTGTTTTGCCGAAGCTGGAGCCGGTGAGTGTGGAGGAACTGGAGAGTGTGGTGGTATAGCAGGAGGCAGCAGGAGGGTTAATCCGGCCGCAGGGCGGAATATTGCAACTTACTAGCCGCATAGCGGCTAAAGCCGCCGGAAACGGCTTCGTACAGGCAGCCCGGAGGCTGCTTCTGACAGCGCATGAAGAAAATTGTAACGTTTGGCGAAGTCATGATGCGGTTGAGTCCGCCGGGCTTCGAGCGATTTACGCAGACTACTACACTAGACATTGCCTTTGGCGGGACTGAAGCGAACGTAGCCGTTTCGCTGGCTCATTTCGGGTATGAGGCCGCCCATGTCACCCGTTTTCCCGATCATCCGCTGGGGCATTCAGCCGTCAGCTACCTTCGCCAGTTTGGGGTTGATACCCGTCATATCCGCTACGGCGATGGCCGTTTAGGATTGTATTTCCTGGAAACGGGAGCCGCCAGCCGCGCCAGCCAGATCGTATACGACCGGATCGATTCGGCCTTTATGCGCATCCAGGCCGATGAGTTTGACTGGGAAACCATTCTGCAGGGAGCCGACTGGTTTCACTGGACCGGCATTACACCCGCCCTTTCTCAGGGCGCTGCGGATTGTTTATTGACCGCTATTCAAACGGCCAACCGGCTGGGCGTACCCGTATCGGGCGATCCGGTTTACCGCAGCAACCTGTGGCAGTACGGCAAGCGGCCGCAGGAGGTTATCCCGGCCCTGACAGAAGGGTGTACACTGGTGCTGGGCAATGCCGGCCTGTTTGCGCATCTGTACGACATCCAGGAAAAGGACAATGAAGCGGCCGCTCAGGCCCTTCGGCATCAGTTTCCGAAAGTGCGGTACGTGACCGACACCAACCGGGAGCAGCTCAGTGCGTCGCATAACCGGCTGTCGGCCTGGCTTTACGATAAGGAGCGGGCGTACCAGTCGCGCACGTACGATATTCAGCCGATCGTCGACCGGATCGGCACCGGCGATGCCTATATGGCCGGTCTGATTTACGGCTTACTGACCTATGCCGACCCACAGCAGGCGCTGGAGTTCGGCGTAGCCGCATCCGTACTGAAGCACACGATCCTCGGCGATGCCAACATTGCCTCCGTCTCCGAAGTCAACACCCTGGTGCAGGGAGATACGTCGGGGAAGTTGAAAAGATGATTTTTTAATGTTCCAAGTTCCATGTTGGTTTCGACAGCTATTAATCTGAAACCTGGAACCTAGAACCTGAAACAAACTTAACATGCGTTTCGACCGACTTACCGTTTACCAAACCATCCGACAGGTGCCGCTGGTGCCGGTCTTTTACCATGCTGACCCGGAGATCTGTGCCGGGGTCTTAGCGGCCAGCTACCGCGCCGGTATCCGCGCGTTTGAGTTTACCAACCGGGGCGATTTTGCGCACGAGGTCTTTGCCGACATCAACCGCCAGGCAGCCCGCGAGTGGCCCGATATGATCCTGGGCGTTGGTACTATCTTTGATGCGCCGACGGCTGCTTTGTACATCCAGGCGGGGGCTAACTTTGTGGTGGCGCCGACGTTTAACCCGGAAGTGGCTCGTCTCTGCAATCGCCGGAAAGTGGCGTATATGCCGGGTTGCGCTACCATGACCGAGATCAGTAATGCTGAGGAATGGGGAGTGGAGGTCGTAAAGATATTCCCCGGTGATACACTCAGCCCCAAATTTGTGAAGGCGCTGCGCGGCCCGATGCCGTGGACAAAGGTGATGGTAACCGGTGGAGTAGAACCCACCCAGGAAAGTCTGGAGAGCTGGTTCGGGGCGGGCGTGACGGCCGTGGGTATTGGCTCCCAACTTTTTCCGAAACACCTGCTGGAGAACCGAAACTTCGACAAAATTGAGCAAACTGTCCGGCAGGCGGTACAAATTGTAAACACTTTGGTTACTCAATAACTTTTTTAGACGCGGCTGCGACAATCATTCAAGACACCAACCGTTAGCTTACTTTACCATGAATAGCAGTACCGTTATCCCGACAAGTACGATGGACAACCTGTCAAAAGCCTTGATCCCGGCTGATACGCCCCCCGAACGCGTGCTGCAATTCGGCACCGGCGTGCTGCTCCGTGGCCTGCCGGATTATTACATCAATAAAGCCAACCAGCAAGGGAAGTTCAACGGCTCTATCGTGGTGGTGAAGTCGACGGAGGGTTCTACCGATGAATTTGCCCGGCAGGACAATCTGTATACCGTGGTGGTGCGGGGTATTCAACAGGGTCAGCCCATTGCCGAGAACACCGTGGTAACGGCCATCAGCCGGGTACTGGCGGCCCAGACCGACTGGAAAGAAATTTTGCGGCTGGCGCAGAACCCCGACCTGCAGATCATCATTTCTAACACCACGGAGGTAGGCATTCAGTACGTAGAGGAAAGCATATTCCAGCACCCGCCCCAGTCGTTTCCGGCTAAGCTGACGGCCTTTCTCTACGAAGTGTTTAAGAACTCCGGCGGCTCCAAAAAGCGGGGCATGGTCGTTATTCCAACCGAACTGATCACCGACAACGGGCTGAAATTACGCGATATAGTAGAGAAACTGGCGAAGTACAACGAACTGGGCCGCCTGTTTATGAAATGGCTGAAGTATCATGTCCGCTTCTGCAACTCGCTCGTCGACCGCATTGTGACCGGTCGTCCTGACGCTGAGCGGTATCAGCAACTCCAGCAGGAACTCGGCTACCAGGATAACCTGCTGACGATGACCGAGCCCTACCGGCTCTGGGCAATTGAGGGTGACGATCGGGTGAAGGAAATGCTCAGCTTTGCCCAGGCAGACAGCAGCATTATCATTGAGGAAGACATCACCTTCTACCGGGAGCGCAAACTGCGCGTCCTGAACGGTTCCCACACCCTGAGTGTGCCGCTGGGTTACCTGATGGGTATGGAAACCGTGTACCAGAACAACCAGCACCCGGTGATGGCGCGGTTTATTCAGCAGTTGATGCTGGAGGAAATTGTGCCGACGGTGCCGACCGACACCATGCCCGAAGCAGGCCCTACCGCCATCGAGCAGTTTGCGCGGGATGTGCTGGATCGCTTCCGTAATCCGCATATCGTACACCTGTTGCCGAATATCCTGACCCAGCAAACCTCCAAGATGCAGGCCCGCAACGTGGCCACCATCCAGCGGTATTATGATAAATTCGGTACCGTGCCGCAGCATATGGCCTTAGGTTTTGCTGCCTATTTGCTGTACATGAAAGCCATACGGGTGGAAGGCAATACGTATTATGGGGAGCTAAGCGCTTCTGGTCAGACGACTACATACCCGATCCGCGACGAGAAGGCCGATTACTTCTACCAGTTGTGGCATACCGTGGATGTGCATGATTCGGCCTCGGTCCGGCAGTTCGTACACAGTGTCTGCGCCGATACCGTGCTGTGGGGAGCCGACCTATCGGCATTACCTGATTTTGCGGATACTGTTGCCCGGAACCTCTCCGACATGGTAACGCTGGGCGTAGAAGCTACGGCAGCGAAGCGGTTGTCAGCATCGGTATAGGGCAGATACATCATATAATCTCTTAAATCCCTAAATCCCCTAAAGGGGACTTGTTCGCGGTTAAATACTGGGTCCAAGTCCCCTTTAGGGGATTTAGAGGTTTTGCGCCGTCGCTGTTAAGTAACGGTGCTACTTCAACTCTTTAATAGCAATGTTGCGGAATCGGTGAGCACCCCCTGGTTTCCAGGAGCCGGCCATGCTGAAGGCCTTAGCCGCCGGGGAGTATACGGCTGACCAGTGCAGCTGCAGGCCAATCATGCCCTCGGTGGCACCGGCAGTGAAGTCGTTTTTGGGCTGCGTTACGTCCCACATCTGTTCACCATTCACCCAGAGCGTGAGGTGAGGTACCTCGCCTTCCATTCGGATGCGGAAGGAATTCCAGTCGCCGGCTTTCCAAACCTTATCGATGTTGGTCGCCTGAGCGCCCTGACTAATGGGCAGCATTTCACCCAATAGATTACCCAGTCCGCCGGGTAGCATCAGTTCTACCTGATACGCCTGAGCGCTTTCCGTAGAGCGCAGAAAGATGCCGCCATTGCAGAAGGAGTCTACCTTCGCTTCCAGGTACAGCTCGAAGTTTTTGTACTTCTTATCGGTCAGCAAAACACCTCCCTGCCCGTAGGGGTGCTGTTTCAGGGTAATGACGCCGTCTTCCACGAAAAAATTGCCGGTGGCACCCTGATGGGTCGTCCGGCTCATGTGCCAGCCGCTCAGGTCTTTCCCGTTGAAGATAGGTTTAAACCCAGCCGGTATACCTCCAACCTGCGCCCGCGCCAACCCGACCACACACAACAGCAGCATCAGTAAGATAGCTGGTTTCCAAAGTCTACGTTTATCATTCATCATTCAATCACTCAATCATTCAACACTCACCTGGCCTCCATCACTACCCGAAAACCCACATCCCAGCCGTTGCCCGGCCCGGCTGCGTGGGTCGTATACGTAGCGTTCTTTACGTCGCCGACAAAAGAAGCGCCTTTCAGTACATGCTGTTTGCCCGAGCGGGGCGGTTTAGGATCAGCGAACATCTTTTCGTTGTAGTAATCCTGCACCCACTCCCAGACATTGCCCAGCGTATCATACAGCCCCCAGGCGTTTGGCTTCTTCTGACCTACTTTGTTGGTTGTACGGGTGCCCATCTGGGCTACCTGCCGGATCTCCGACCAGGCAATCTCATCGTCCGCACCGGCGCGGGCGGCATATTCCCACTCAAACTCGGTTGGCAGCCGGTACGTTTTACCTTTTTCGAGTTGGTTCAGTTTCTTCAGGAACGCCTGAGCATCCTGCCAGCTTACATTCTCAACCGGATGCTGACCGGCATCTCCACTGACTTTACTACCCTGAAAAACGGACGGATTGCTGCCCATGACCTGCTGCCACTGCGCCTGCGTTACCTCGAATTTGCCGATATAATACGGTCGACTGATGGTGACCGGAAAACCTGGCGAAGCGTCCTGCGTAGCGAGTTTCTCCGCCAGTTTATAGTCTTCCGCTGTCCAGTTGAGGCCCCGGCCCTGCGTTGCCTCACCCGGTTTTGGATAGGTGGGCTGGAAGCGGCCAACAATCATCTTTCCCGGCTTGATCAGCACGAACTCCATACCAAGGCTGTTGGTGTATGTTGGTGCCTGCGCAAAAAGCTGCGTCAGCGGCAGCAGCCAGAACAAGCTACTTAATCGTGTCATACAGGTTTATAGTTGCCAGTGGAAACAAGGCATCTTTCGCCGAAGCGTTGGCATTCTTAAAGACAAAGTACAGATCGTGCTTTCCCTGCACTTCTCTGATGGTGACGCGGGTCGGTGTGGTCTTGGCGTTTTTGTCGTTGCGCGGTTCCCGGCCCCAGAAACTATTCATACCACCCGGCATCTTTTTAATGTTGAAGTATTCTTCCTTAACCTCCGCCGTGCCCAGCAGTTCACCGGTCGGGGAGCCCAGACGGATTTCTACGTCACCGCCCATATAAATGTCGTACAGGTGCCAGTTGGGCCGGAACTCGATCTGCCGGATACCGGTCAGATCAATCTGCCGGAAGCCGATATGGGAGTTGGGTTTGGTGGTCAGGAAGGTAAACTCATCGAGCTGGTCCCGCACCGCACCGCCCTGAATCACATCGGCTTCCGTTGGGATCAGTTGCGGCCGGCGCAGCACCACGATGCTTTCTGAGGTGTGTGAAGGCACTTTTGTGGGTTTATCGGTATAGGCGGCCCGCAGGATGTAGAAGCCATTGCCGCTCTCGCCTTCTGGGATTATGGGCGTGTAAGAACCCTCCACCGGTAGCGTACTGATGGCTTTGTTGGTAACGTTTAGAATGTAGTTTGTTATAGTTCGGGCTTCATGCACTGAAATTGTTGGGTGGGCGGGCATGGCGGCTTCGCCCCAGACGCCGGCACCCCCTTCGCGGATCTTCTTTATCAGCCGGTCCATCGCCTGCGGATCCGCTTTGTACTTGTTGGCGATGTCGGTAAAGGAGGGACCCACGGCTTTGGCGTTGATGGCGTGGCAGGTGTTGCAGTCGCTCTTCCCCATCATCGCTCTGGCTACTGCAAACTGAGTGGAGGCATCAACCTGCTGGTGCCCCAACTGCACATCTACCAGATCAAATCCCTCCGAAACATAGTCGATACTCATCGCCACCTGCGCCGGGTTAATCTGGCCTGAGGTTGCATTCGAGCCGACCAGTGTTCCGTCTTCCCGATCGGACACCGCTACCTGGTATTGTATGGGTTTGTTGGGAAAGAAAAAGCTGCTGTTACCGGTCAGCGACAACGTAACCACCGGTGGTTCATTGCCGGCAATAATACGGACCGTCTGACTGTTCTTTGCGCCTTTGGCATCGGTCACCGTCAGTGTGGCCGCATACACGCCGGCCTTGTCGAAGGGTACAGTTGGATTAGCTGTGGTAAATACCCTCGCGGTGCCGCCGGCCGGGGCTACTTTCCACTCGTATTTCAGCGCATCACCGTCGTAGTCTTTGGTGCCGGCGGAGGATAAGGTAACCGTAAGCGGCAGCGCTCCACCTTTCTTACTGGCCGATGCCTGTACCACGGGCTTTCGATTACCGGCATTGTACTCGATTCGTACCAGCCGGGACTCTACACCTGAGCGGGCGGTATTGCCACCGTATTCCAGCACGTACAGATCACCGTCCGGACCAAATTTCAGGTCGATGGGCTGGCGGGGGTGGTAATCCGGCGCAAACCGCTCCATCGACTGGTAGTTGCCGTTGGCGTCCATCGTAATCGCCATGATCCAGAAACGCGACAGGTCGGCCGCCAGCCATTTGCCTTCGTAGTAAGCCGGGTAGGGTCGTTTAGGGTTCTGAAAATCCGAGCGGTGGTATATGGGGCCGCCAATAGCCGCCCGCGAACTGGACCCGACCAACGGAAACTTCTCCGAAACCGCGTAGGGATAATAGATGAAAGCGGGCTGCGCCGGTGGTAGTTCGGTGAGTCCGGTGTTATTGGGGGAACGGTTAATGGGTTTGTTCGGGTCCTGCTTCGCACCGGCTTTGTTGGCGGCAAAGTCGAACATGGGGTAGGCATAATTATCACCGATGAAGTATGGCCAGCCGAAGAAGCCGGGCTTCCGGGCCTGATTGAACTCATCGTAGCCACGGGGGGCGTTCTCGGTATCCTTGTCGGCATCAGGGCCTATTTCACCCCAGTACAGCCAGCCGGTTTTGCTGTCCAGCGACGGCCGCCAGGCATTGCGGGTGCCCATGACGTAAATCTCGGGCCGCGTTTTGGCACGGTCGGTACCTTTTGGAAACAAATTTCCGTTGGGTATCGTATAGGGGGCCGCCCCTGCGGTCCCATTCGGCTCTGGATGGATACGCAGAATCTTGCCGCGCAGGTCGTTGGTGTTAGCGGCTCCGCGCTGATCGTCCCATTTACTGCGGCCGGGCCGCTCGTCGGTTTGCGCTACGTAAGAGTTGCCGGAGTTGTTGCCGACGGTCAGGTACAGATTGCCCTTGGGATCCCAGACCATACCACCCCCGGTATGGCTGGTACCGTCGCGGTCGACAGGAATCTCCAGCAAGACCTTCCTCGAACGTTCGACTAGCTGATCATTGACCAGTTCCCAGCGGGCGAGAATCATTTTACTCTCGGTGGGCGGGGCATAATAGAGGTAAATCCAGTGATTTTTGGCGAAGTTCGGATCGAGGGAAAGACCCACCAGTCCCTGCTCATTGTGGGTAAAAACAGGTATGGTCGCAATGAGACTGACCGTTTGCGTAACCGGGTCATATTTTTTCAACTTCCCATGCCGCTCAATGATGTAGGCAGTTCCGTCCTTCAGCACCTCAAACACCATTGGCTCATTGAGCGAGCCCTCCGGCGTCAGAACCACCGGCGTAAACCGGTTAGCTTCCGGCTTCTTTGGGTCCTGGTTTATAAAAGACAAAAGCAGACTGCCCGCTGTCAGCAGCAGAAGGCTTATTGAACGAAATGTCGATTGGTACCTCACCTGTACAAAATAGAAGTTTTACCAGAAAACAACCACCAAGGTAAGAATTTGTTGCTTGTCCGACGTACAACGTAAAAAGATTACGCTTATGGTGAATTTACTTTGACTCAACGAACAGTAAACAACACCATGAACGCGCCACACCACCCATATACGCGGCCAGCAACGGCCGCAGTTCCTGCCCGATGGCAACTGCCGGAGCCGGCCAACTGGTCGGCCCGGCAGTTGTTTGATGCCGAATTGGGCTTGTTGCACGTAGCTGACCTGCTGTCGGTAACGGTACCGGGTGCTTCGCCCGATCTGCTCAACGCCCGAAACAGGCTTCTTTCCGTGCGATCACCGCACCAGCGGAACGGTATCAGACGGCGACAGGCTTTGCTGAATTTCCATTGCCGGGTGCCAGGGTGGTCGTACCTATCCGTGTTCATTCTGGCTGCGCAGCTGCTTGGCCTTCCGGTTACCGGTTACTCGTCCGGCTACCCGCTTTATCGTCGTTCGTAATCTGTTTCCGCTGCCGGCCGGTACCGGTGTTGCTTTGTCCAAACTGCCAGTAGAAAAAGATCCGGGCCGACCGCGTAACGGTGGCATTGCGACTGAACGAGGTAAACGCCGGGGTATCCAGGTACGTGTCCTGGCGGATTTCATGGTGAAACGGCGTATTGGCCGTGACTACGACACTAGCCCGCTTGTTCCAGAGTTCTTTTTTCGCTGATACCGTGTAGGAGTACCAGGCCAGTGATTTCCCCTGTAACAGAATGGCCCCGGCATTGTAGTTACCATCGGCCTGCACCGTAAATCCCTTGCCGATCCGGTACGACAGATTAGCCGTTGCGCTCCATACCCAGCCCTGATTGCGCTGGCTGAGGGCTGCGCTGGTCAGATCGGCCCATTGCAGGTTGCCTCCGCCAGATAGGTTCATATTTTTGACCGGCTGGCCGTTCGCACTGACCTGGAGCCCGTAAAATGTACGCTGAGCTATATTCTGGGGCTTCCACAACGAAATGCCGTTGACGTCCATGGAAAGCAGGTAGTCAATGGCGTTGTCGGTCCGCTGGTAGTACAACGCCGAGTTGATGAAAAGCCCTTTTTTGGTGAACAGGCTGTAGGAGAACTCCGGGGAGTGCGTCAGCTCCGGATTTAGCTCGGGGTTACCGGTAATCAGGTATTTAGGGTTACTGGAATTGATGAACGGGTTCAAGTACCAAACCACGGGTCGGGCAATACGCTGGGTGTAGCTCAGGCGGAACGTGTGCTTGTCGTTGAACGTCCGCGAAAACGTAAAACTGGGAATCAGGTTCTGGTACTGCCGGTTCAGGGCTGAATTCGGACCAAAAAAGTTGCCGTCCAGGTAAGTACGTTCGAGCCGCCCACCCGCGTTGATGCTCCATTTTCCGGCTTTAGCCATCCGCAGTGACGTGTAGGCGGCATACACCTGCTGGAGGTAATCAAAGACATCGGACCGATTCGGATTGGGTTGGTAATTAGTGGAGCCATTGGTAGCCTGCTCCAGGGAAAAATCGCTGCCGATGTCGCGCAGAATGGCTTTTGCCCCAATCTCCGCGCTCGCCAGGGTAGTGTCCCGCCGGTTGCGGACCCGGAAGGGATACGTAAAATCACTTTGAACGGTAAACTCATTATTCCGGCTTAGATTCAGGCTCCGCTCCCGATAGGTGACCACTTCAGACATGGTCGATTGCTCCGCAGTATAGATGTATTTGTCCGGGATATTGCTCCTCTGCATCATCACCGATAATTCCGGCTTCAGGCTCTTGTCGACTGGAGATCGAATAGCTGGCCCGGCGGCAGAGGGGCCGATAACCGGCTTTGACTGGGTTCGCTGAAAAGTTTTGGTGTACGCCAGATTGACCTCTCCGTTCCGGTAGGTGTCCAGATACCGGATATCCTGCTGAAACTCCTGCATGGTCCGGCCCCGGGTATCGGTCAGCAGGCTGTGTACGCGGCTGTTGTTGGGCCAGTTGCCACCCCAGCCGTATAGCCATAGGCTCAGCCGGGCGGTTGAGTCGATGTCGTAGTCCAGGCTGACTTCGGCATTTCCGCCAGTCCCGGTATTATCCTGATCAATGCGCTGGTACAGGGTGTTTATTGGCTGTCCGTTCTGGAGCGACGTCCGGTACACATCAGCGTACGCAATCGTCCGGTATTCATAATACCCGCCCGTCAGGTAAAGGCCCAGCTTCCGTCCCTGGATACTGCCATACCCGCCTGCTGACCGGACCAAGTTGCCCAGTGAGCCGTTGAGACCGCCGTTGATGCCCTGCCGGGGCCTGCGGGTTATGATGTTAATGACCCCTGCCGTACCTTCAGCATCGTACCGGGCTCCCGGACTGGTAATTACTTCAACCGATTTGATCTGGCTACCCGGAATCTGGCGCAGCGCTTCGGCCAGGTTACGGGCCAGCAGACCGGAAGGCTTGCCGTTCAGCAATACCTTAATTTTTGGATTGCCGCGCAGCTTCACATTCCCGTTCATATCCACGCTGAGCATGGGGATGCGCCGGAGGACATCGGCCGCCGTACCTCCCCCGGCCGCAATGTCTTTTTCGGCATTGTACACCAGCCGGTCACCTTTATCTTCCAGCAGGGCCCGCTGTGCCGTTACAACAACCTCCTTCAGGGTTTTTCGGTCGGGCCGCAGCCGGATACGGCCAATGTCGACCGTTGGCCGGTTGTCGGTAATCAGCAGGTTGTTCAGCATTTTAGCCTCGTACCCAATGCAGGAAATTGATAACCGGTAGCGGCCGTTGGGCAGCTTTACAAAGGACAGCTCACCAAGATCGTCGGTGATAACGCCGATGACCAGCCGGTTATCGGCGTTCAGCAAGGCCAGGGACGCGTACGGCACCGGTTTACCGTCGACCGAGTCGACAACCGAGCCGACCACTTCACCAATGGCAAACGCGGAGGAACCGGCTCGGGGGGCCGGGACCGGGGTGGGCGCGCCCGGCCGGATCTGGGCTATAGCAGCTGAGGTCAGGAGAGTTACGCCAAGCCAGAGAAGCAATCGTTTCATGCGTTACGGTATCACTTGGGTGGGTTTAGGCAATTTGCTGGTGGTTATACATCTGCGCGTACGTTTTTCCCGTCGACAGCAAACTCTGGTGCGTGCCGCTTTCGACCACGGCACCATCTTGGAGCGTGACGATCAGATCGGCATGTTTTATGGTCGACAACCGGTGGGTAATAATGAATACGGTCTTTCCGGCTGCCAGCCGGCTGAGGGCCGCAAATATTTTGGCTTCGGTCAGGGCGTCCAGGGCCGAGGTGGGTTCATCCAGAATCAAAATGGGAGCCTGTTTCAGAAAAGCGCGGGCCAGGGCAATGCGTTGCTTTTCACCGCCCGACAGGGAAGCTCCCGTCTCCACGATCAGCGTGTCATAGCCCTGGGGTAACCTCATAATGAAATCGTGGGCCTGAGCCGCCTGCGCAGCCGCCCGGACCTCCTCCGGTGTAGCCTGCGGGTTGCCGAAGGCAATGTTTTCGGCGACCGTCATCGGGAACAGGAACGGGTCCTGCAGCACCAGGGCAATGTTCTCCCGCAGGTAGTGCAGCGGCAAGTCCCGCAGATCGCGCCCGTCGATGGTGATTTTTCCTCTCCAGGGATCATAAAAGCGAGATAGCAGCGAAATAAGCGAGCTTTTGCCGGCTCCGGTGGGCCCGACAATGGCAATGGTCTGCCCGGTCGGCACAGTCAGCGTGATGTTATGGAGCGTTGGCTGATGCTGGCCCGGCTGGCCATAGCCGAAGTCGACATGGTCAAATCGGATCGCCCCCCCCAGGCTGGCGGGGGCAACCGCACCCGGATTATCAGCGACGGTTTCTTTGGAATCCAGAATGTCAAACAGCCGTTTGCTACGCGAGGTAATAACCACGCTGGTGCCGATGGCGATCGACAAGGAATTGACGGGACCGTACAGCGCCGTGATGTAGCCCAGAAAGACGAACAGGTCACCGGCCGAAATGGTACCGCTCATCCCCTGACTGGCACCTATGCCGACCACGACGGCACCGACCAGCCCGGTAATGAGTGTTGATAACTGATTATACCCCGCCGACACCTGCGTTGCCCGCTGAAAGGCCTGGCTGTATTTTGACGTAAAAAGCTCCATCTGCTTCCGCATATAGCCTTCTCTGACAAACGCCTGGATAATGCGCATGGAGGCCAGACTCTGCTGCACAAAAGCCGATAGATCCCCCAGTTTCTGGTACTGAATTTCGGTCGTTTTTTCCATCGGTTTCGAGAAAACCGCTAACGAAATGACCAGCAGCGGCACCACCGACAAGGCTACCAGCGCCAGGGTCAAGTTGATAGAAGCCATGATGTAGAACATAGCCCCCAGCGAAACCAGGGAGGTAATGGCCGGCAGGGTGATCTGCGCCACCAGAAAGTAAATGACAAAGACGTCACCACTCATCCGCTGCAGCAGATCACCTACTTTGTTTCGGGTGTAAAAAGAAACGGATAATCGCTGTAGCTGAGCGTACAGGTCAAGGGACAGGTCGTTCACCAATCGCTGACACAGGCGGGCGGTATAGCCCGTTACCAGAAAGGAAATCAGCGCGCTTCCCATGGCGCTGAGTATCAGAAACGCCAGACAAACCAGCAGTAGAGTGCTCTTGCCGGTCAGCCAGGCGGAGTCACCAATCCAGCTAAGAAGCAGCGCAGGTGGTGGTTGGCTGTTCAGCACAGAGTCAATAATGATTTTCAGCGGCAGGGGCTTCAGCACCTCAAAACCGACGCCAAGTAATGCCAGCAGAATGAGCCCGGACAGTTTTAGCTGGTACCGGGCTACATAGCGGAACATGCGAACGAGAAGCAGCGATTTTTTCATGTGTAGCCGGGGTCGGGGCAGGTACGTTTGGTCAGCCAAACGAAACGGTGTTTACGTCAGATGCCACAGTGGGTTCAGGTTCAGACAGCAGTATGGCCTGCGGCTGCCCAAATGCGTGTGCCAGCGCGGCCATTGCCCGTGCCCTGCCGGTAAAGAAGCCCACCAGCAACATACCCGCCAGCAGGCCCGGCAGCAGACTCACCAGATACGCCTGGTTCATGGCCGACAGAGCGCTTACTGCCCCCAGGGAAAGCAGCAGCACTCCGGCTGTGACAGAATACCGGGACGAACACCGGAAGCGCAGCACCTGTCCCCCGCCGTATTGTTCCACCGCCAGTATCGCCCGAACCGACGCGCAGAAACCACCGCTCACCGCTAAGTCCCAGGTATCGAATTCCCCCCCCGTACGCACTCGCAGATTCATGGCCTTTAGCTGCTGCTCCATAGTGACCAGCCATTCGGCCGGCGATCGCCGGCCGGTGGCCCACCGGGTAAACACCCGGCTGTGGTAAAACAGGTAGGCTGATCGGTAATGCGTTGGTCCCCGCTTTCGCCAGGGCGTCAGTCCGTAGGTAAGCCGGCCATACAGTCGTGCCAGCGGCTGAATCACGTGCAGCCAACTGGTCAGTAACCAGAACCAGCCCTGCTGTCCTGTAGTGGAAGCCCTGTAAGGCGCTTTCACGGCACTGATTCCGGCCTGCATCAGCACAATCGCCAGCGCAGCCACGAAACCCGGCAGCGCCCAAAGCAACGGTGACCACGCCAATCCAAGTACCGATAGCAGCCCTAACAGACCGGTCAGCAGGTACCACTCCGGCATCAGCGGCAGGGAGGCTACCAGGCTGGAGGCCGGTTGGTAGACCGATTGAAAAGGCGCACTGCCCCAGATGCCGTGGAAGATCTTCCGTCGGCGCAACTCCAGTGGTTGAGTAAGGCCATTGCCGTAGAGACGACCGCCCCAAGTCAGGTGGCCCAGGGTATTGTATTTCCCGGGCCACTTCCGCTCCAGCAGGGCTTCGGCCCGGCCGTAGCCCTGCTGCTGCTTCCAGTACGCTTTCAGGGAGCTACGCCGGTGGTGCCAGACCGTGGCCGACGGGTGAAAGCCAATGGTATAGCCCTGCTGCTGCACCCGCCAGCAGATATCGACATCATCACCGGCCGTGAGGTAGACAGGGTCAAAGCCGCCGATCTCCAGCAGCACCTCCCGCCGGAACGACATATTGCAGCCGGGAATGTGCTCCGCAATTTCATCGGTAGTCAGCACGTGAACTGGTCCTCCGGGCGCATGAAACACACAAGTCGCCAGCAATCCCGCGCTTTCGGGCAGTAAATTAGGTCCGCCGACTCCCGCATGACCCGTAGTCTGGTAGCTGTAGGCCAGGTAACGCAGCCAGTGCGGGTCCGGATACGCATCATCATCAAGGTAGGCGATGATTTCTCCGGTGGCGGCTGCCAAACCCGTGTTGCGGGCGCAGCTTAAGCCCCGGTTGGGTGTGGTAATGAGCCTGAACGGGTATTGACGGACAATGTCAGCGGTCTGGTCGGTAGAGCCGTCGCTGACGACAATGACTTCAAAGTCGGGGTAATCCAGGTGCAGCAGGCTGTCCAGGCAGTCGCGGATGGTAGCTGCTCCGTTGTAACTGCAAACGACCACCGAGATCCTGGGCAGTGTCGCCTGCGGAGAAAAGGGGGCATCGGCAAATGCTTTCGCCACCGTTTGTAACGCTCGTTTGGGGCACCGTTGCCGGTCGACCAACCCGAAGTCCCAGTCTTCAATAGGGTGGCCATCGCACCACCATTCGTCCGTCCAGCCGAAAACGAACGTTCCGGCACAGCCTTTGCCGAAGAGGGTGCGTATCTGCCAGTCGAGCACCTCCGCCTGTTTTGCCTCCCCATTGCGCTGGCTGTCGAAGCCGATCTCGGTCAGCACCAGGGGCCGGTCGCCCGTCAGGTTGTGCAGCCGCGAGAGGTATGCACGCAGTTTGTCCTCCGTCTCCAGATAAACATTGAAACAGTCGAAATCCAGGAACGGCAGCGACAGGTACTCAGTAGTGGGATAATTGACGTAGGTAACCAGGCCGTCCGGATCAGCGGATTTAACGGCCTCATAAAGCCGGTGGAGGAACTGTTCAATGCGCTTCGGCCCGTACCAGCGGACAATCTGCGCCGGTATTTCATTGCCGATGGTGTAGCACAGGATGGCCGGATGATGGAAGCAGGCCCGAACAGCGTCCTGCATCTGATGGATAATGGCCTGTACCCGGTTGGCATCATCCAGAAAGGTGGTTTGCTGCTCCCAGGGCAGCCCTACCATGACCTTCAGGCCATACTGCAGAGCCAGGTTCAACAGGTAGGGTGGGGGGAGCGTATAGGTTCGCACCGCATTGATACCGTGGCGGGCCATGAGCGAAAAATCAAATTCGACCTGCGAGGGTAAAGGAAACTGATTCCCCCCGGCATCCGGCTGAAATGTACCGTAGGTTATCCCTTTGATGTAGAACCTGGTGCCGTTGACGGAAAGAAACTTTCCGTTGACGCGCGGTCTGTCATTCGAAGCAGTAGGTCTGACCGGCATAATCCTATTCCGCATATAGAATGAGTCAACATGTGGGCTTGCCGGGTAATATTAATTAAATAAGTGGTTCTTATATATTTTCTTATGAATAATATTAGCAAAACGTCCTGCTGGTTTGTCGCTAAGTCTCCTGAAATACGGAAGAATTTTTTTAATGAAGCACTAACATAGGTTTAACAGCGGCTTAATTACCCCAGGCGAACAGTCGGGTACATTTGTGGTGTACTTAGTTGCCAACTACTTGGTACATTAGAGTACCTACCGTAACGAAAAACCGCCCCAAAAGGCGGTTTTTCTGTTTAGGATCGGCCGTGAGGCTGTTAACGTTTTACAATGACGCCATCGGCTACAAAGGTCAGCGCCTTCTCGGGCTGGGTAATTTTTTCAATTTCGTTTTTGCTCTTCCCGGCATCTTCGGCGTAGTGCCGGAGTTCGGCAACGGAAGTGGTTGTTGTCTGGGCCGTACCCTGCACCACTACTGTTTTGCCTACAATATCTTTGGGCACAAAGAAACCGTAATCCCGGAAGCTGACCCGCATCGTTTCGCCATCGCTGGTCTTTACCTTCATCCAGCAGCCTTTGGCCTGACAAACGGACTCGACAGTGCCCTCTACTTTGGTGTTCAGCGATTCCTTTCCGTTCATTTTGGTGGTCAGCTGGGTCGCCGGAATAGCTCCTTTATCGGAGATTTTCTTGCCGTGGTAGCTAACAGACTCCTGCTGGGCAAAGGCACCGGCAGCCATACCCAGTATCAGAACGAGTGACAATACTTTTCTCATACGCTACGAAGTGTTTGATACAAAGATAACAAATTGTTTATTGCAACACTTCCAGCCAGCCCTTGCATTTGGTGCCGCTCGGCGTGGTCATCAGGTAGTAGTAGGTACCGTGCGGTACGCTGGGGCCCCAGTCGTTGGCGTAGTTTTCCGACCGATACAGCAGCTTACCCCAGCGATTATAGATCTCCAGTCTGGCACCCCGGATACCAATGTCGAATACTTCGTTTTTACCGTCGCCGTTGGCGGTGATTACGTTCGGTATATCACTCATGTTCTCTACGTCAATCGGCAGGGAAAGCGCCAGTGAACAGCCATTCCTGTACGCGGTCAGCGTCACTTCGTAGCGGCCGGAATTCGTATACTGATAGCCTTCCGGTGTGGTGGTGCGGAGCGTGTCGCCGTTGCCCATCGACCAGACATACCGCTCGGCATTTGCGGTCTTATTGGTAAACTCCAGGCGCATCGGCTGTCCGCAGTTCGTCGAGGTAGCCAGCTCGAAGGCTGGCCGGTATGATTCATCGATGGTGATTGTTACACTCCGCCGGGCGGTACAGCCAAACTCATTGGCCAGGTCCACCGTGTAAGTGGTGGTCTTCTGCGGATTGACGACCGGATTGGCAACGGCGAGCGTGGTAATACCTTCCGCCGGAGTCCAGGTGTATTTGGTGGCTCCCTGCGCCTGCAACTGCACCGCCTGGCCGGCGCATAGGGTGGTGTCGCGGCTGATCCGGAAGTTAGCGGGCCGCACGGTAATCACCCGCTTTGCCGAATCGACCAGCTGACAGGTTAGCGGGTTATACGCCCGGAGGGTGACCAGGTATTCGCCCGGTTTGTCAAACGTATAGTTCACCTGGTCCTCTGCCGTTGATTTGGGACCACCGGTGATGGTCCATTCGTAGCGAATGCCACCCTCACTGGTATTCACAAAGTCGAGCGTCAGCGGAGAGCAGCCTTCCACTACGTCTTTTTTAGTTCCTTCGTACGTATCAAAGGCGGCTTTCAACCGGTCGATATTAAACTTAAAAGCGACGTTGTTGCAGTTATCGCTATTGTTGGTCTTTGACCAGGCATTGGGTGTAGTGGGGAAACGAGTGCCGCCACAGGCGCAGGCGGAGTGGTAGATGACCCCGGTCTTGTCGAAACGGCAGGTACCCCCGTCGACGTGGTCGCCCCGATCGTTCAGGGGATTGGCCGGACTATCGCTGCCCATATAGGTGGCATACAGCAGCGATTTGGCCTCCCGCTCCAGCACCGCAATCCAGAAGTTACTGCCGTTGGTCGTGCTTTTGTAGGCATTGGCCGTCACCGGCAGATTGGTGGTGTTGCTGGCTGTGTTGTTACCCGTGCGCTGGTTCACGACTCCCCCCCAGCCGGAGAGGTAAATATTGCCGCATTCATTGATGAGAAACGCTGTGGGACTAATATCGACTACCCCCGGTCGTCCCGAACCTACTACGGTCGACAGTACCGACTGCCGCAGGTCGGTCGACAACGCATGAATGAACTGGCCGCTGGCGGTATTCCGATACGTACCCGCCGTAACCGGGTAGGTGCCGTTGGTGAGGCCAAAGACGTACGGGCGTTCTTCCGGGTCAATGTCAACCAGGTAACCGACTTCATCGCTAGCCGTGCCCAGATACGTGGCCCGGTCAAGCTGGTCATTGGTAAACCGGGCAATGAACGCATCTTCTTCCCCGCCCAGGGTCGTCTGATAAGCGCCCGTCGTGCCCGGCAGGTTAGTACTATGGGTGACGCCGGTGACGAACAGCGCCCCGGAGCGTCCCTGCTTCAGCCCGTAGGCGGCATCATAGCCGCTACCTCCCAGAAACGTGGCCCACTCCAGTTGCCGCAGGTCGGCGCTGAGCCGCAGAACAATAGCGTCGGCCAGACCGCCAAACTGTCCCGTCGTAACCGGAAAATTAGCGGACGTAGTGACGGTCGAAACAAACACCCGGTCACTGGGGTCCACCACGACTTCGCCCCGTAACTCGTCGCCGTAGTTATGAATGTTCAGGTTTTGAATGGTATAGTTCAGCCCGTCATTCTGGCTGCCGCCCACATACGTGCTGGCGGGAAGAGACGTTCCGGTGGGGCTGAGTTTACTGACGAACAAATCGGTACCCTGGCGAAAAAAGATGCTGCTCACCGGGGCCGTCGGGCCCGCTGGTGCCGTATTGCCGGAGGGGGTGAACGGCTGCCCTCCCGAAAATTTCCGGCTGAAGGCTCCTTCGGTCGTGGGGAAGTTCGATGAGGCCGTAACGCCGTAGATGACCAGCTCGCCTTTGCTGTTGACCATCATACTGTTTGGCGTCTCCACCAGGCTACCACCGAGGAATGTCGAGTACAGAAGCTGCCCGTCATCCGCTTTGAATTTGAAAATAGCCACGTCGATCTCACCCGCGAAGCTAACCTGATACGCGCCCTTCGACACCGTCATCTGGGCTCCGAAGACAATACCGCCGGCGTACAGGTTGCCGTCGGCGTCATAAGTGGCGGTATGCCCCCAGTTGTCGGCCTTGGAGCCGGTGTAGGTGGCAAATACCAGTTCCGGATCAATGGTGAGCGTTTGGGAACGGTCGTAGCCATTCGGGAACGCAAAGCGGGCAGTTGTCCCGGTCAACTCCCAGTTAGCCGCCACTTCTATGGCTTTGCCGTTCTGGCTGACATAACTGTAGGGCTGGCTTTCGCGAAACGTGTGAACACTGGTTTCGACCATCAGTCGTTTGTCGTCCATTCGCAGCTTATCAGCCCCCTGGTATACCAGCTGGATCACCGAGGGGTCAGCGTTGGGCTGGACGATAAATTCGTATTTCAGCGTTTCGTAAAAGGCATACAGCCGCAGGTCGATGCCGGGGTATACGTTGTGGTAAATGATTTCGGCGTAGGAGGGGACGTTGCCTGCCCATTTGGCGGGGTTGTTGCCCAGGAAATAGTTAACCGGAATGGCGGACCGGTGCAGCCCTTCGATCCGGCTGTCGGGGCGGCTGCCGGCAAGTTCCATTTCGACACCGTGAACCCGCAATGAGGCATTCGCATACGCTTCGGGTTTGCCCGCGTGCCGGTCGGCTAACGATTGGGCGTCGTAGAAAACGTAGTGCAGGCTGTTTTTCTTCAGGTACAGAAAGCCGCCCGGCAGGTCGGCCCGGTAGAGGACATCGGCAGACCACTGCCCCCGGTTCTCCACAAACGCGATCCCCCTGGAGGGTGCGGCCTGGAGCGACAGGCAAAACAGAACGAGTGAAAGAATGGTGTAGTAGATACGCAACATACCGGAATCGGCTAAAGAACAGGCGTTAAATCTACAAAAAACTATTCCTAAACCGAAAAGGAGCGATTACTTCCAGCGGGTAATATCGAGTATATGGGGGCAAAAATCGTACTCGGCGGGCTGATTGGAGCCGATCAGCAGCAATTGATCGGAGGTGAGTTGCCGCACGTGGTCGTGGTACCAGGCGGCTCCCTGTTTGTCCAGGTTCGAGGTGGGCTCGTCGAGAATGACTACCGGTGCATCGGAGTAAAAGGCCAGCCCCAATTTTACCCGCTGCTTCATCCCCGACGAATAGAATTTGATCTCCTTGTGGGCAGCGTGGGTCAGCTGCATCCGGCCGATAATGTCTTCGGGCGTGTAGTCGGCTTTGAAGGGTTTGAACTGCCGGTGAAAGGCCAGCAGTTCCAGAAGTGTCAGCTCTTCGATGAGTTCTAAATAGGGAGCGGCAATCACCACCTGCCGGAACCAGTCGTCGACCTCCAGCGGCTGCCCATGTCGGTAAAAGGTGAGCTTACCCTCCGTCAGCGGCAGACTGCCGGCCAGTAGTTGCAGCAGCGTTGATTTGCCGCTGCCGTTGGGACCCACAAACGTGTAGCTGTTTCCGGCGGTCAGTTCCAGATCAACCCGGCGAAAAATCCACTCTTTCCGGTATTTTTTGCCCAGTTGTTCAGCGAGAATTTTCATGTGGTTCCAGGTTTCAGTTTCAGCGGGGCCGGCCCCGCTGAAACTGAAACATCAAGCAAATTTATTCTTTCTCGACGCCGACGCTCGACGGGCCGCGCATGATGCCGCGCTCGGAGGTACGGATGAAGTTGACGATTTCGTCGCGTTCGTTGGAGGGGGGCAGCTCCAGCTCAATTTGGGTCAGCGACTCGGCGTTGTTCAGACCCCGCAGGTAAATAAAGCGGTATATCTCCTGAATTTCGCTGATTTTGTCGTTGGTAAAGCCTCGCCGGCGTAAGCCCACGGAATTAATACCCGTGTAGGCAAGCGGTTCCCGGGCCGCTTTGGTATAGGGCGGTACATCTTTCCGCACCAGCGAGCCACCCGACACCATAGCATGGGCCCCGATTTTGGTAAACTGTAAGACCGAGCTGGAGCCGCCGATAATAGCCCAGTCCCCCATATGGACGTGGCCGGCCATCTGCACATTGTTGGTCAGGATGCAGTTATTGCCGATGCGGCAATCGTGGGCTACGTGGGTGTAGGCCATGATCAGGCAGTTGCTGCCGATCTCGGTCTTCCAGTGCTCCTCGGTACCCCGGCTGATGGTGGCGTATTCGCGGATGGTGGTATTGTCGCCGACGTACGTCAGCGTGTACTCATTATTGAATTTCAGATCCTGCGGAATGGCGGAGATGACGGCACCGGGATAAATGCGGCAGTTATGCCCGATCCGGGCTCCTTCATTAATCACCGCGTGGGAACCGATCCACGTGCCTTCCTGTATTTCAACGTCCTTATGGATTACGGCAAATGGCTCAATAACAACGTTATGGGCTATTTTAGCTTCGGGATGGACGTATGCTAATGGCTGTAGCATTCAAGTTACGGTTGGTTTTATTAGTCGATGGTCAATAGTCACCAGTCGTTAGGGCATCAGGCGTCGGCCACCAACGACCGCCGGGCGGCCCCGTATCGACTAATGGCTATCGGCTTACTTTTTCTTTACTAAACTCGCAATCATCTCGGCTTCACAGACAAGCTGGCCGGCTACGTAGCCCCGGCCCTGCATCTTAACGATACCCCGTTTCATGGGCGAGGTAAACTCGCATTTGTAAATGATGGTATCGCCGGGCACTACATTTTTGCGGAAGCGGCAGTTTTCGATACCGATCAGGTACGGCCAGTAATTCTCGGGGTCGGTTACCGTGCTGAGCACCAGGATACCGCCCGTCTGCGCCATGGCCTCCAGCTGCAATACACCCGGCATAACCGGATTGCCGGGGAAGTGGCCCAGGAAAAACTGTTCGTTCATGGTCACATTCTTGATGCCGACCACGCTGGTCTCGTCCATGGCAATGATCTTGTCGATCATCTGGAACGGGTACCGGTGGGCCAGCAGATTCGAGACCTGGTTGATGTCGTACACCGGAGCCTGCTTGGGATCGTAGGTAGGCACCTGATTCGCGGCATTCTTCTGAATCTGCTTCTTGATTTTTTTGGCAAAGGCGACATTGGCTGCGTGACCGGGCCGGGCCGCCAGAATCTGGGCCTTCAGCGGACGGCCAATCAGGGCCAGGTCGCCGATCAGGTCGAGCAGCTTATGGCGGGCCATCTCGTTGGGATAATGCAGCTCCAGGTTGTTCAGAATGCCTTCTTTTTTATTGACACTGACTTTCGGCTTGTTTAGCAGATCGGCCAGGTAATCCAGCTCGCCATCTTTTACCTCACGGTCTACAATCACGATGGCGTTGGTCAGGTCACCGCCTTTGATGAGGTCCTGCTTATACAATGCTTCCAGCTCGTGCAGAAAGCAGAACGTGCGACACATGGCTATCTCGCTCGTGAACTGGGTAATATCATTCAGCGACGCGTGCTGGCTGCTGATAACCCGGGAGTTGTAATCGACCATGACCGTCAGCCGGTAGTCATTCAGCGGCAGGGCGGCAATTTCAATGTCTTTCTCAGGGTTGCGGAAATGAACAAATTCGCTGACCTCGAAATAATTGCGGTTGGCTTTCTGCTCTTCAATGCCGGCAGCTTCCAGGGCTTCGACAAATTTGATGGAACTGCCGTCCATGATTGGAGGTTCCGGGCCATCGAGCTGGATAAGTGCATTGTCGATCTGCAAACCGACCAGAGCCGCCAGCGTATGTTCTACGGTATGGATGCGGGCTCCGCTCTGTTCGATGGTGGTACCGCGTGACAGGTCCACCACGTTTTCGACGTCAGCGTCCACAATGGGCTGACCCGGGAGGTCTACGCGCTGAAATTTATAACCGTGGTTAGCGGGAGCGGGCAGGAAGGTCATCGTTGCCGATACGCCTGTGTGTAAACCTACTCCCGATACGGATACGGCTTTTTGAATAGTCTGCTGCTTAACATTCATTCGATCATTCCTTTCTCTGTGCCTGCCGGGTATTGGTGCTGATGGGTACGGAAATGAATCCGGACGACAAGCTATGTACTGTACGCTACTTATGATTCAGGTGTTGCTCCTGATTGTTCAGATGCTTTTCCACATGGTAAATGCGCTTCTCCAGCTGGGGCAGTTTACGAAACACCGCCAGCGACCGGAAATGATCGTTGAGATCAAACGCCGGTGACCCGTTTAGCGAAGTACCTTCCTCCCTGACCGACTTACCAACGCCCGATTGGGCACCCACCTTCGTGTAATTGGCAATGGATAAATGGCCGGCAAAACCGGCCTGCCCACCAATGACGCAATTGTCGCCGATCTTGGTTGATCCGGATATGCCGGTCTGGGCGGCAATCACGGTGTTTTTGCCGATTTCTACATTATGGGCAATCATAATCAGGTTATCCAGCTTCACCCCCTGCCGGATAATGGTGGAGCCCATGGTGGCGCAGTCGATCGTGGTGTTGGCCCCAATGCTGACGAAGTCCTCCAGAATCACATTACCCAACTGCGGAATGGGTTTGTAACTACCGTCGGGCTGCGGAGCGAAACCAAACCCCTCGCTGCCAATCACCACGTTTGGGTGAATGGTACAGTAACAACCGATAATGGTATTATCAAGAATCTTTACCCCCGAATGGACAATGGTATTGTCGCCAATCCGGACGTTGTCGCCAATGTAGGCCTGCGGGTATATTTTCACGTTATTGCCGATGCGACAGTTACGGCCAACGTACGAGAAAGCCCCCCGGTATACCTGTTCACCAACGTCACAGCCTTCGCTCAGGTGTGAGGGTTGTTCAACGCCGGAGCGTTTGTAGGCAATCCGCTGATGGTATTCTTCCAGTAACCGGGTAAAGGCAGAATAAGCGTTTTCGACAAAGATCAGCGCGGCCGACACTGCTTTTTTGGGCGTGAAGCTACGGTCCACAATAACCGCTGATGCCTGGGTAGTGTACAGATGGGGCTCGTACTTCAGATTGGATAAAAATGATATACAGCCGGGCTTCCCCTCTTCGATTTTTGCCAGCTGGTTGATCAATAACGAATCATCACCGTTTACCTCTCCTCCCAGCAGCATGGCAATCTGCTTGACCGTAAACTCCATATAATTATAATAGCCGTAGCGAAGCGTATTTGACGCTCAGAAGTTTTGGGCGCTAAGGTAGCCAACAAATCAGACACTTTATACAGATGAAGGATTATTTCAAAAAAATGTTCAACCTGTGCTAAAGGCGCTGGCCTTGTGATAGTACAATTTCAGGAAAGTACGTTTTCGGCCTGCCACTGCAACTGTTTGGCCCAGCAGACATAGTAGCGCCGGACAATGTGCGTGAGGGCTTTTATATTGGGCAAATCGGAGGCATCGGCAATATCAATTACCTGATTACTTTTTAATTTGATATTTATCTTGTCGCCGAGCGGCAGGTAAGCGGCATTGGTCGCCTGACCTTCCACCAGAAAGTACGAGAGTTCGTCGTCCTGCAATCCTTTCTGGCGCAACTGCTTTTCAATTTCCTGCACCAGTTTCCCCGCAAACGGCTCCGGAGAGAGCATGATCTTGAACAGCCGCCGGTTGAGCAGCATCTGGCAGAGGGTGGATAAAATCCGGTCGGGGTGGCGGCTCCATTGCTTGATGCAGTACCAGATGTCGTGGTCGTCGATGCGGGTAAATGCTTCCAGGTAGTCCGGTGAGTGACGGAACTCCTCCAGGGAGATTGTCTGACACAGAAAAAGCAGAAAGTCGGGCGAGGCCGGCACCGTTGCGCCACTCCGGATCAGGAAACGTACCCGGCGCAGGATCTGCACCAGCATCGACTCCGCGCAGATGGAGGTCTTATGCAGGTACACCTGCCAGTACATCAGCCGCCGGGCGTTCAGAAAGTTCTCGATGCTCATGATGCCCTTAGCCTCCACCACCAGCTGATCATCGACCAGGTCGAGCATCTTAATGATCCGGTCGGCCCCGATGGTTCCTTCGGCAACGCCGGTATAGAAGCAGTCCCGGTTCAGGTAATCAATGCGGTCCATATCCAGCTGGCTCGAGATAAGCTGGTGGAAGAATGGCCGTTCGTAGCTACCCTCAAACATCCGGATCGCCAGTGACAGGGCGCCACCGAACTGCCGGTTGAGTTCGTGCATGAGCAGCAGCGAAATTTCTTCGTGGGGCACCCCCTCCAGGATACAGCATTCCAGTACGTGCGAGAACGGACCGTGGCCGATGTCGTGCAGCAGAATGGCGATCTGGGCCGCTTCGCACTCGTCCTCCGACAGCATATGACCTTTGTTGCGGAGGGTATTCATGGCGTGGCCCATCAGGTGCATAGCGCCCAGCGCGTGGTGAAAGCGAGTGTGCAGCGCACCGGGGTACACAAACTCCGACATGCCGAGCTGCTTGATCCGCCGGAGCCGCTGAAAATAAGGATGCTCGACCAGGTCGAACAGCAGCTCGGTCGGAATGGTGATAAACCCGTACACCGGGTCATTCAGGATCTTTTTTTTGTTGGGGTGCGGCAAGGGGGAGCGTTGTTGTTTACCAAACAAATATACCAAAAACAGGCTGATATGTTTGGGCCGTGCCGTAAGAGTCTCTTGCAAATTTTGCCCACTGGCTGTATATTTGCATACTTTCGCTTCGTTAGAGCGGGAGACGGGCTTGTAGCTCAGTTGGTTAGAGCACCTGACTCATAATCAGGTGGTCCCTGGTTCGAGCCCAGGCTGGCCCACATAAAAAAAGCCACTTACAGTAAAATGTAGGTGGCTTTTTTTATGTGGGCGCAAGATATTATTTCAAATGATCTGGCTGCCGCAGAGACGAAAAAGTGCTGCGTCGCTGCGTTTTGTGTCGACGTTGATACCAGTTCTCAATCAGCCAGATCCACCGCCTTTGGCCGAAGCGCATATAACTGGATCAGCAATGCCACCAGTACGACACCGGAGAGGAGGGCAAAGTCGCGGCCCAGACTGCCGGCATCGGTTGACTTGCCCAGCCAGTTGGTGATAAAGGCCCCGGCAAATACGCCCGTCATGTTCATCAGGCCGTAGGCAGTGGCCCGGCTGTGTGCTGGTACCAACTGGCACAGAATGGGCATGTTGTTGGCGTCGAACATGCCGAACCCAAAGCCGAAACAGAAAGCTGCCCCGACCACATGACCCAGTGACTGGCCAAAACCGAGCAACAGCAGGGAGGGAATGGTCAGCCCCAGGCCGATGGCGCTGGTATAGATGCGGCCGCGCAGGTTGGTCTGCGCCCAGCGGTCGGATAGCAGCCCGCCCACGATAACCCCCAGAAAGGAAGAAAACGCGATGGTGATGGTGGATAACGGACCGGCCTGCGCCATATCGATGTTCAGGCTGGAGGCAAACAGGGTCGGCAGCCAGTTTTTAGTGGCCCAGCCCGGCAGACTGGGAATGGCGAAATAAACCAGCAACACCCAGAAGGAGGCATTGGTGAGCAGCAGGCGGAGGGCTTTCCAGGTGGGCATTTTCCGGGCGGCCTCGCCGGATAGCCCGTTGGCCGGGGTTTGGGTACGAATCTCGCGCAGGGTCAGCATCAGCACTCCGGCGTACACAATGCCGACCAACCCAAACGTCCGGAAGGTGGTATGCCAGGAGTAGGAGTCGGCCAGGGTAGCGCCGAAGCCGCCGAGCGCCTGCCCCATGTACAGTCCGGTCATGTGGATACCCACCGCCAGCGAACGGGTGCGGGAGGGGTGGTAATCGGCGATGAGCGACAAGCCCGCCGGGATGTAGAGAGCCTCACTCACGCCCATGATGGCCCGCAGCCAGCAAAGCTGCTGAAAGGTGGTGGCGTAGCCCATCAGGAATGTAACACCCGACCAGACGAACAGACTGCCCACAATGAGCCACTTGCGGCTCAGCCGGTCGGCTATCAGGCCGGAAACCGGACTCATCAACCCGTAGATCCAGAGAAAGATGGCCATCAGGTAGCCAAAATTCGTGGCCGATTGCAGTTCGGTAATATCGCCCTGCATGGCGGGTTTCATGGTGGATAGCATCTGCCGGTCCAGGTAGTTGAGCAGGGCGACTACCCACAGTAACCCTACCACTACCCAGGGGTAGCGTTTCCCGACGGCCGGCCCGGTATGTTCTTGTACGGCTGTGTTCATTTTGATCAGGTGATTAAGGAAGGTGCTGAAGGGTAAGTATCCGGCAGGCTGGTGTACGAATACCCGGAGATACTTCGCCACTGGGCAGGATGATAGCGTTTTTCCACCGTACCAGCGGGGTAGTTACCGGTGTAGCGAAGGGGAGCGTTGTTACCGTCGACCAGGTACGCTGCCGGGTATCGTACGCCCAGATGGTCCGCTCAAATCCCGGGTGGTTGATCTGGAGGTCGTTTCGGGCCATAGTCAGGCTGTCCCGCTTCCGTCCGGCCGGTAGCGTAGTCAGGCGGTTGGTCCGCGCTTCGATCTGCCGCAGGCGTTCTCCGCTGTCTCCGCCTACTATGAGCACGGTATGCGGCCCGGCGGCAACGGCTCCGTGCGCCGACAGGGCTTTGGGCAGATCCGGGAGCCGGTGCCATTGATTTTGGGCAATCGAGTAAGCATAGAGACCCGAATAGACCGTGGTTTGCCCGCCAATAGTCTGCCGTCCACCCGCTACACAGAGCATGGCCCCCTGCGGACCGGCCGTGGCGGCTAAGGCGGTATAGGCCCTCGCCGGACCGGGAAAGTCCGCCCGTTTTTGCCAGCCCCCGGCCGGGTTCAGCAAGTTGAGGGCATAGAGGCTTTTCTCTGTGCCCCGCTCTGATTCCCCACCGAACACGTACAACTGATCGCCTGAAACGGCTGCCGCCAGGTTGGCGAGAGCCAGCGGCAGCGCCGGTAGCGTACCGGTTACCAGTTTCGCCGTTGCCGGATCGTACGTGAGGGTAAATACATCGGCAAATGGTCGCTTGGTATCGTTGCCGCCGATGCCGATGAGCGTCTGCCGCCATACTACCGAAGCGCCGTAGCCGCGTGGTTGCCCCAGGGTTCCGATAAGCTGCCAGGATGCGTCCGGATCAGTAAGAGCTAGCGCATATATGGTCTTGTGCCATACTTTCTGACCACCCTGCCATGGGTATCCGACCGGAAAATTAGCGCCCCCTGCCAGCAGCAATACGCCGTTGCTAACCCCGGCAAACGCCCCCGCTACCCCTGGATTAGCTTTGCCGCTGACCGGGGGGAGTTGGGGGAGTTCGGTAACCGTTACCGGGGGCTGAGCCATAGTGGGTATAGTCAGCCAGAGCAACAGCCCGAATTGGAAGGCGTATCGGCGCATACGTGTAGGCGTTGGCTTGGTTGGTTACGCAGGCGTACCGATCGGTAGCTGCGACGCATAGTCGTAAAAGCTGATCCGCTGCAGATCCTGCTGGAACAAGGCGTACTGCTCACCACTCATGTTCTGAACCGGCAGCCGGAACGCCCCGCAGTCAAGCCCAACGGCCCGCATATAGGCCTTGCCGGTAGCAATGCCGCCGTATTTGCCTAGCAGAATCACGATCTCGATGGATTTATCCTGCATCCGCCGGGCTTCGTCGAGATCACCGGCGTCGAAAGCCTGCATCAGCTTCTGGTAGAGCGGAGCTGCGTAGTTGAACGTGCTGCCCACCGCACCCCGCGCACCCATGGCCATAGCCGCCAGGAACACTTCGTCCCAGCCCCAGAGAATATCGTACTGCTGCTGGTTGAACTGCACGCACTGCCGGTATTCCATCAGGTCGTTGTGGGTGAATTTGATGCCCCGGAAGCTGGGCAGCCGGCCGTCCATATGCTTCAGGAAATCGAGCATCGACAGGTGTACGCCGGTCAGGGCGGGTATATGGTAAAAGTACAACCCTACCTCGGGGGCCGCTTCGCCGATCTGCACGCAGAAATCGGCCAGCACCTTTGCCGAAGCGGGTTTGAAATAGAACGGGGCCAGCACGGCTACGGCATCGAAGCCGCCCGTAGCGGCTTCCTGGGTCAACTGGATGCATTCGGCCAGAGAGGTGCCGCCCACCATCACTATTTTTTGCAGGTCCGGCTGGTCGACCTGACCCCAGGCCCGCAGGAGGTCTATCTTTTCGTGAAATGTCAGGGACACGCCTTCGCCTGTCGACCCGGCTATGAAAGCGCCTTTTACACCATTATGGACCAGAAACTGCGCGTAGGTGTCGATGGCGGCTACGTTAAGCTGCCCGTCCGGCGTCATCGGCGTAAACGGAGCCGCAATCAGGCCTTCTGTTTTTGGGATTGGATTCATCGTAGATGAGGTTGTGGCCGGCCCGGTGTTGCTGCCGGGCCGGCGGCTATGTCAGGTTGATTAATACCCAGCTGTTTGTTTGAGTTTGGGATCGGTGTTCAACATACCGACCGAAATCGGCAAAAGCAATTTAAATGGCTGACTGGCCGGCAAATACGTTGTGCTGACGTTGCGGAATACATACGCATCACCGGCCCGGCGCAGCGCCCACCAGCGACGGCCTTCGCCGATAAACTCCCGCAGGTATTCCTCCAGAATGGCTTCCATATTGGCCTGCTGGCTCCCGCTGGTATAGGGGGGGTAGGTGGTACCGTAGGCCCGCTGGCGAATGGCGTTGATTTCTTCGGATGGATCGCTACCTAGTTTGGTCTTGGCTTCGGCCAGCAGCAAGAGCACATCGGCGTAGCGGTACACGGGAAAATCGGTATCGTACAATTGCACACCGGCATCCACGCGGCCGATGAATTTCGTCAGCAGCACACCGGCTACCGGATTACCTGCCGTGGTACGGTGCATCGTCCGGAAGCTCACCCGTGCCCGCCGGTCGGTGGGGTCGTTGAGCCGCGTAAGCATGGCCGGCGACAGACCAATCCGGCTGGCACCGGCTACCAGTGGATAGGTCGTGCTAACGGGCACACCCGGCCCCGGAATGGGTTCGAACACCAGCGTACCGGCCTGGGTGGTGTTGACCAGGAAGTTGCCGTAGGTCGACTGCGTGGCTTCGTTTTTCTCGAAGCTCAGGGCAAAAATGATTTCCCGGTTGTTGGTTTCCTTCGTTGCGTCGAAGATGTCGGCAAAATTGGCCTGCAGACCCAGCGCCGGTATCGCTTTGACTTCGTCCAGGGCGGTTTTGGCCGTGGTGAAATCGGCAGCACCCCCGCCCATGTGCGTGCCCGACCAGAGGAATACATCCCCTTTCAGCGTCAGCGTAGCGGCCCGGCTCCAGTGTACTCGTTTCGGGGTAAAGGTGTTTGTTCCGCCGAAGAGGGACAGCGATTGCTCGATGTCGCTTTTGATCAGCTTCATTACCTCGTCGGCGCTGCTGCGTTCGCGGTACAGGTCGGTCAGGTTGCCCACGGCAGCCACCGGTTCGGTGGTGATCGGTACATCACCCCAGGTGCGCAGCAGGGTGTAGTAGATATAGGCCCGCAGGCCGTGCATTTCGGCCAGCGCTGATTTGCGCCGGGCGTCGTCCAGGGGTGCTTTGGGGAACAGCTGGATAACGGTATTGATCCGATCGATGAGGGTGTAAAAGCCACCCCAGTTGGCGGCCGGCACGTTGGTGGCGCTGATGTTATGCGACCAGTACTGCTTCAGGCCGGTATCTTCCGACTCGGTAAACAGGCCGTCGGCCCAGAGGTCGGAGCGCATTTCGCCCAAGTTGAAAAGGGTGCCGTGGTAATTGCGCAACGAGGCATAAACCCCTGTGTACAGCGTTAGCGCGGCATTCGGGTCCGACAGCGCGAGTTGCTGGTTGAGGGACGTTTGGGGCGTTACGTCCGCCAGTTGATCCTGGCAGGAATACAAGCCTGAGCTCAGGGTCAGGCCGCCGGCAAGGAGGAATTTATAGAGTTTCATACAGTTCGTTCTGTTTAGCCGGATTCGAGTTACAGATTGATGGTAGCACCCAGGGTGGCGACGCGCGGCAGCGGGAACCGGCCGACATCATTACCGCCCACTTCGGGGAAGGTACCGTTGTACCGGGTGAAGTACACCAGGTTGGAGCCCGACAGGAACAGGCGCACGTTGCGAATATAGCCCCGCGTACCGCGCTCCAGAAGCCGGGCCGGCATATCGTAGCTGAGGGTGAGCTCGCGCATGGCCAGGTAATCGCCCTTCTGCCAGAAGTTGGCCGGAGCCGTGGTGTTGCCTCCGGCATCCAGGAAGTAGTTCCGGGCGTAGTTGGCCCAGTAGTAGCGCGGCAGCGTACCCGTCGGGTTGTCGGGCGACCAGGTGCGCGTTACATCAACCGGTCCGTTTTGCGAGCCCTGCACCTGCGACATACCCCGGAGGTACATCTGGTTGGCGATTACGAAGCCCAGCGAGTAATCAAATTGACCGAACAGGGTAAATCCTTTCCAGGAGAGGGTCGACGAGAAGCCGCCCTGCACGGTCGGGGTGGTGCGGCCGACATACACGAAATCGCGGAAGTCAAGGCTATCGTTGCGGTCTACGTCGCGCCAGCGGGCGTCGCCCAGCAGCTTGATGCGTTTGTTGGTGTAGGGCAGGTAGGTATTCCACAGCTTGCTGTTGGCGTCGATCTCGGTCTGTGAGGTGTAGATACCGTCGTAGACCGGTGCCCAGATCTCGTCCAGACCAATGCGCTTGCCTTCCTGAAGGCCGGCTACCCAGACCAGCTTGTTCTGCGCCGGGTCGAACACCTGAATAGCGTTCTGGCGGTTGCGTTCCAGCCCATTGTTGGGCAGCTTTTTGGCGAAGTTTTTAACGTGGAACAGGTTGGCGCCCACGCTCCAGGATAAGCCGTTGGCCGCCGATGGTCGCAGGATATTGGCCCGCAGTTCCAGCTCAATACCCCGGTTCTGTAATTGGCCCAGGTTGGTCGTGTAGGTGCTGTAGCCCGTCCAGGCCGGAATGGTGAGGGAGCTGATCTTGTCGTATACATTCCGGATGAAATAGTCGGCCAGTACGGTGACCCGGTTGTTCCAAAGGCCGAGGTCAAGGCCGAAATTAAGCGTACTGGCCCGTTCCCATTTCAGGTTGGTATTGGTAAGGCCCCCGGCGGCAAAGCCCGGTGCGCCATTGTAGATACCCACGCTGCCGTATTGCGGAATGGTGGCGTAGTCGCCGAGCGGGTTAATGCTGCCGTTTTCGCCCCAGCTAATGCGCGGCTTCAGCGTGGAGACGGTCCGGCTCACGCCCGATTTGGCGAAGAAGTCTTCAAAGTGCAGGTTCCAGCCTGCCGAGACACCGGGGAAAAAGCCGTAGCGGTTGACCGTCAGCCGGGAGGTGCCGTCGTATCGGGCGTTGACCGTCAGCAGAAAGCGATTATCATACGTATAATTGACCCGTCCGATGGCGGAGGCCAGCCGGTTCCAGCCGGAAAACGACGAACTCGGAATACCCACCGCGGCCGTTGAGGCCGACAGCCACGGAATGAAATCAGTGGCGGCCAGGTTAGCCGTGGCCCCGTAATCGTACTGCCGGAACTCGAAGAACTCGCTACCACCCAGGGCGGAGAAGGTATGTTTGTCGATGGTTTTGTCGTACTGTAAAAAGCCGTTGTACTGGTACTGCGATACCCGCTGGTTGGCGAATGACGCGTTGCGGGTGCTGATCAAGGCCCCTCCGGTGCCGTTGATATAGGCTTTTGTAAAGTTTTCGGCGGTGGTATACCGGTAAAAACCGGAGCCCGACGCCAGCGCTTTCAGGCCGGGCAAGATGCGGTATTCGAGGTTAAGACCCCCGCTGTAGCGCTGTTCGAGCGTCTGGTTGATGAATTTATCCCGGAAATAAGCCGGATTACCCAGGGTGCTGCCGTCGACGCCGGGAAGCTGGGCACCGGTCAGGTCGTGCGTCAGCCGGACGGTCGGGGCAATGCCGGTAAACCGCTGAATGACACCCCCGCCTACACCACCCCCGCCGTCGGCGGTCAGGTACGAGGGCGTGGTTTTGGTATTGTAGCCGGCCAGGTTGACATTCACCGTCAGGTTCTTGCCCACGTTCAAGCCGCCGTTGAAGTTCAGGTTCATGCGCCTGAAGGCCGATCCGATCAGAATACCCTGATCGCTGAGGTTACCCAGGCCCAAAGCGAAATTGCCCTGGTCATTACCCCCGGTAAAGTTCAGGTAATGCTCCGATAGGTTGCTTTGCTGGAGAATCAGGTCTTCGAGCTGCCGCTGCGACATGGAGCGGTACAGCAGGCTGTCCATCTGCGACGGGTTGAACGGATTGGGGTCGACCAGCAGGCTGTATTGAGAATCATTCAGGAGACTGCGATTGCTGTTCGTCAGCAGTTGGGTGGAATACCGGCCGTCGGGGGCGGTCCAGCCGCTGTTGGTACCAAAGCCCCAGGCCCCCGAGAGCTGGTTGCGGGCGTTGTTCATTTCGGCCGTGTTGTTGTCGGCACGGGCCGCTTCGTAGCGGGCCGCGAGACCGCGCCGGTTCCAGCGGATATACTCTTCCGCATTCATGTAGGGAAGCGGATTGCGACGGACGTAGTTGTTGGCCTGCTTTATATTATACGTTACCTGCGTACGACCCTTCTTGCCCCGTTTGGTGGTCACCAGAATAACCCCGTTAGACGCCCGTGCGCCGTAAATGGCGGTCGAGGCTGCATCTTTCAGCAGGTCAATGCTTTCTACATCTTCCATGCTGATCCCAAACAGCGAGGGCACAATCACCCCATCGATCACCACCAGGGGTGCCCCGGCTCCGTTGAAGTCCGTACCACCCCGGAACGAAATGGCCGGAGTCGCACCGGGCTGGCCGGTCGTTTGCTGAATCCGCAGGCCCGGTACAGCACCCTGCAGGGCCGTGGCTACGTTGGTGCGGGGTACCGATTTGAATACGGCCGGGTCCACCGTGGCTACGGAACCGGTCAGGGTACGCCGGCTCTGCTGTCCGTAGCCGACGACCACCACTTCGTCCAGGCTTTTGGCGCTTTCGTCGAGCCGGATGGTCAGCGTAGTCTGATCCGTTACGGAAATCTCCTGCGATGTCATGCCGATCAGGGAAAAAATAAGCCGTTCGCCCCGTTGAGCCGGGAGGGCAAAGGTCCCTTCAGCCGTGGTGACGGTTCCCCGGGAGGTACCTTTAACGATGACGTTGACGCCCGGTAGCGGGGTGTTTGTGCCGGCATCCAGCACGGTGCCGGTCAGCGTTACCGATTGGGCTTGCACCGGCTGAATCAGCAACCAGCTCACGATAAGTATGACATATCGCCAGCCGTTTAGGGGGTTAGTGGCAAAGTGTTGCATGAGATCAGGTAAGTTTTGATTATGTATGACCTGACAAAGGTATTATGTATTACTTATAAATCAAATATTGGCTATAAAATTTAATTTTACCAGTAATTATTTGCTATTATAAGGAATGAGCGTAAATTTGTGTGATATTAAATAATACATAATATGGATTTTACGGACCTGAACGGGGAGCTTCAACTACAGGAACAGGCAACATTGGTTGACAAAACGGAGACCGATATGCTCCATTTCTTCCATCAGCAACAGTATAAGGCCGGTGACGTCATTCCCAAAGAAGTGGAACTGGCTACGCAGTTAGGGGTAAGCCGCACCGTCATTCGCGAGGCCCTGCTGCGGCTGCGGATGCGGGGGATGGTGGAGACGCGCAAGAAACGGGGAACCGTGATTACCAACCCGGATCTGCTGTCGCTGATGGAGAAGTCGCTGTACCCCGGCATCCTCGACGATGCTACCCTGCGCGACATCTTCGAGCTGCGGATGGTACTGGAAATCGGTATGGGCGATCTGTTGTTTGAGCGCATCACCCAGCGGGACATCGACGAACTGTACGCCATTGTGGCCAATGAGCCGGTTAATACAGAAGCCATGCTGTTTGATACTCAGCAGGAAATCCGTTTTCATGGTAAACTATACGAGATTACTGGCAATCAGACCCTCAAGCGGTTTCAGCGGATGCTGTTGCCCGTTTTTGAGTATGTCCACAAAAGCGGCATCCTGAAAAAGCAAATCCAGCCGAAGAAGTTTGTGTCGCACCGGGGGCTGGTCGACACCCTGCAACATGGTACCCCCGAATCGTTCCGCAGTGCCATGCGGAATCATTTTGAGAATCACTTTCAACGCATTTTTTAACCCATAGCCCCGGCTATGAATTACTACACGTTTATGTTCTCTTCTCTTTTACTCGCGTTACTGCTGGCCGGTTGCCAGACCAACGCACAACCTGTACCCGCTCGTACGCCCGGAGCCGCCCCGGCTCTGGAAGAAACGGCTGTATTTCGCAATGGCGAAGGCGGCTACAACTGCTACCGCATTCCGGCCATTGTAAGAGCGCCCGATGGTGCGCTGCTGGCCTTTGCTGAAGGCCGCCGGAAAGACTGCGATGATTTCGGAGATATCGACATTGTGTTGCGGATCAGCCGCGACGGTGGCAAAACCTGGGGCGACCCGATTCTGGCGGTCGATTACGGGGCCAATCAGGCCGGCAATCCGGCTCCGGTCTTCGACCTGACCGATCCGCGCTACCCTAATGGCCGGCTGTTTCTGGTGTATAATACCGGCATTACCTCGGAGTCGAACGTGCGCCAGGGGAAAGCGATTCGGGAGGTCTGGTACAAAACCAGCACCGACGGCGGGAAAAGCTGGTCGGAAGCCGTTGATATCACTACCCAGGTGAACCGGCCCAACAAGCCGGACGCAAACCCGGCTTATACCTTTACGGAAGACTGGCGCTCGTACGCCAACACCCCCGGTCATGCGCTGCAGCTCCGGCGTGGTCGTTATGCCGGCCGGCTGTTCGTGGCCGCCAACCATTCGGCTGGGCCACCGCAGCCGCAGTTTCGTGACTACCGGGCCCACGGCTTCTACAGCGACGACCACGGAAAAACCTGGAAGCTCTCCCCCTCGGTCGATTACCCCGGTGGCAATGAAAGTACGGCCGCCGAAACGTCGGACGGGAAGGTGCTGATGAACATTCGTAACCAGTCGGGCGATGTCAAGAACCGGTTGCAGGCTGTTTCGCCGGATGCCGGTGTGAGCTGGAATGCCGTACAGGTGATGACTGCTTTGCCCGATCCGGTTAATCAGGGCAGTATCCTTACTTACCAGACGGCCGACGGCCGGCACGTATTGTTATTTTCGAATGCTGCCCACCAGACTAAACGTGAGAACTTAACGGTACGGATAAGTACGGATGATGGGCGGAATTGGTCGGCAGGCCGGACAGTGTACGGCGGTTCGGCAGCGTATTCAGATCTGGTGGTGCAGCAGGACGGTCAGATCGGCGTTCTGTACGAACGGGACGATTACACGGTGATTACCTACGCGCACTTCCCCTTTGAATGGCTAATTCAATAGCAAAAGTCTCTACGTGGAAAGCGCGTTAAAACAAAGCCTGTGAGGGGAAAAGAGAATAAAAGGAGGGGGCTTATATAGCGTCATTTATCGGTTTGAGGCCGTTTCCGCTGCCGGTGAAACCAGGAAGAACGCATCATACGGCCACCGTATTTATCGATTAGCCAGTAGCCGACCAGGAACAGCAGGCAGGCGATTACGCCAACGCCGTAGTCTCTGTCTTTTAAGCTGGCAAAGGCCACGGCGATAAAGAGCAGAACCAGCACCGCTAAACAAAGATTATAGACCAGCCTTAACCCTTTTCGTTTCATAGCTCTCACCTAAACAGGTTATCGTGTTTCTTTATATAACCATACTCAGATATAATTGTTCGTTTCCCTGTTTTCCTTCCGGTTTAGCAATAGAAGGGCCAGGTTAACGAGTGTCGGCGGTTCATAATCAGCTCTTTTTTTCAACCTCCTCCCGCTAAAATCGGTTATACCTTCTGAATGTGTGATTTGGATGTGGAACAAACAGCGTACTGTTATGTCAACAAAAGAAGAAGTGCTGCGGGCGATTACCGTCATGGATACGCCGGAGCAGATGCGGAAAACGGCTGATATGATCATGAGCTATAAAGCGACAGCTTCTCCGGAAGATGCGCACGAAATTGATGGCGCACTGGAGGCAAAAATCGATGAGTTCTTCCGGTCGGCCGAGGAAACGCTTACCCGGATCCGGGAACAGTTAGCCGTTATGGAGGAAGTGTAGACTGATTTGCATACAAAAAAGCGGGGCCGGTAATACCGGCCCCGCTTTTTTGTATAGTGAAGGTGAGAAAAAGCATTTTTAACTAAGGCTCCTGTTCGGGAGCCGGGCAATCTGCATCCAGTACCGCTGCAACAACGAAAGCATACCTGATAACTGATCGAAATTACTGGGCTTGGTCATGTAGGCGTTGCAGCCAATGCTATAGCATTTTTTTACATCACACGGATTGTCAGACGTCGTCAGCATAACCGTCGGAATAACTTTCAGCGAATCATGCCCCTTGATGCCTGCCAGCGTGGCAAAGCCATCCATAACCGGCATGTTCAGGTCCAGCAGAATAAGCTGCGGTAAGGTGCTTGCCGGCTCTTCATGCAGGGCCTCCAGCAGCTCCTGCCCGTTCTCAAAAAAACGGACAAGGCACTTCGGAAAACTCTTCTGCAACGACAACTTCAGTAAGTACCTGTCATCTTCATCATCATCCGCAATGAAGATGAGCGTCTTAGGCAGGTTGTTCACAGGCTTTATTGGCAATAGGACGTTAATCGGGGTAAAGATACCACTTACCGCTGTTAACTACTTCATATATGGATTAAAAGGTCCTTATAAAAACATTAATAAAAGTATCTGTGCAGTAACAATGGACACGTTGTGTAGCCACCGCACGCATATAGAAGAGGGGCATACGCAACGGTTACAGCCGGTGCGGCTCCTCAAACGCCTGTGGAGAACTTACTTTTTTACCTCGTTCAACTCCAGCAAGTAGCCGTCGGGGTCGGGAAAATAGATCTGCGTCACGCCGTCGAAGCGGACCTGCTTGTGGAAGGTAATATTGTTCTTCTTCAGAAACTGCTCCGATTGGCTGATGTCGTTCACAAACAAGGCAAAATGACTGCCGTTGCGGTCGTGAACGATGGCTTCGGTACGGCCCGCCAGCAGATGCACCTGCTGTCCATTGCCGATGTCGAACCAGGCCCGGATGGCTTTCAGGTCGTCGGGAACGGCAATGGGTTTCAGCCCGATAATGTCCCGGTAAAAGCGGGCACTGGCCTGAATGTCTTTGACGTGCAGCGCCAGGTGGTTGTGCCCGGCAATACCCAGCTTGTCCTGCCCCGACGCACTACCCACCCACAAAAGAAAAGCCAGGCAAAAAATAGCTCGCATCATGATAGTTGTTTCTGCAAAAAGGGAATTTACCGGCTAACCTACTGAACCAATACGGCCGCCGACTGGGGGCCATCAGCCGATTGAATGGTAAGCACATACCGGCCTGGGGAGAAGCCACGCACCGGAACCGTTCGGGTGTGCCGGCCGGGTGACAGCTGACTATCCGTCTGCGTGCTGATCACCTGACCCAGCGGACTGACCAGTGATAGTATGCAGGTACCCGGCGTCAGCGTGGAGAACGCTACCGTCAGCGTTTCGGCGGTTGGGTTGGGGAACACGGTCAGAACGGTTGGCTCAGGTTGGGGCAGCCCGGTGATAATGGCGTTGTACTCGACAGGGATGCTCTTCAGAATCCAGTTGTTCGGGTCCAGCACCACACCGGTTGGCTGGCCTTTGGCGGGTACGGTGAATACCTGGCTGGCCTGGTCATTGAAAACGGTTACCGTGGTATCGCCGGCGGCCGACTGCACCCGGAGCTGGACCGGCATGGTAAACGAAGTCGGATTGGTGTTCACGGCCTGTTCCAGCCTTACCTGTACCGTATGACGGTTTTCTGAGACTCCCTTGTATTCATAAGTGACTTTGTAGCTGGGGTGGCTTTCGCCGTAAATCCATTCTTTAAAGAAGTAATCCAGTTTCTGCCCATATACCTGCTCGGCAATAGCCTGAAAATCGTCCGTAACGGCAGTGCTGTACGCTACCCGGGGGCTGGCACTGTAGGTCCGTAAAATGCGTACAAACGTGCTGTCGCCCACTACCCCGCGCAACATATGCAACACCACAGCGCCTTTGGAATAGGTCCGGTTGCTGTTGAAGATGCTGTTAACCGTGCTGATGTCCTTCACATACAGCGTACCAAGGGCCCGGCGGGCGTTGGTCATGAAATTCGCAATGTAATTGTTATAAGCGACCCGGCCACCAATAGCTTCCTGATAAAGGGCTTCTGCGTAGGAAGCAAAGCCTTCATTGAGCCAGATATTATGCCAGTCGCGGCAGGTGATTTTATCACCGAACCACTGGTGCGCGAGTTCGTGGGCGATGAGGTTCGTATTGAAGGCACCCATAGAGCTGATGGTTTGGTGCTCCATACCTCCACCCCAGCCGAACTGTGCGTGGCCGTACTTGTGCTGCAAAAACGGGTAAGGGCCGAAGAGTTGCGAAAAGACCCGCAGCATACCAGAAGTTTGGTCGAGGTTAGCCTGGTTGGCTGCCATGGATTCCGGGTACAGGTAATGAGTCACCGGCATAATTTGGCCCGGCGCGTATTGAAACGGAGTGTCGTAGCGGGTGTAATTCGACATGGCCACCGAGATCAGGTACTGCGCAATGGGGTAGCGATTGTGCCAGCGATAGGTACGGGTACCATCCGGATTGGGAATCAGGCTGATCAGGGTACCATTGGAGACCGACACAAACTGGGCCGGAGCGGTAATGGATACCGATGAAGAGTCGGCTTTGTCGGCGGGTGTGTCTTTGCAGGGAAACCAGTCGCTGGCACCGTAGGGTTCGCTCAGACTCCAGATTACCGGATCGTTGCTGGGGCCGTGGGTCGAAAAGGCGAAGCTGCCAAAGCCGCTGCTGCCGGGTACCCCCTGGTAGTAAACGGTGAGCGTCAGGGCCTGGCCATTGCGCAGCGCAGCGGGCGGGGTGATCGTTAACCGGTTGCTCTGGTGCAGAAAGGTAAGCCGCTGGCCTCCCGCCTTGACGGAGTCGACGCGGAGGCTGCCGTTGGCCGATTGGAGGTCCAGGTAAAAGCTGGTCAGGTTGTCAGACGTGCTTTTGAGGCTGATGGTGGCCGACCCGCGCAGGTAAGCGGGGGTGTGGGTGATAGTCAGATCAAGTCCGTAATAGGTAACGTCAATGGCTCCGTCGCCGGGGTATTGTACCCGCGCCCTGGGGTTAGCAAATAACCGGCCGACGTACTGCAGCCGGCCCTCCTGACAAAGATCAGCACCGGTAGGATTGGGCTCCTGGGCGAGTGCGGATAAAACGGAAAGAAAGATGATCAGGAGTGGATAAAGCTTTTTCATTAAAGGCAATGGTGAGGGATGTATACGTAGGATGTAAACGAAAGGGCAATCTCAGCTATTATTCTGTTTGTCGGGATTTTCGTGGCCGGAACCGAGCTCAGGAAGGTATTTCGGGTCGGCTTTCAGGTCGTCGTAGCGAGTGAGTGCTTCGAGTTTTTTCTGCTCCTTTTCGGGTAACTCCAGCTGCCAGCCCATCGAGTCGGAAAGCTGATAGATCATGTACTGAATCTGGTTGTTGGCAATGCGGGGCAGGTCGCTCTGGAGGGCCCGTTCGTGCATGGCCTGTTTGGCTTCGTCCAGAATTTTGGTGTAGTCTTCGCTGGAGAAGTGATTGAGCAGGCCGGGGAAGATGTCGTAGAATTTATAATCGGTATCGATGGATAACACCTCCGGCTCCGGAAAATACTCGATGATCAGTTTCTTTTCGCCGGGTTGAGGTTGCCGAAACCGTACTTTGCTGAAGTCGAAACCGACCAGCACCTTGGCTTTCGCGATGATGATGGCTTTCTTGGGGTCGTCGAGCAGGTAAAAGATTTTCTTCTGGTCCTGGTAGTTAAATATCTCCGAAAAGTATCCTTCGGCCATCACGACCTTAAACACTTTTTCGATCCGTTCCAGAAGCAGGGTAACGTCGCTCCGGACCTGGGTTACGCCGGCCCGGCGTTTGAGCAGGAACGCTATGGTGGCGCCACCTGCTCCGCCAGTCAGCAATAACAAAAATATGGTTGTAAAATCCATTCTTCAGGGTCTATTCGTGCCTGAAAGTTAACGGGCTTTACATGAACTTTGTTACCTATTTATAAATTTCATCGATTGTCATTACTCCGCCTGCAGGGATTTCACCGGATTAGCCGTGGCGATTTTGTATACCTGACTGCCGATGGTGACCAGCGCCAGCAGCAGCATGACCAGCAGGGTGGCGATAAAGGCCCCGGCGGTAACGGGCGTATGGTACGCATACACGCTGTCGAGCAGGCTCTGCATGGCGACAAACGCCAGCGGTAGCGCAATAACCCCCGCTACGGTGATCAGGATGATAAACTCCCGGTTCAGCAGGTTGGCAATACTGAATGACGAGGCCCCCAGCACTTTCCGGATACCGATCTCTTTCGTCTTTTTGGCAATGGTAAGCGACACCAGCGCAAACAGCCCCATGGCCGAAATCATCAGCGTCAGCATGGCCACGTACGTGAACACATCCTTGATCCGGCGCGACTCGTCGTAGCTGCCCGAATACACGTCTTCCTGCTGCGTCATGGAGAACGGTACGTCGGGCATTACCTTCTGCCATTCTGCCTTCATATAGTCCGATAACCCGCTGACATCAGCCTTATTGACCTTCATGGTCAGCACCCGATTCTCCTGCGGAGCGTTCAGTTTCAGGATACAGGGGGCAATCTTCAGGAAGAAAAAGCGGTAGTTGAAATCCTGCGTTACGCCCACGATCTGGTAGGGCTTATCCTGCAGGCGGACCTGTTTGCCCACGGCCGATGTCCAGCCCATGGCTTTTACCAGGGCGTTGTTGACAATAATGGCGTTGTCCTGATCCACGGGCGATTCGGGCAGGAAGTTGCGGCCCTCCACCAGTCGGAGTCCCAGCGTGGCAATGTAGTCGCTGCTGACGCGCATGGTTTCGGCGGTGGTTTTAGTGGATTCGTATTCCAGGGTAGCTACGTTGTCGCCCGTAGCGCCGAGCTGATCCTGCGATCCGGCCACCTTTGTAACTTCGGACCGGCGCAGGGCCGCCTGCCGGAGGTGGTTATAACTTTGCTCGCTGTTGGCGCGTAAGACCATCAGTTGCGATTGATCGTAGCCCACATCCATCCGGCGTAAAAACTGCGCGTTCTGGGTGGTCAGGATGGCGGCCGATACCGTAAACATTGACAGCCCGAACTGCACCACCAGCAGCGTTCTGACAAACCCGTTCGTACCACTGATCCGCTGTTTTCCCTTCAGCACGCTGATTGGGTTGAAGCCGCTGATGTACAGCGACGGATACAGGCCCGACAGCAGACTGATACCAGCCATCAGCGCGGCCAGAAAGGCGATCAGCTGCCAGTTTTCCAGCATATCGAACCGGAGTTGGTAAAAGTCGATGATCCGGCTGAAGGTAGGCAGGAATACGGTAGTTGTCAGGAGCAGGGCCAGTAACAGCGCGATAAAACCGGTGATCAGATTTTCGCCGATAAACTGCCGGATGAGCTGCTGCCGGGTGCTGCCCAGCACTTTGCGCACCCCAATCTCCTTGAACCGGGTGGTGGAGGTAGCAATGGTGTAGTTCATGAAGTTGAAACAGGCCATAAACAGCACCAGTCCGGCCAGAATGCCCAGCACCACTATACCCGTTGGCGATGTTCCGCCCGCAAACGAATGCCGCGTTTTATGCGCGTTGACTGAAATGTCTTGCAGATTGTCCAGGTAAAAGGAAGTGATGGGTACCTGCTGGTTTATGGTATTGTGCAGCTTTACGTAGCTGGCCAGTGCTTTGGTGACCTTGCCGGCCGAAGCGGGCGTATCTAACTGAATAAATGTGGCTTGCACCTGCCGGGTCCAGTCGTTCCCCTGCCAGCCCAGATCTTTACCCACCTGGTAGTTGACCAGCAGATCAAAGCTGAAACTGGCCGTATTCGGAAACGGCGCGGCTACGGCCGTGACCGTAAATGTACGACGAAGATCCCCGTTGAAAAGCACGGTCAACTGCTTGCCGACAGCCTCTTCATCGCCGAAATACTTCCGGGCCATCGCTTCGGACAGCACAATGCCGGAGGGCTCGCTGATGGGGTCTGAACTGCCGGTCTGGATCGGAAACGTAAACATCCGGAAGAAATCCGGATCGGCCAGGTGAACGTGCTCGCGGAAGGTATGGCTGCCGTACCGAACCACCGCGCCGGTGCCGTGGTACCGCACAAATCGCTTTACCTCGGCCAGGTCCCGCTGCAGGGCCGGACCAATTGGCTCAGGCGAAGGCTCCCATAATTCCGGCTGGCCATTGGTGGTACGGACATGATTGACAATAAATAGGGAAGGCGCATTGGTGTGAAAGGTATCCTGATTATACTGGTGGTGGATCAGCAGATATACCACAATGCAACAGGCAATACCCATGGCAATGCCCAGAATATTGAAGCCGGCGAAGAGTTTCTGCTTATACAGGTTGCGCAGCGCGACGGTTAAGAAGTTCTTTATCATGGCAAACGGAATGGTGGACAGACTCGACAGACGAGCTCTCTGCCGGGTAACCCACCAAATTTTTTGCCAACTTTCAGAAACGCTTCATACGATACCGGAAAGCCTTCTCAGGCTGTTTACAAGCAAGGTTTCTGTCCACTTGCGGACACCTGACGTGCATTTCCGGACAATCGAAAACAGGATCCGTTACCAACAAGGTGAGCGACGCGGCAGTTAAACCCCTGAACCTATGCGACTCCCCCCATGATAGAAGACCTCTGGTACAAGAACGCCGTCATCTACAGCCTCGATCTCGAAACTTTTATGGACGTCAACGGCGATGGCGTCGGTGACTTCGAAGGCCTCTGCCGCCGGCTCGATTACCTCCACGCCCTCGGCGTCGATACCGTCTGGCTGGCTCCGTTTCAGCCCACACCCAACAAAGACAACGGGTATGACATTCAGGATTACTACGGCGTAGACCCCCGGCATGGTTCCAGCGGTGACTTCGTGGAGTTTATGCACCAGGCCAATAAGCGAGGTATCAAAGTAATCATCGATCTGGTGGTGAACCATACGTCCGACCTGCACCCCTGGTTTCAGGACGCCCGTACGGGCAAAGACGCCCGGCACCATGACTGGTACGTCTGGTCTGACAAAAAACCCGCCGACTGGAACAAGGGCATGGTGTTTCCTGGCGTGCAGGATGCTACCTGGACGTACGACAAGAAGGCGAAAGCGTATTACTTCCATCGTTTTTTTGAGTACCAGCCCGATCTGAATACCGACAACCCGGAGGTACGATCAGAGATTCGGAAAATCATGGGCTTCTGGCTGGAGTTAGGCGTAGCCGGGTTCCGCGTTGATGCCGTGCCGTTTATTCTGGAACAGCCCGTGCCTGGTAAAGCGGAACCGGCCATGAAATTTGAGTACCTGCGGGAAATGCGCCGTTTTCTGCAATGGCGCCAGGGTGATGCCGTGCTGCTGGGCGAAGCCAACGTGCTGCCGGAAGAAACGCAGCCGTATTTTGGGAATGAAGGTGACGGCATCCACCTGATGTTCAACTTCTACGTCAACCAGCACCTGTTCTATGCACTCGCTACCGCCGATACCGAACCGCTGGTGATGGCCCTGGAAGCCACCCGGGACATTTTCCCCTCCTCCCAGTGGGCACAGTTTCTGCGTAACCACGACGAACTGGACCTGGGCCGCCTGACCGACGAGCAGCGGCAGAAAGTTTTTGCCCGGTTCGGCCCCGAAAAAAATATGCAACTCTATGACCGGGGTATCCGCCGGCGGCTGGCCCCCATGCTGGGTAGCCGGCAGCACTCCGAACTCGCCTATAGTCTGATGTTTTCGCTGCCCGGCACCCCTGTTATCCGCTACGGCGACGAAATTGGTATGGGCGATAACCTGGAACTGAAGGAGCGCGATGCCGTTCGGACGCCCATGCACTGGTCGGGTGACCCGCAGGCCGGCTTCTCGCAACATGACAAACTGGTCCATCCGGTTATTGCCGAAGGACCCTACGCTTACCACCATGTCAATGTGGATGCCCAGCGACGCGACCCCAACTCGATGCTCAACTGGATGACGGCCCTGATCCGCCTGCGCAAAGAGTGCCCGGAAATCGGCTGGGGCGACTGGCATATCCTGAAGACTGATTTTCCGCAGGTGCTGGTGATGCATTATAACTGGCGGGGCGACGCCCTGGTTATCCTGCATAATTTCGACGAGAAAGCGCATGAGGTGGTCCTGGACCTGAAAAAGCAGAAAATCACTAAACTGATCGATCTGATGGCCAACTATCAGAGCGAGGCCGACGGGAAGGGCATTCACCGAATTATCCTGGATGCGTATGGCTACCGCTGGTTCCGGGTAGGGAATGCCGGTCATACGCTGCACCGAACCGCTTAGCTATCGCTTTCGGTACGCTGTTTTTTTGGATGATGTGTCCTGAACAATGTATATTTTCCAAAGAAGATTTGGAGGTTTCCTGCTTTTACGCAATACTGGGAGACTACAGGAAGGTTTTTTAGAAACTTTCGATAAAATTGCACCTCGATTTGCTACCTGCGCAAATCATAGCAGCGATTATTGTAAATCATGAAAGAATACATCCATCCGATTAACCGCCTGCTGGTTGCCAACCGGGGTGAAATTGCCATCCGCATCATGCGGGCTGCCACCGAACTGGGCATTACCACCGTCTCCGTCTACACCTACGAAGACCGCTACTCGCTGCACCGCTACAAAGCCGATGAGGCTTATCAGATCGGTCGTGACGATGAGCCGCTAAAACCGTACCTCGATGTAGAAGGTATTATTTCGCTGGCCAAGCACAAGAAAGTTGATGCAATTCACCCTGGGTATGGGTTCATGTCGGAGAATGTGGTTCTCGCCCGGCGGTGTCGGGAGGAAGGGATCATTTTTGTGGGGCCGTCGCCGGAAGCGATGGAAGCCCTCGGCGATAAGGTCCGGGCCAAAAACCTGGCAACCAAAGCGGAGGTGCCCATGATTCCGGACAGCCGCGCCGATCTGACCGACTTTAGTTTTGCCCAGACCGAAGCCGAGCGGATTGGTTTCCCGATTATGGTGAAAGCGGCTGCCGGCGGGGGCGGACGCGGGATGCGGGTGGTGCGCAAACCGGAGGACTTTGAAAAGGCCTTCAACGAAGCCCGCAACGAAGCCAAAAATGCCTTTGGCGACGATACTATTTTCCTGGAGAAATTCATTGAAGAACCCAAGCACATCGAAATTCAGTTGCTGGGCGATACCCACGGTAACCTGATTCACCTCTACGAGCGTGACTGCTCCGTGCAGCGCCGGTTTCAGAAGGTAGTCGAGGTAGCCCCGTCGTTTGGTTTAAAGCAGGAAACCAAAGAAAAACTATACGAATACGCGCTGAAGATCGGGACGACCGTTCGTTACTCCAACGCGGGTACGGTCGAATTCCTGGTCGATAAGCAGGAAAATATCTACTTTATTGAGGTAAATCCCCGGATTCAGGTGGAGCATACCATCACCGAAGAGGTAACGGGGATCGATATTGTCCGGTCGCAGTTGCTGATCGCAATGGGGTACAAACTGTCTGACAACGGTATTTATATTCACAGCCAGAGCGATGTACCCCTGAATGGGTATGCCATTCAGTGCCGGATTACCACCGAAGACCCGTCCAACGGCTTTAAACCGGACTTCGGCACCATCATCGCTTACCGCAATGCGGCCGGTTTTGGTATTCGTCTGGACGAAGGGAGTTCATATCCAGGGGTAAAGATTTCGCCTTACTTCGACTCCATGATCGTAAAAGTTTCCGCGCGGGGCCGGACGCTGAAAGGCGCTACCCAGCGACTGCTGCGGGCGCTGGTGGAGTTCCGGATCCGGGGGGTAAAAACGAATATTCCGTTCCTGATCAACGTCATCAGCCATCCGATCTTCCAGCGGGGCGAAGCGCGGGTATCATTCATTGAAAGTCATCCCGAACTCTTCAACCTCCGCAAGCCGAAAGACCGCTCGACGCGTGCCTTGAACTACCTGGCTGAGGTAATCGTCAACGGCAATCCGGAAGTCAAGAAGAAAGACGCCCGGGTGTTCCGTACGCCAGTGGTTCCTATTTATGATATTTACGGCCCCCACCCAACTGGTAACCGCGACCGGCTTACTGAAATGGGCCGCGAGAAATTTGTGGAGTGGGTGAAGAACCAGCAATGCGTTTTGTACACCGATACCACCTTCCGCGATGGTCACCAGTCGCTGCTGGCAACGCGGGTCCGGACGCAGGACATGATGAAGGTAGCCGAGGGTTTTGCCAAAAACCATCCGGAGCTGTTCTCCATGGAAGTCTGGGGGGGCGCTACCTTCGATGTCGCTATGCGCTTCCTGTACGAAAGCCCGTGGGCGCGGTTGCAGGCCCTGCGCGAAGCCATGCCGAACATGCTGCTGCAAATGCTTTTCCGGGGTTCCAATGCCGTCGGTTACTCCGCGTACCCCGATAACCTGATCGAAAAGTTTGTGGAGAAATCGTGGGAGACGGGTATCGATGTTTTCCGCATATTCGATTCGCTGAACTGGATTGAGGCCATGAAGGTAAGCATCCGGGCGGTGCGGGAGCGGACCAACGCCTTAGCTGAAGCCGCCATATGCTATACTGGTGATATGCTCAGCCCGCATCAGCACAAATATACCCTGCAATACTACCTCGACCTGGCCCGGCAACTGGAAGACGAGGGTGCTCACCTGCTCGCCATTAAAGACATGGCCGGCCTGCTGAAGCCACCAGCGGCCGAGGTACTGGTGCGGGAGTTAAAGAAAGCCGTCAATATTCCGGTACACCTGCATACACACGACACGCCGGGTATTCAGGCATCGTCGTACATGAAAGCCATTGACGCCGGAGTCGATATCGTCGACTGCGCCCTGGGAGCCATGTCGGGCCTTACGTCGCAGCCGAACTTTAACTCGGTGGTGGCCATGATGCAGGGCCATGAGCGTGAATGCCCCATGAACCTGACATCGCTGAACGCCTACTCCAACTACTGGGAAGACGTTCGCGAGTGGTACTACCCGTTTGAGTCAGGTATGAAAGCCGGTAGTGCCGAGGTGTACGAAAATGAAATTCCGGGCGGTCAATACTCAAACCTGCGCCCGCAGGCCATTGCGCTGGGATTGGGCGATAAGTTTGAGACGCTGAAAAAGAATTACGTGGTGGTTAACCAGATGTTCGGTGACATCATCAAAGTAACGCCTTCATCCAAGGTGGTCGGCGACATGGCGTTGTTCATGACCTCCAACAACCTGACGGCTGATGATGTGCTGACAAAGGGTGAGTCGCTGTCGTTCCCTGAGTCGGTGAAGGGCTTTTTCAAGGGTGAACTGGGGCAACCCTACGGTGGTTTCCCGGAGCGCCTGCAGGAGGTCGTCCTGAAAGGCGAAAAGCCGATTGCCGGCCGCCCGAACGAGCACCTGAAGCCCATTGATTTTGACGAAGACTTCAAGACGTTCCAGGAGAAATTCCCGCATAATGACGGCTTCCTCGATTACCTGTCATATCAGATGTACCCGAAGGTGTACGAGGAATATTACAAGGCCGTGGAGCAGTACGGCGACGTGAGCATTATCCCTACACCGGCGTTTTTCTACGGTTTGAAAGAGAACGAAGAGATTCTGATTGGCATCGACGAGGGGAAGAACATCCTGGTACGCCTGCTGTTTATGTCCGAGGCCGACGATCAGGGCATGCGCACCATTACGTTTGAACTAAACGGCCAGAGCCGCCAGGTTCGGGTGCGTGACAAATCACAGAAGGTAGAGCGGCCGCAGCATCAGAAAATAGGTAAAGACGGCGATGTAGGGGCTCCGCTGCAGGGACGCCTGACCCGAATCCTGGTCAATGCCGGCGATATGGTGAAGAAAAATCAACCATTGTTTGTCATTGAGGCCATGAAGATGGAGAGTATCGTGGCTGCGCCCAAAGAGGGAGCTGTAAAACAAATCGTGCTGAAAGAAGGAACGGTCGTAGAGCAGGACGACTGGGTTGTAGAACTCGGGTAATTTTGTTAGGCCAGTCACGATGTTGAGGAATTCCGGCTGGTGCCGGTTCAGGCTTAGGAGCTATTGGATAAGTCGTTGAAATAACCGAACTTGAAGGGGCATATAGCCCCTTCTTTATGGAAAATCAGCCTTACAACCCTAACCCTACACCTAATCGGCCACCCTATACCGCGATGAGCCAGGCGGACGAACGAACCTGGGGTATGCTGGCCCACCTAAGTGCATTAGCCGGCTTTATTATTCCCTTTGGCAATATTATCGGGCCGCTCGTGATTTGGCAGATCTACAAAGACAAATCGGAATACGTAACCTTCCACAGCAAAGAGTCGCTGAATTTTCAGATTACGATGTCGATTGCTTACGTGGTTTCTTTGATTCTGATCGTATTACTGGTAGGAATAGCCCTACTGATGATACTAGGCGTTGTGAGTGTAGTGTTGTTTGTTATTGCGGCCCTCAAGGCAAACAATGGCGAATACTACCGGTACCCGTTTACCTTCCGGTTTGTGAACTAATTGTACAGCGTGTACAGCGGAATACAATTCCGCTGTACTTATACGGCTTCCGCTTTATAGCCCGCTTCGGTTATCGCTTTTACTACCTCCTGCTCCGAGGCACTATCTGCTTCGACAGTCAGAATGCGGTTCGGATTCTGCAGGTCTACATCCCAGCGCTCTACGCCTTCCAGTTTATTCAGGTGCGGGGTCACCGTGGCTACACAGGCTCCGCATTTGATGTTCGTTTTGAATTTTAACGTTTCCATTTCTGCGTTTGACGTTTTTGGTTAATTGTTTATTTAAATTTTTGCCGCTTTGAGCCGGAGGCTGTTGGTAACAACCGATACCGAACTGAGCGCCATAGCGGCTCCGGCAAGCATTGGGTTGAGCAGGAACCCGAAGGCCGGATACAACACCCCGGCGGCAATAGGTATGCCGATCAGGTTGTAAATAAAGGCCCAGAAGAGGTTCTGTCGGATGGTGCGTACCGTCTTGCGCGAAAGCGCCAGCGCCTTCGGTACCCCGTTCAGGTCGGAGGTAATGAGGGTCATGTGAGCCACATCAATGGCTATATCTGATCCTTTACCCATCGCTATACTCACGTCGGCCTCGGCCAGCGCCTGCGAATCGTTAATACCGTCGCCAACCATCGCCACAACGTTTCCGGCGGCCTGCAGCTGCTTCACCAGTTGCGCTTTGTCGTCCGGCATAACCTCTGCCTTTACGTGCCTGATACCAACCTGATGCGCAACGGCGGCTGCCGTTTGCTGGTTGTCGCCGGTCAGCATCCAGACCTCAATACCCTGCCGCTGCAGGGAGGCAATGGCCGCACGTGACGTTTCTTTGATGCGGTCGGCGATGGCCAGTACCGCCAGCACTGTTTGTGCGTTGGCAAAGAAGACCACCGTTTTGGCTTCATCCCGCAACCGGGCAGCGGCTTCTGCCAGAGGAGCCGGCAAGGTAATCTGCTGCTCCCGGATCAGTGATTCGTTCCCAACGAAGTATGCCGTATCGCCAACCGTACCGTTTACCCCACGACCCGTCAGACTGGTAAAGTTTTGGATACTCTTTGCTGCATTGTCGGGCCGGATCAGCTCCCCCTTCAGCGGACTAGAGGGTAATTCGCTCAACCCTTTCACTACAGCGTCTGCCAGCGGGTGTTCCGATTGTGATTCCAGCGCCCGCAGAATTTGCCGGTTCTCTGCCGTATTGGTCTGCTCATTCAGCCAGATTTGGTCTGTCAGCGTCGGCTTGCCTTCCGTGATGGTGCCGGTTTTGTCCAGAATAACGGTATCTACCTTGTGCCCTAATTCCAGGCTTTCGGCGTCTTTGATCAGGATATTTTGTTCGGCACCTTTACCAATACCGACCATGATTGCCGTAGGCGTAGCCAGGCCAAGCGCACAGGGGCAGGCGATAACTAAAACTGTCACCAGGGCGAGTAATCCATGCGTAAAAGCATTCTCTCCCGCATCGGCGGACCGTCCGAACACTAACCAAGCTGCCATACTCAACAAAGCAATGCCCACGACCACCGGCACAAAAATACCGGCAATTTTATCGACCAGTTTCTGCACCGGAGCTTTGCTTCCCTGGGCTTCCTGCACCCGGCGGATAATCTGCGCCAGCACGGTTTGGCTGCCCACCTGTTCGGCAGTAAACCGGAAGCTGCCTTTTTGGTTGATGGTTCCGGCAAATACGCGGTCGCCGGACTTTTTCTCGACGGGTACCGGCTCTCCGCTGATTAGGCTTTCGTCAACGTACGATTGGCCATCCAGCACCTTACCGTCTACCGCAATCTGCTCGCCCGGCCGCACCAGTATGGCCATACCGGGTGTTACCTGCGCAATTGGTAATTCCTGCTCCCGACCGTCGGCAATGACCCGAACAGTCTTGGGTTGAAGGCCCATCAGTTTTTTCAGCGCTGTGGAGGTATTGGACTTGGCCTGTTCTTCCAGGTATTTACCCAGCAGAATAAACGCAATCACCACGGCGGCCGCTTCAAAGTAAACGTGCGGCTCCAGGCCCCGGCTCAGCCAGAACTCCGGATAAACGGTGTTGAACGTGCTGAACAAAAAGGCAATACCCGTCGATAGGGCCACCAGCGTATCCATATTGGCCTTGCCGTGTTTCGCCTGCTTCCAGGCATTTACAAAGAACGACCGGCCGAATACAAACAGCACCGGGGCCGTCAGCACCAGCATCAGGTAATTGGCATAGGGCAGGTGCATAAATACCATACCCAGCACCACCACCGGCACCGATAACATAGCCGCCCAGATGGTCCGGCGTTTCAGGTCCTGAACGTGTGCCTGTTGCGCTGCTTCGGCCTGCCGGCGGCTTTCGGCCTCGTCGTCGGCTACCACCAGATCATAGCCGATCTGCTGCACCACCTGCTGCATGGCCGGCGGATTGGTTACCGTTGGGTTATAATCGACGAGTACGGTTTGGTCGGCGTAGTTAACGGCGGCATCATAAACACCCTCAGTCGATTTCAGCATCGACTCCACGCTGGCGGCACAGGCGGCACAGCTCATGCCCAGCACCGGCAGCGTCTTTTTTGTATGTTGATCGGCTTTGGCCGACACCGGTCGGCTTTTCGCCATAGACGTTGTTTCCATACACTTTACAATAGTATTACCAGAACATTGCAAAGGTAAGACCGGTTCGGGAGGGGGGTGTTACAGAATTTAGGGCAGAGTGTGCAGGATTTGGTTGAGTAGTTAATTGGTTCATTAGTTGATTTGTTTGGCAGTCAACTAATGAACCAATTAACTACTCAACCAATCAACTAATGAACCAACCTAAAACCAGGGCCGGCGGACTTTAAAGCTCTTTTTAAGTCCCTGTACCAGGAGGTAGGCACCAATCAGGCCAAAGATGACGGCCATCAGTGTAATCTTAAGAAAGGCAAAGAGCAGGGCTACGGCAATCACAATGATGGAGGCTTTAAGCTGCCAGGGAATGCGCTGCCACCAGTTCAGCTTCGGACGGGGTTTTAAGCCCAGAATCTCACGTAATGTTTTCTTGTCCTGCTGGGCTTTGGGGCGGGGGCGAGGTTGCGGTAGGTTGGTAGTCGTTTCGGTCTCCGAGGATGCCATACGAGTAATGCGCTCAATAGGCTGACGGGTGCGCTGACTGGGTGAGGAGACCGGAACCCGGCCACTCGTGCTGGCTTCTGTGATTTCTATATTGATGAGGTCTACCGCCGGAAGATCGTCGGGGAGAGACGGAGCCGGTTCTTCTTCTTTTGGATCAGAGACTGCTTTGGGAGGAGTTGGCTGGCGGTAGGAGACGGGAGGAGTTCGTTGAAAACGCGCATAATCACGGGCACAGGAACTCAGCAACAGAAAGACAAAGAGCAGGAGAGCGGTTGAACTAAGGATTCTCATTCGGTTTGCGTAAAATTCGACGGCACAAAAATCCTCTCTAAAACGATACAGGCAAGGCAGATAATATGAAAAAGTGAGAAATGTTCGTAAATCTATCGACGGCGCATAGCCAATAGGCCGGCCATTGGCCCACCCGCCAGCACCAAAAAGAGCATGGACGGTTGTGTGATGGGGACCAGCGCATTCAGCAGCTGGATACTGACGATGGTGATGGAGAAACCGACGCAGGTGACGATCGTCAGCGCGGTACCCACCGACTCTTTGGGGGCAGACTGGGCCACCAGCGCCGAAAATTGCGGGGAGTCGGCAACCACCGCCATTCCCCAAATGAGTACCAGCGGGAGAAAAAGCCATAGCGGCAGGGCAAACATAAAGAGGGAGAGCAGACAGCACAGGCCTGAAATAAACAGCGCAACCGAGGCCGTGCGGACACTGCCGATGCGGGAGGACAGATACCCGCCCAGCACGCAGGCCGGGCCACCCATGCCGATAACCCCAAAAGAAAGCAGCGGCACATTCAGTGACACCTCCGGGTGATGGGTGGCGTAGGTGTTCAGGAGCAGGGGAACAAACGCCCAGAATGCGTACAACTCCCACATATGCCCGAAATAGCCAAACGCGGCCGACCGGAAGGTTCGGTCACGAAAAACGGCAAACGCAGCCCGTACATCCAGGCGGCTGCTTTTCCGGCGGAAAGGACCATCCGGCACCAGCAGCAGAATCAGCAAACCGCCCAATACGGCCAGACCGGATATAACGATAATGGCCGATTCCCAGGCCAGCGACGCAGTCAGGCTCCGGAGCAGGTGCGGAAACGCCGTACCCAGCACCAGGGCGCCCACCAGATATCCCAGCGCCAGACCCAGCCCTTTTTCGTGGTAGTCGGCGGCTATCTTCATACCGACCGGATAGATGCCCGCCAGGAAAAAGCCCGTCAGGAAACGCAGCAGAAGCAGGGAAGAAAAACTATTGGCAATCAGGTAGATGCCCAGGTTGGAAACAGCCCCGGCTATGGCACACCCAAAGAAGACCCGCGACGGTGAGAACCGGTCGGCAATGGTGAGCAGCGCAAACGTCATTGTACCAACGATAAATCCGAACTGCACCGCCGACGTAACCGGTCCCAGTACCGTATCTGGTAATTGGAGCTCCCGCTGAATGTCGCCGATAACCGCATTGCCGGCAAACCACAGCGAGGTGCAGGCAAACTGGGCAAAAACGATAACGGGCAAGGGTGTTTGGTTCCTGGTTACCTGGTTTATTGGTTTGCTGGGAGTCGCTGTTTTCATGGGTATGTCTGACTGCTAGGCTGTTCGCCCGCGACTGTGTCGCGTGGTGGGCGAGGTACGCGTCTGTGACGCGATATCGAATTACATAACCTTTAGCTGATTTTCACTTTTTTCTCCATAATTCAGATGACCACATCTAAGTAAATAGAGGCCGGTATAAAGCGCGTCACAGACGCGAATCTCCCCCGTCTCGCGATACAATCGCGGACGAACAGAGAGCAAAACGGCGTTAAAGGTAAAATACGACCTTCCTGGCCTTTTATCCAATAGCTATTCCTGCAACTCATGAAAAACACGCTATCCCTTGCCGCTCTACTCCTGGCGCTGGCTTTACCTGCGACGAATAACGCCGTAGCTCAGAAAATTCCGGTTAACTACGACGAATCAAAAGTACCACCGTACACCCTGCCGGATGTCTTAACGACCAAAAGCGGTCAGCGGATTACCAACCGCAAGCAATGGGAAAGTCACCGACCAGAACTGATCCGACTGTTTTCGGAGCATGTCTACGGCAAAATGCCCACACAGCCGGTGAAGGTTCGGTACCAAACCACATCGGTAGACGAAAATGCCCTCGGAGGTAAAGCGATCCGGAAGCAGATCTCCGTCTTCTTTACCGAGTACCCGCAGCTACCACCGATGAACATCCTGCTGTACGTTCCGAAAGGCACTACGCAGCGCGCACCGGTGTTTGTCAGCATGAACTTTCAGGGCAACCACTCTGTCAGTACCGACCCTGGCATTGCACTCGCTACCCGCTGGCTGCCTAACCTGGGCGAGGGTAAAGTAGTAAACCACCAGGCTACCGAAGCAGCCCGTGGTATGCAGGACCGGCGCTGGCCGGTTCCCATGATCCTGGCGCGGGGCTATGCTCTGGCTACTGTCTACTACGGCGATGTGGAGCCCGACCATCCGGAAGGCTGGAAAACCGGTATCCGGTCGGTACTCAGTTCGCCGGCGGGCCCGGATTCCTGGGGTGCCATCGGTGCCTGGGCCTGGGGCATGAGCCGGATGCTCGATTACCTGGAGACTGATCCGTCAGTAAACGCTAAAAAAACCGTGCTGCTGGGCCATTCCCGCATCGGTAAGGCGGCATTGTGGGCCGGGGCGCTGGACCTTCGGTTTGCGGCAGTGATTGCTAATGAATCGGGGGAAGGCGGAGCGGCAGTAGCCCGCCGGTGGTATGGCGAAACGATAGAGCATCTGAACGCCCAGTTCCCCCACTGGTTCTGTCCGCAGTATAGGACCTACGACAACAATCCGAATGCCCTGCCCGTAGATCAGCACCAGTTGCTGGCCCTGATTGCCCCCAGACCGCTGTATGTAGCCAGTGCCGTAGAGGACCAGTGGGCCGACCCCATTGGTCAGTTTCTGGGCGCCAAAGCGACCGAACCGGTGTATCAGCTTTACGGCAGACCTGGCCTGGAGGTCTCCGACCATCCGGCCGCTAACCAGCCTGTTGGTAAGACCATACGGTACCACATGCGCACGGGCGTCCATGACGTCACCAACTACGACTGGGAGCAGTACCTGAAATTTGCCGATGAACAGGTGAAGTAATGTCCGGCCGGGCCCGTCAGAAAACGATATTGTCAATAAGTCTTACCTTGCCCAACTGAGCGGCCAGACAGATGGCGGTCTGACCGGGTGCCTGCTGCTCGATTACAGGATGGAGGCTGTCCGCATTAACTACCTCTACGTATTCCAGCCGGAACGCGGGACGGTGCGCAAACAGATCGATAACAGCGGCTTTGGCCTGGGCAGGACTGCGGTCTTCGTGCATCAGATCACGGGCCAGCGACAGCGCCTGGTACAGCGTGGTGGCCTGTTGACGCTCTTCGGGCGAGAGCAGGCGGTTGCGCGACGACATGGCTAGTCCGTCGGCTTCGCGGATGGTATCGCAGCGGATCAATTCGATCGGGAAGCTGAGATCGCGGATAAGCCGGCGGACAACGGCCACCTGCTGGAGGTCTTTCTGCCCAAAATATGCGACATCAGGCTGAACCATATTGAACAGTTTGGCTACTACAATGCCTACGCCATTGAAATGCCCCGGCCGGAAAGCCCCTTCCATGGTTGTTTCGAGTTCACCAAAGTGTAACCGCAGGGTTGGCTGATCCGGGTAAATTTCGTCTACGGAGGGGGTAAACACCACGTCGCAACCGGCAGCTTCGAGCATACGACAATCTTCGTCCACAGTACGGGGGTAGCGGGCGAGGTCGTCCGGATTATTGAACTGGGCAGGGTTCACAAAAATGCTGCACACGACCAGGTCGGGTACAACCGGTTCACCCCCGACCTGGCTAAGGCCTGATGTGGGGTGGGGTAACCGGTCACCCTGGCGGGCCGCTGCAATGAGCGTCAGATGCCCTTCGTGCAGCGCCCCCATGGTTGGCACAAAACCAATGCGCCGGCCGCTGTGGCGGACTGTCTGGAGGTAGTGGCGCAGGGCGTAAATGGTATCAAAACGTTTCATTCTGCGTTGGCGGGTAACGGGTTGCAATACTACGGCAATAATGGCGTATGCAACGCACCGAATCGGCTATTTATGCCCTAAATCGCGATATTTTGGATATTTTCTATTGAAATGCCATAAAAATTTTGTTAATTTTGCAAGTTTTTAAGGTAGAGTCGTCCAATCTTATGCCTTCCGTAAGTATATGAGCAAACTTCGCATTCTGTACGTAGCCAGTGAAATCAACCCCTTCCTCAAGACCTCCGATGTAGCCGATTTTGTGCGTAAGCTGCCGCAGGCCATGCAGGAGCGGGGGATGGAAATCCGCATCCTGGTACCCCGTTTCGGCCTGATCAATGAGCGCAAAAACCGCCTGCACGAGGTAGTCCGGTTGTCGGGCATCAACATTGCCGTGGGTGATGAGGAAAAGCCGCTGGTGATCAAAGTCGCGTCTATCCCCAACGCTAAGCTACAGGTTTATTTTATCGACAACGAAGACTATTTCCAGCGGAAGTACGTTTTCTTTGACAAAGAGAATCGTTTTTACCCAGATAACGACGAGCGGGCAATTTTCTTCTGCAAGGGTGTGCTGGAGACCGTTAAAAAACTTGGCTGGTCGCCAGACATCGTGCATTGCAACGATTGGATGACGGCGCTGATTCCGCTCTACCTGAAGACGACTTACAAAAACGATCCGATGTTTAAGGATACCAAATCGGTATTCACGATTCATAACAATGCCTTTTCGCACCGGTTTGATACCGATCTGATTGAGAAGGCCAAGATGCTGGATATTGATGACGAGATGCTGGCTCATCTGAAGACGGCCGACTACGAAGGCTTCATCCGGATTGGCGGTGCTTACGCCGATGCCGTTGTCAAAGCCGAAGAAGAAACCAGCCAGAGTCTGAACGATATTTTGAATGACATTCCCGACCATAAAATTGACATTACCGAAGAAGATGAAGCGTTTGCCGAGCAGTATTACAACCTGTACACGCAACTGGCCGGCTAAACTCGGATTACCCGCCGTTCTGGCTGGTTCGCTGGCGTTGCTTGCTGCCTGCGAAGAACCTAAGGAAATTGGCTTACCGCCCACCACGCCGGTGGGCGTTTATTATACCGACACGCTGACCATCAGTCGCTCTACGGTGCTGCTCGACTCGGTCCGGAGCAATGGAACAGGTACCCTGCTGATGGGGCGCTATACCGACCCTGTCTTCGGAAAGGTACAGGCTACTGCCTTCTCACAGCTATCGCTCGAAACCCAGTTTGTGGTTCAGGACGCCAGCAAAAACAATATTCCCGATGCGCAGCTGGTTCACGATTCAACCCGGCTGATACTGGCGTATAACTTTGCCTACGGCGATACCCTGAAGACGCACGAACTGGCCGTACACCGGCTGACGGATGATCTGGTGCGGAATAGGAACTACGACATTCGCAGCAGCGTGGCCTATGATCCCGAGCCGCTGACCAAAGTGCAGTTTACGCCCCGTCCGGCGGCCCAGGCTACGCAGCGAATCAGTCTGCCAGCGGCTTTCGGGCGCGAACTTCTGGCCCTGGCCAATAAAGACGCCGGTAAGATCGATTCGGTATTCAAGAAGCAGATTAAAGGCCTGGCGCTGGTTCCGGGGCAGACTAACAGCTCGATGCTGGGCATTCCGGTAACGGGTACCTCGGCATACGTGGCCATGTACTACCACAAAGAGGGCGATACAACCAGCACCGCGCAGTTTTTTACCTTTAATCCGAACGGTGTCCGCTTCAATCAGGTGCGGGCCGACCGCAGCGGCACACCCCTGGCGGGGCTGCAGCCGGGTCAGAGCCTGCCGGCCAGCGCTACGCAGGGCCAGACCTTTGTGCAGCCGGCTACGGGGGTTACCACCAAACTGGATTTTCCGACGCTGCTGAACCTGCGACAACAGGGCCGGATTGCCATCAACCGCGCGGACCTTATTATTACGCCAAAGCAGCCCGACAACAGTGCGCTGTATATACCACCTTATCTGGCGCTGGCCGAAGTAAATGACCAGAATCAGATTCTGCGCTCATCACCCAGCGGCTTTGTGCAGTTTGTTACGCCGGCTTCGTCGCTTTTTGACCGGAACGAGCAGGGGTGGGTTAATCCGCAGATTGCTACCTACGATACCCGTACCCGCGTGTACACGGCCACCGACGCCGGTAACCGAACACAGTCTATTCTGTTGGGGGGATACCTGCAGTCGATCCTGTCGGGCCTGACACCCAATCGCGGCCTGGTGATCCAGACACCGAGCAATAGTGCCTTGTTCAGCACATCGAGTGGCCTGGTGAACCTCACGCAGTATTACCTGAATGACCGAACCTGGCGCATGGTCCTCGACGGATCGGCCAGTGTGCGAATCGTTGTCTTCTATACGTACTCCAATTGACAAAAAGCCCGCTGAGTTGAACAACAACCGGCGGGCTTTTGTGTTTTACCGGTACCTGCCCCGGAACCGTAAATAAGTTTTCCGGTTTCTTGCTGCCTCACCGCCGGTACCGGTGCAGAAAATCGTTAATCTTGTAGTACAAGACTATCGCTGTCAGGGCGTTCTTTCCGGCACAGCTCATCAAACTTAATATTTTTCGGTATGTGCGGTATTGTTGCATATGTGGGGCATCGCGAGGCCTGCCCGCTGGTTTTAAAAGGCTTGAAACGACTCGAATACCGGGGTTACGATAGCGCCGGTGTCGCCCTGCTGAACGGCGAAGGGCTTAACGTCTATAAAAAGAAAGGTAAAGTTGCGGATCTGGAAAAGGAGCTGGCTGGTAAAGAACTGACGGCTACCATCGGTATGGGTCACACCCGCTGGGCCACCCACGGCGAACCCAACGACATTAACGCACATCCACATTACTCAGATAACGGCAAATTAGCCATTATTCACAATGGCATTATTGAGAACTACGCGACGCTGAAAGAGAACCTGATCCGTAAAGGGCATGAGTTTCGCAGCCAGACGGATTCAGAGGTGCTGATTCACTTTATCGAGGAGATTCAGAAGCATACCTGCTGCTCGCTGGAAGAAGCCGTCCGGCAGGCGTTGCAGGAGGTAGTCGGCGCGTACGCCATCGTGGTTATGTCGGAAGACGATCCGACGCAGCTGATTGCCGCCCGCAAGGGCAGTCCGCTGGTGATCGGCGTAGGCGACGGCGAGTTCTTTATGGCCTCAGATGCTACGCCTATCATCGAATATACCAAAGATGTGGTCTACCTGAATGATTACGAAGTGGCCGTTATCAAGGACGGTGAACTGAAAGTTATGACGCTGGATAATACGCAGACAACGCCGTATATCCAGAAGGTAGAACTGGAACTGGAAGCCATTGAAAAAGGCGGGTTTGATCACTTTATGCTCAAAGAGATCTTTGAGCAGCCCCGCTCCATTGCCGACAGTATGCGTGGTCGCGTAAAAGCTGATGAAGGGCACCTGGTGCTGGGTGGTCTGCGCGACTACCTCGACCAACTGGCCTCGTCCAAGCGGATTGTGATTGTCGGTTGCGGTACGTCCTGGCATGCCGGTCTGGTGGCAGAGTACATCTTTGAGGAACTGGCCCGCATTCCGGTAGAGGTAGAATACGCGTCGGAGTTTCGCTACCGGAACCCGATCATTGCCGAGCGTGATGTGGTTATTGCCATTTCCCAATCCGGCGAAACGGCCGATACGCTGGCGGCTATTGAACTGGCCAAATCAAAAGGCGCTACTATTTTCGGCGTCTGTAACGTGGTGGGTTCATCCATTGCGCGGGCTACCCACGCGGGAGCGTATACCCACGCTGGTCCGGAGATCGGGGTAGCCAGTACGAAGGCCTTTACGGCCCAGGTAACGGTGCTGACCCTGATGGCGCTGTCGGCGGCCAAGCGCAAAGGAACCATCTCCGACACCCTGTTCCGGCAACTGCTGGCCGAACTGGAAGCCCTACCGGCCAAAGTGGAAAAAGTGCTGGAAGGGGCTGAGCGCATCAAGGAGATTGCCTATATCTTCACCTACGCCCGCAACTTCATCTACCTGGGCCGCGGCCTGAACTTCCCGGTAGCCCTAGAAGGAGCTTTAAAGCTCAAGGAAATCTCCTACATCCACGCTGAGGGGTACCCGGCTGCCGAGATGAAACACGGCCCCATTGCCCTCATCGACGAAGATATGCCGGTAGTCTTTATTGCCACGAAAGACAGCTCGTACGAGAAAGTGGTATCCAACATTCAGGAGGTAAAAGCCCGCAAAGGCCGCGTGATTGCTATTGCTACCGAAGGCGAAACGCAGTTGCAGAGTATGGTCGACTTCGTAATCGAGATTCCGAAGGTACACGATATTCTGATGCCGCTTATTTCCGTGATTCCGTTGCAGTTGCTAGCCTACTACGTGGCCGTTATGCGCGGCCGTAACGTGGATCAGCCGCGTAACCTGGCCAAATCGGTAACGGTAGAGTAGGAAGTGGGCAGTAAGCAGTTTGCAGTAGCCAGAAGAGAGCCGGAGAATTTCTCCGGCTTTTTTTTATTGACTCAGGCAACGCTTCCTGTATTCTTCGCATTATTGTCAGTAGAACAGCTTATAGCCGCGTACATGGATCAGCAACTCATCGAACAATGCCAGCGCGGCAACGCATTTGCCCAGAAGCGATTGTTCGATCAGTACGCGAACCGGTTCTACCGCGTTTGTCTGCGCTACGTACGGCACGAACAGGAGGCCGAGGAGGTGCTGATGAATGGCTTCCTGAAAGCGTTCCGGGCCATCAGCGATTTTGCGTACCGCGACGAAGCCGGTTTGGAAGCCTGGCTCCGGCGGATCATGGTCAACGAAGCGCTGCAGCATTTGCGGGCCACCCGCGGCCTGCCGGCTATGTTTCCGGAAGAGGCCATGGCCATGGAGCCGGATACCGCCCCGCTGCCCGACAGCCAGTTGAATGCCGAAGCCATTATGGAACTGGTGCGGCAGTTGCCGACCGGCTACCGGACCGTCTTCAACCTATACGTGCTGGAAGGCTACAGCCACCGCGAAATTGCCGGACAGTTGAACATTAGTGACAATACCTCAAAGTCCCAGCTTAGTAAAGCCAGGGCACTCTTACAGGAACTTTTGGTGAAACAGGAACATGAAGCAAAGCTCAGAAGACATTGATCAGGTTGTCCGGCAGGCGTTCCAGTCGCTGCCCGATACGCCACCGCCCGGATCGGCCTTCGATGCACAGCGGGTATGGGGGCAACTAAACCGGGAGCTGCATCCGGCAAAGCCTGCCCGCCGGCTGGCTGGCTGGTGGTGGCTGGCCGGTATGCTCTTCCTGCTGTCGGGTTTGGGCTGGTACGTTCGGTCGGTGTCATCCGGCTCCCCTTCAGGTCATGAGACAGTGGCCCTTGTAGAGCGGGCAACGCCAAAACAACTGAATACCTCAACTTCCAGGTCAGGCAATAAGAAGGCAAAGGAACAAGAAGGGGAGGGTAATACAGCTACACCGGAAACTGCTCTGCTTAAAAAAGCTTCTACGGCTAACCGGCAGCCGGTTGTTACCAGAAACCAATCGGCACAAGAGAACATCCGTATACCGGAGCCGCCGGTGACCGAAATACCCGCAGCGATGGCAGACCAGGAAATGGTAGTTACGACCGAGGTAAGTCCACCTGAGCCGGCATCAGTTTCAGAGCCTAAAGTCCTGGCAAAAACAAAGCCAACAGCGTCGAAGCTTCGTTTTCCTGTCGTCCATGTTAATGAGTGGCAGGCGGAAGAAGATGTAAAAACCAGTCTGCACCGGAGCGAAAGACTGGTTCGCTTAGGCACCGGCAGCCATTCGTTTGATACGCCGGAACCTCCACAACTACAGATTACAATTCCCCAACGCATTAAATAACCAACAACCATGAACCGACATGTTCTGATTACCTGGCTCCTGATGAGCTGGGCCGGCACCGCCATGACTCAACCGACAGATTCGCACGTGCAGCACGACCGGAGCCGAACCTCCCGAGCGTTCTACGGCTGGAGTCGCATAGAGATCGACTTAGGGCAGCGGAATTCGATGATCATTGGGTTTGATACCTATTCTCAATTATTGGCCCACCAAAACGTCGATTCCGTGCTGCGTTTGTTTGTGGCCGACTACGCCAGGGTACAAGACGCCAGCCAGGACCCTACCCAGGCGGTTCACGCCTTTTTCCGAATAGCCAAAACGGACCACACGCTGGATTTGCGGTATCACTCACCCGTAAGTACCTCGTTCCGCTTCAGTACCAATTCGGAACCGGTACTGCTGAAAACCCGGCAGGATACGCTGGATATTGCCTGGAGCGCTACCGGTTCTATTGTGTCGCCAGATCCCAATGCGTATCCGTTTCACGTCTATTTGCTGGTTAACCGGCTGGCTGATATTGAACAGTTGCTGCGGGAGGGTGGGGGCAACAGTCAGGTACAAAAGGTACTGGAGGCAATCCGTACTTATCCGGCGCACAAGCTCACCCATCCGGGATTCGCATACGATTTGCTGTACCGAAACGGGGAGCCGAAGGTGATGCATCCGGGCCTGGCCAAAAGCCCTTTTCTGAGCATTCAGCCGAATGTTGGCGTGGGCTTGATTCGCAGTCAGTGGGTACCGTCGCTGTCGCTGGATCTTCAGTTTATTCCGAATCGCTTCCAAAACGTCGGCTATTCCGTTGGCTATTTATCCAACTTCTTTTTTCAGCCAGGTGCCGATGGCGGCTTTCGGGTCCAACGCAATGACTTTCTGAACATCGGAGTAGCCTTTTACGCATTCGATGGGTTGCGCCGAACGTCAACGTTCAGTCGGGTGCTGGGGAGTATTAACGTTGGTATACCCATCTATCGGCAGGGGGACTACTTCGACAAGCGTACGTTTCGGTTCAGTGGCACCATATTCCAGAAAAGCTTCATCAAGGTGCAGCCGGAGATTTACATGCAGGGTTTCTTCAAGAAGGTGTATCCTGGGGTTCGGATTGGTATTGGACTGTAACGGGTAGCTACTCCGGAGAAATAGTGACTGTAATTATTGATAAATCAGTTTGACTGTAAGCGGGGAGTAAGCCATTCTCCTGAATAGCCAATTTGCTTACTTTTTTCGTCTTCATTGACATCTCGAATGCACTTTTGAAAGGAAACGGACGAAGCCGTACCTGATCAGGAGTGGGCCAGAAAGCATGAATCTTCTGGTGGCCGGTAAAGGCAAAATGATCAGAGTTTTTGAAGCCTTCCTGGAAAAATGGGTGTTCGTCTTCCTTACTGGTTCCCGGCTTATTCAGGCACAGGTATAACGATAGGTTATCGCAGAATTGCAGCAGGTCAAAGTGGTAATGTAGCAAGGCCTGCTGCTCTTCTGTACGGATCTCCAGGTGCTGCTTTAGCCGGTGCTGTCTGGCTTCTTCCTGCCGGAGAAAACGGCTCTCTGCCTCAACTTGCTTATTCATAAATGAGCTATAGTGGAGACTGACCAGTAAGGCGCTATATGGGATTTCCTGTTCCAGGATATTGATTCCATTCGTGTACAGAACAATTTTAAGGGCGGATGGATAGTGGATAAAGGAAAAAGGCATTCTCTGGACATCATTCCAGAAGGGCGTCTGATCGGCCGGTAGCCAGGAGTCATCATGACTATAAACCGCCCGAATGGTATCTTCCCTGTGGGGAGACAACTCAAAATACGGGTCATGCCAGGCTTCGGCTATCAGGCCGGATAGATGAGCGTGATCGGGTTGCTGTACCATCCAGAATGAATCCGGCGTCTCGCGTATTATCATCTTCGGTGGAGTCTGTCGGTTACTGTTTAAGTATATGCCAGCGAGTAATATTAGTAATAGCTCAGCTTTTTCTGGTATATACCTAATCCTTTACCCATGAAAAAGTTAACTTTTCTACTATTCACGCTGCTCGTGTGTAATCAGCTGGTTGCCCAGAAGCAGGACCTGCTCAGCGGCCGGTATGCTAAAGAGGAACTAGCGAAAGTCTTAATTCTTCAGGGCGAGTGGGCTCCGTTTCCGAAGCGGGACGACCGGGCCGGCTGGGCCAAAGCCGACCAGGCGATGATGAAAGCATTCGTGCAAAAGGCCGAGTCGTACCTGGATTATGAATGGCCACATATTCCCGCTACCAAATCGCTGCTGATCGAGCGTACCGGCGATCGCGACGAGTACCAGACGGTCAGCTTTAAAAAGCGGGATGTCCTGGGCACCATGCTGCTGGCCGAAATCTACGAGAACAAAGGCCGTTTCATTGATCCCATCATCAACGGCGTGTGGTCGATCTGCGAAGAATCGTTCTGGGGTGTGCCGGCACACCTGCCTAAAACCAAAGACTATGCAGGTCTGATGGATGTGTCCAGACCGTTTGTGGACCTGTTCGCGGCCGAAACGGCAACGTATCTGGCGTGGGTCGATTACTATCTTGGGGACAAACTGGACGCGGTATCTCCGCAAATCCGGAAGCGCATTTATAATGAAACCAACAACCGCATTTTTCAGCCCCTGATGAATCAGCCCCACGGCTGGATGGCATCGACCGCCAACGGGCGCCGGCCGAACAACTGGAATCCCTGGATCTGCTCCAACTGGATCAATGCCGTTCTGCTGCTGGAGCCTGATACCCAGAAGCGGGCAGCCTCGGTCCACAAAGCGCTCACCGTGCTGGATAACTTCCTGAATCCGCACCCGCTCGATGGTGGCTGCGACGAAGGCCCCAGCTACTGGGGTGCCGCAGCCGCTTCGCTGTACGACAACATCTCCCTGCTCAACCTCGCCAGCAAAGATGCCTTTCAGTATGTTTATCAGGACGAGAAGGTAAAGAACATGGGTAAGTTCATCTACCGGGCCCAGATTGGCGAGCAGTACTTTCTGAACTTCGCCGATGCCGATCCGCAGCCGAAAATGTCGGCCAACATGATCTACCGCTTCGGCAAAGCCATCAATGATCCGGATATGATGAAGTTCGGGGCCTACTACCGGGAGCCGGAAGATGGCTCTATCGGCCGCTTCCATTACTTCCGCAACTTTTTCTCCCTATTCATGCAGGATGAATACCGGGCCGCCGAAAAAGCACTGCCGTTGCCGAAAGACGTGTGGTTACCTGACCTGCAGGTATTTGCCGCCCGCGATCAGGCCGGCACTACCAAAGGCTTTTATGTAGCCGCCAAAGGTGGCAATAATGATGAAAGCCACAACCACAATGACATCGGTAACTACGTAGTCTATTACGACGGGCAACCGCTGCTGATCGATGTGGGCCGGGGTACCTATACCCGCAAGACCTTCAGTGATAAGCGATACGACATCTGGTACAACCGCTCCGACTACCACAACGTGCCGACCATCAATGGCAAAACGCAACTCCCCGGCGGTGAGTACAAAGCCGAAAAAGTGGTTTACAAGAGTGGAGATGCTTTCGCGCAGTTTGCGGTAGATATTGCCAAATCATACCCGGCTGATGCAGGCGTAACGAGCTGGCAGCGTAACATTCGCCTGAACCGGGGCAAAAACGTACAGGTCGAGGACCTCATCAGCCTGAAAAAAGCGGATGCCCTAACCCAGCACCTGATGACTAGCTACCCGGCGGAGGTAAAAACACCTGGTGAACTGATTATTCATTACGCCCCGAAAGGCGGCACCGCTAAAGATTTCGTGGTAAAGTACGATCCGAAACGAATGCAGGCGTCGGTGGAGAAAATCAAACTGGAGGCTATGGAGGATAAAGGCATCCTTACGAAATGGGGCGATAACATCTACCGGATCAACTTCCAGGTCATTGCGCCGAAGACGACGGATAAATTCAACTTCATCATTGCCTCCCGGTAAACTTGGACAGTACACGTGCGAAGTACCAGTATGATAATCATGCTGGTACTTTTCTTATGAGCTTACAACGGCCCTATCATAATGTTGATCGCGCTGGGGTTGGTGGATAAGGCTGCCCTACTATTCGCCTAAATCTGTCGGTGCACCTTTATCGGATGATGTTCCTTGGATATCGGCTCTGCGCTCGGCCCGGATTTCGGGTATGGCATCGGAGTCAATTAAGCCAAGCCCGGCAGCATGTTCGGCGGCTCCTACGGTATCCGGTACCAGCAACATGGGTACATTATGGCTTTCCATTTCCCGAATAAGGGCCTGCACATCCGTATCCCGAATGTCGTGCGATACATCGCGGAGATAAACGGCCATGATACGGCCAGGATTCTCGCGAACTACCTGGGCGTAAATTTCCGGGTCTTTCTGACCACTATCACCAATCAGTACGAACGGGAGTTGTGGATTGACGGAAAGCACCCGGCGAATTTGCTCCAGCTTATGGGCTTCGTGCGAGCTTTTGAAGAACTGCTCACGGGTCATGCCCAGATCCCGAAGCAGGATAGGCCCTTTGGGGATACCCTGTATCCGAAAGAAATCGATGAGCAGGTCGTAGAGATTCCAGGGACTACTGGATACGAAATAAATTGGATTAAAGAGCGTGGTGACGGGGCCGCTTTGCAGCGCCCGGTAAAAAGCGGCTACACCAGCAAACGGTAACCGGGTATACGCATTCCCCATAAATGTCAACTGGGCCGCCTGCAGCAGACTGGTGGCACCCGTAACCAGCACCGTATCATCAATGTCGGAAATGACCCCAAACTTGCTGAACTCCGGCGAAATCATCAGATGCCCATCAATGCTGACTTCAGTACCGTCGGAGGGCTGGGTAATATCAAGTAACGTATACCGGACGGGGAACCAGGCCCGGCCCGGCGGTAACGAATCAGGCGGAGTGATGGTGATCTCAAAATAACCTTCTTCATCCGTAACGGTCGTGTAACTTGCGCCGAAGGTATCGATCTTAACCGTTACACCGGGTACCTCATCGCTTTCGAAGCGCTGGTAGGTCGCCAGCATGTTGTTCCAGACCGATTCGTTGTCGCTGGGTGTACTCATATCCTGCTTTCGCTGCCGCAGCACCCGGCCCTTGAGCCACACGGCCGTAGGGCTACCAAACCCCCGGTAGTACACAATCTGGAACGGTTTGTTCTTGTGCAGGCGGTTGAATAAACGACCTTTCAGCCGGTCGAAATGTTCTTCTACATTAACCGCCGTATTAAGCAGCGCTTGTTTCCAGGTAGCCATATTGTTAGATATACCGCAGGTAATCCTCCCACTCGTCTATGTCCGTCAATTCCTCTAATAACGCATAGGGCACCCCCTTTTGTTGGAGATCTTTTAGGGTAAGGTTCAATAGGTCGGGCTGGCTCCAGGGTTTGTTTTCAAAGAGGAATGGATGTAACTGCTTCATACCCAACAAATAATAGCCGCCATCGGAGGTTGGGCCAATCACCACATCGGCGCTATCGAGGGCCCGAAAGGCTTTTTTTAGGTGTTCGGCGCGGAGGTCAAGGCAGTCACTACCGATGATCAGTACGCGCTGGGCTCCGGCTTTAAACCGCTCGCGGAAGGCATTTAGCATACGTTCGCCAAGATCGGTGCCCTGCTGGAGTTGTTTTTCGTAGCTATTCCATCCGTCATTGGGATTCACAAAGTCAGCGTAATAAACTGTACGGTGCCAGGGCAGCATCCGGGTTAAAGACTGGGTGTACGCAATCAAGTGGCGGTAAACCTCGGCGGCTTTGTCGTTACCGACGGTGCGGGCAATACGGGTCTTAACGGTGCCAGGTATCGGGTTCTTTACGAAGATGATTAACTGTTCGACTGCCATGCGACGGTTTTGATTGCTAACTTGCGGCCAAATTAGTGTACAATAGACGGTTTAAGCACATTGTTTATGAAACAGGTCATTTATACAAAACAGGCACCAGCGCCCATTGGTCCTTACAGTCAGGCAGTCAAGAGTAACGGCTTCCTGTTTGTGTCAGGCCAGGTAGCCATTGATGTAGCCGCGTCAGGTGATATCCAGGCCGAAACCCGCCAGGTAATGGAAAATATCGGGGCGATTCTCCAGGCCGCCGGTATGGATTACAGCAACATCGTTAAAGCCAGCATTTTCGTCAAGGACCTCAATAATTTCGGTACTATCAATGACGTGTACGGTAGCTTCTTCACCAGTGAACACGGAGAGCCGTACCATCCCGCCCGCGAAACCGTAGAAGTTGCCCGATTGCCGAAAGATGTGAACGTAGAGATTTCGGTAATTGCTTGTTGAACCTGAAACTACTTAAAAGCCTATGAATTCTGGTTCAGACCTGGTCCGCGTCCGTTTTGCGCCGAGCCCCACGGGGCCGCTGCATATTGGCGGGGTACGGACGGCATTATATAATTACCTGTTTGCCCGGAAGCATGGCGGTCAGATGCTGCTGCGGATTGAAGATACCGACCAGAACCGCTTTGTGCCCGGTGCCGAAGAGTACATCCTGGAAGCCTTACAGTGGGTAGGTATCCAGATCGACGAGGGCATGGGCGTGGGTGGCCCGGATGCCCCCTACCGGCAGTCGGAACGGAAAGACATCTACAGCAAGGAAGCCCAGCGGCTCGTGGAGGAAGGTAAAGCATACTACGCCTTCGACACGCCCGAAGAACTGGACGAGATGCGGAAGCGGCTCGAAGCGGCCAACGCACCGGCGGCTCAGTACAACGCCATTACGCGGATGCAGATGAAGAATTCGCTGACGCTGAAGCCGGAGGAAGTACAGGCCCGGGTAGATGCCGGTGAACCCTACGTCATTCGCTTAAAAACCCCGCGCAAAGAAGAGGTTCGGTTCAACGACCTCATCCGGGGCTGGGTCAATGTACATTCATCGGCCATTGACGATAAGGTTTTGCTGAAGTCGGATGGTCTGCCGACGTACCACCTGGCCAATGTGGTCGACGACCACCTGATGCGCATCACGCATGTGATCCGGGGTGAAGAGTGGCTGCCTTCGGCACCGCTGCACGTGCTGCTGTACCGCTACCTCGGCTGGGAAGATACCATGCCGAAATTTGCCCATTTGCCGCTGCTGCTGAAACCTGAAGGTAATGGTAAACTCAGCAAGCGCGATGCCGAAATGGGCGGTTTTCCCGTGTTTCCTCTGGAATGGAGAGACCCCTTTTCGGGCGTTGTTGCCCGGGGCTTCCGGGAAGACGGCTACCTGCCCGAAGCAGTCATCAACTTTCTGGCGCTGCTGGGCTGGAACCCTGGCACCGAGCAGGAACTGTTTACCATGGATGAACTGATTCAGTCGTTCAGCCTGGATCACATCCACAAAGCCGGAGCGCGGTTCGACATTCAGAAGGCCAACTGGTTCAACCACCAATACCTGCGCCAGCGCCCGAACGAAGAACTGGCTCCCGTTCTCCAGAAACAGGCTACCGAACAGGGGCTGGATTGCTCCCTTGAAAAAGCCACCAAAATAGTTGGCCTGCTGAAAGAGCGGGTAAACTTTGCCCATGAGATGTTTGGCGAAGCGGGTACGTTCTTCTATAGCCCTGAGCAGTACGATGAAGCTGTAGCGGCTACAAAATGGAACGAAGACGCCGTTCGGGCCGTCACCGTATTCCGGGAGGCTTTGCAGGGGTACGAGGGTCAGTTTGCCGCCGACTCGATTAAGCACCTCTTATCGGATGCGCTGCAACAGGCGGGTATTAAGCAGGGTAAGGTCATGCAGGCCATGCGGCTGGCGCTGACCGGCTCGGGAGCCGGCCCTGACCTGATGATAACCATGGAAATTGTCGGAAAGGAGGAAGTAATGAATCGGTTGAACCTGGCCTTGCAGCGGCTGAAAGCACCGGTTAGTTAAGCCTTTCAGCCGTTTACACAAATACCGTTGTCCGGCAGGCAGGTGTTTAGTACCTTCATCCTGTTGGGCGTTGAGTGTCCGGTGTTGCTCATGTAGTGGGTAATGCCGGACAAGTTTTTTGCCCCTCTCTCTAACTCTGTGGCGGCTTCGCGGTTGTAGGGATAGATAAAAACAGCATCAGTCATGAGCAAGAAAAAAGCCAACCCTGACGAAAACGATAAGCCCAAAGTACACAAAGAACTGGAAGGTTTCGATATTCAGATTAACTCATTTGGTGAAATAACGACGAGTTTCGAAATTGACAAGATCAACCAGTTTCTCAACAAAACAGTTGATGACAAGAAGCTCCGGCACCGGAAAGACATTGTCGGCCGCGATGATGCCGGCGAAAACCAGGAAGACGAAGCAGCTACCGAAAGCGAAGAGGAAGAAGAGAACTTCGACGACGAAATTGACGATGTAAACTTTAAAGACGAGTAACCCTTCAATCATTCTAACATTCAATCATTCAATAAGTCAAGTTACCCACCATGAATTCACACGAAATCGACTACCGTATTATCGGGGAGGATATCCAGATTGTCGAAATTGAACTGGACCCCAACGAAACCGTCATTGCCGAGGCTGGTTCCATGCTCTTCATGGAGGACGGGATTATGTTTGAAACCAAAATGGGCGACGGTTCTCAGCCAACTCAGGGATTTTTGGGTAAACTGATGCAGGCCGGCTCCCGGCTGATCACCGGCGAGTCACTGTTTATGACCCACTTTACCAACCGGGGGCACGGCAAGCGGAAAGTAGCTTTTGCGGCTCCGTATCCCGGTACCGTGATGCCCATTAATCTGGCCAATATCTACGGTAACCAGCTTATTGTGCAGCGCGACGGCTTTCTGTGTGCCGCACTTGGCACCCGTCTGAGTATTCACTTCAACCAGCGCATCGGCTCCGGTCTGTTCGGGGGGGAAGGCTTTATCCTGCAAAAAATTCAGGGCGACGGTATGGCCTTCGTACACGCCGGTGGTGTAGTGATTGAGCGGCAGCTGAACAACGAAACCCTGCGGGTTGATACCGGCTGTGTCGTTGCGTTTGAACCCAGCATCAGCTTTGATATTCAACGGTCGGGCGGCCTGCGCAGCATGGTGTTCGGGGGCGAAGGTCTCTTCCTGGCAACCTTACGCGGCACCGGCCGAATCTGGATACAATCGATGCCGATCTCGAAACTGGTGCAGCGGTTGTCGGTCGGCGGTGGACAGGCCAACAAGGAAGGCGGCTCTATCCTGGGTGGATTGGGAAATATGTTTGAAGACTAGCAAAGGGCATGGGGCAGGGAGCGTGGAGCAGAGGGTAAGAGTCTTCACCCCACGCTCCCTGCCCCATGCCCTTTGCTAATTAACGCACGTTTTGGCTTACTTTTTCGTTTCCATAGAAATACTTAAGTAAACGGATATAGTTGTGACCAAACAGCTTTTTGTTTTTTTACTCTTCTCAGTGACGGCGGCCTGCAGCCAGAAAAATAAGGACAATTACGTACCCAAGCCGAAAGGTTACCCCCGGATTGACCTGCCGGAACACGCTTACCAAACGCTGCCTCCGGTTCATCCCTATCAGTTTGAGTTTTCCCGATACGCCAGAATACTGCCCGATACGTTTGCCCGGTCGGAGCCACACTGGATTTTTGTGCATTACCCTAAATACCAGGCCAGCGTCCAGCTCACCTACAAGCCGGTACGCAACGACCCAGGCCGCCTGAAGGCAATGCTCGAAGACTCGTATAAGCTGGCGGCCAAGCATAACATTAAAGCATACGCCATTGAAGAGCGCGTTATGAAGACGCCTTCCGGGCTTACGGCTAACCTGATCGAATTGTCTGGTGAAGTTCCCAGCCAGTTCCAGTTTATCACCACCGACACCACCACCCATTTCCTGCGCGGGGCCTTGTACTTCAATACCGCCACCGCCAACGACTCGCTGGCTCCGGTCATTGAGTACATCAAGCAGGACATGGTGCACATGCTGAACACCCTGAAGTGGCGCCAGTAAACCGGTTTACAAAACCGTTCTACTTACCCCTAACCACCTGATATTTATCCAGAGTACGGTTTGCAGAAGTGGTGTGTTTTTGGTATATTTACTTCTCTTTTTCATCAAACAACCATGCTAGTGATTGCCGGAAAACGGCCTCTATCAGGCAGTGACCGGCTACCTTACGCTATGAAACGAGCGCGATATAATCCGAGCCAACTCCAGATCGACTTTCTGGCCGCTTACCGGCGGATGCTGGTTAGCCTGGGCAGTTCTGAAAACCTGCCTCAAAACGAAGCGATGTTCGTGCGTCTAACGGATCAGTGGGAGAGTACCCGCGTGATTCCGGCCGATCTGCTGTTTACCAAAAGTCCGGTGGAGGCTGTGGTGTATCGGATGCAGAAAGCTGATGAGCGCCTGCGGTTCCCGGCGGAACTGGTTGCCGGCGAATTGCGCGGGGAACAGGGCCTGACCGGCTTCTCGGCCATGTTCCGGGAGCAGGGCTGGGTTATTCTGCCCGCCGAGCTATCGGGTATGTACAAAAACCTGTTTCTGAATATCCTGACGGCCTCTATTGGTCTCGACCATTTATATACCTCCTGTGCCGAACTACTAGCGGAAGCCGAGCGGGTGGCGCTGGCATCGCTGCTGCCGGAAGAGGAAGTACGGAGTTTCTTCGGGGCCCGGCTGTCGAAGTTTCCGGATAGCTTCCGCAGCGAAGTGTCCAGCTACTTTAACCTGCCGTTTGAATACGTGCTGAAGCGGGCCAACCATATCGGTGCCGTGTCGGAGCAGGTATTGCAGGACGCTAAAACGAGCAAGCCGGTACGCTCAGATAATCTTCGTCGCCCGCAGAGTAGTCGGGCCGCGTAGGCCGGGCCGCCTAAGTTTGCAGGTATAAGGTTTTCATTAAAAAAGGTCACCCAACGCTGGGCGACCTTTTTTGCTATAGCGCTTTAATTAACCGGATCGGTAGGCTGCCGGAAGTCCAGGTTATGGAACAGGAACAACCGGATCGTGTGATTGTCGGTAAAGACATTGCCGGCCGGTTGCTGCACAAATACATTCATGTAGCCGATCTGTGCCAGAAATGATTTGGTGAAGGGGTACGCCAGACCCACAAACAAACGATTTTGGTCGAAGTAATTGTAATTGATCTGCTTGCCGGCATTAATGTGTAGTTCGTCCTGCACAACAAAATTGGGGATACCGGGCTGGAGCCGATCTCCCTTCAGCGGTACCTGAACCGTCAGGTTGTACCGAAACCGGTAGTTAAACCGGTACCCTTCGCCTAGCTCGTTGCCATTCATTCGGCGGTTAAAACGCTCCTCCAGCCGTAGCCATTGATTCGTATGTAATTTCCCAAAACGCCCAAGCCAGTTAATCTGCTGCCAGGGCCGGTGTTCCGGCCGCACAGCAACGCCATCGGTCTGCGGAAAATGCAGGACATACGCATAACCGGCTGTAAGGCGAACCTGGTCGGACAGGTAATAGGTGATACCCGGCCGATAGATCTGCGTAGACCAGCGGTCGATGAAATCACCCGTTCGGCGGGCATGTACATCGAGCCACAGGCCCCAGCGATTAGACAGACGGGTTTGATTGAAATACGCGAGCCAAAGCTGTTGCTGAGGATTAACAATCTTTACGGGTGTAGTTTGAGCCTGAACCTGGATGGAAAATAAAAGGGTGAAACTAAGCAGCAGGATTTTTTTCATGCGGGTGTGAGAAGGTTTGTTTCTGCGAATCGTCTTGAACTTTCCCCATAAATTCTTAGACAAAGTCATTACTGCGTCACTAGAAAAATCTAATATTGTATGTCACTTCAAATAACCCGCCCTATGACTAAAACTACTCTAAAATGTTATTTTCTGACCTTGCTTCTGGTAGTGTGTACTGCAGCCGGTTGGGCGCAGTCAATTACTTTATCCGGGACTATTACCGATGCCGCTACTAACCAGCCGTTACCGGGTGTGAACATAACCATTAAAGGCCGTGCGGTCGGTACGGCCACCAACCGCGACGGCCGTTTTTCGCTACAAACGAACCAGGCACTGCCGCTTACGCTGGTGGCTACGTATGTTGGCTACGGTCGACAGGAGGTAACGGTGAGCAATTCGGGCAATCCCATCAATTTCACGCTGCGGGAGGAGTCGCTGCTGGCGGATGAGGTTGTGGTATCGGCCAGCCGGGTAGAGGAAAGCCTGACCAAAGCCTCGGTTACGGTGGAAAAACTGGGCCCCCGGCAATTCCAGCAGTCTCCGGCCGCCACGCCCTACGATGCGCTGCAGAACCTGAAAGGCGTTGACCTGCTCACCCAGAGCCTGACGTTCAAATCGGTAAACATCCGGGGTTTTGGGGCGAACAACAATAACCGCTTTGTGCAGTGGACCGACGGCATGGACAACCGTTCGCCCGGTCTGGGTTTTGGTTTCGGTAACGTAGCGGGTATCTCTGATCTGGACATCGAGAGTATCGAAATCATTCCCGGAGCGTCATCGGCGCTCTACGGTCCCGATGCTTTGCAGGGCCTGATGCTCACCCGCAGCAAAAATCCGTTCGAATACCAGGGCCTGAGCGCTCAGGTCAAAGTAGGAGTAAACAATGTGGGTAAAGAAGGATTCGGCCCTAAGCCCTATACCGACCTGGCCATCCGTTACGCCAAGCAGTTGGGCGAGCGGTTTGCGTTTAAAGTCAACTTTCAGCGGCTTGACGGCACCGATTTTATCGCTGACGATTACAGTGACCGCTCCCACCGCGACCGGGCCGGCTTTTTTACGACCGACGCCAGCCGCGGTAATGTGGCTACGGGCATCAACTTCCAGCCCAACAGCAATCCGAATACCAACCTGCAGTACGATGGTGTGAATATCTACGGCGACGACTTCAATACTGCCGGTGCTTTCCGCTACCCAGCCAATCATCCCAACGCAGCCCTGGCCGGTCAGCTCGTGACCCGGACTGGTTACACCGAACTGGACATCTTAGGAAATAACGGTAAGGTATTTAATACCCGAGCCAATGCGTCGTTGTATTACAAGCTGACAGAGAAAATTCAGGCTACCGTGGGTTGGTACTACGGCAACGGTAACTTCATCCGCACGGCTGGTTTCCGCGAGTACTTCCCGGACTATAACCGCCACCAGATCAAAGCCGAGATCAGTAGTGACAACTTCTTTGTGCGGGCGTATACAACGCAACAGACAGGCGAAGGCTGGAACATCGGTCAGACGGCGCAGGCCATCAACAACGCCTGGAAACCAATTGCGCAATGGTCTGCCGATTTTGCGGCCGGCTACTCGGAGTCCGGTGGAGTTTTTAACCAGGTCGATGCTGCCCGCAACCGGGCCGATCAGGGTCGCTACCTGCCGGGTTCGTCTGATTTCAACCGGGTGAAGGACCTGGTAACCGGTACCTGGAATAACGTGGCGATTCCGAGCCTGGGCCGCAACGGTACGCGTTTCCGCGACAACTCCAGCATGTGGCATTACGAAGGGATGTACAACTTCAAAAACCTGACGAATGTAGTTGAACTGATTGCTGGAGCCAGCTACCGTCATTACGGTCTGGAGTCGGGTGGAACACTATTCCCGCGCAAAAACCTGGGCAATGGTCAGTTTGAGGAATACACCATCGACGAATACGGCGCTTATGTGCAGGCCTCCAAAGAAGTAAAACTGGCGTCGCTGATTACCCTGAAACCTACGGTGGCGGTTCGCTACGACAAGAACGAGTATTTCAAAGGCGGTTTTACACCCAGAGCCTCGGCCGTGCTGAGCGTCGGGCCGCACAACTTCCGGGGTTCGTGGCAGAGCGCTTTCCGGAACCCGTCGCCGAACCAGTTGCTGTCGATGCCCCCCGCCGGGCAGGGTGGCGAAGTGGGTGGATCACCGATGGCCTACGAAGCGACCGGCCTGAACACCAACCCGGCGTACCTGGTGGCCGATGCGCAGGCGTTTGTAGCCAATACCATTACCCAGCAGCAGTTGCAGGAGCGGGTGTTCCGCCCCGGCGAGTTTACGACGGAGAAGATCAAGACGTGGGAAGTGGGCTACAAGACCCTGCTGAACAACCGGCTGTTTATTGATGCCTTCCTGTACCGCAGCGTCTACACCGACTTTATTGCGGCTCAGAACGCATGGCAGCCCAATAGCGGGCAGGTAGCCGATTTCCGGACGAATGCTTTCCGGGCGTTGCAGGTCAACTTCAACAACTTCAACGAGATTTTCGTGAATGGCTGGGGCGTAGGTGCCGATTATGTGCTGGGTAGAGGCTACAGCCTGAGCGGCAACTACGCCCGGCAGGTAGGCCTGATTACCCTGCGCGATGCCCGCGGCAATGTGATTAAAGACCGCGCCGGTAACGACGTGGTGAAGCGCCGGATGAGCAATCCGGAGGTCGCGCAACTGGGCCGTAACTTCTTCATCTCACCGGAAAATCGGTATAACATCACCCTGAGCAATCCCCGCGTGACACCCATGCTGGGCTTTGCCGTAACGTACCGCTGGACGGATAAGATGTGGGTTGAGCAGGGCACCACGGCCGGCGACATCTGGCTACCCGCCTGGAACACCCTCGATGCCCAGGTCTCCTACCGCCTGCCGGCCATTAAATCAATCCTGAAAGTAGGCGGCTCCAACATCCTGAACCAGTACTACGCCCAGGGCTATGGCCTCGCCCGCATCGGCGGCCTGTATTACGTGTCATTGACGTTTGATGAGTTAATGCGGTGATGCACTGGAAAGAAGCCATTATCTATCAGATCTACCCCCGCAGTTTTAATGATGCCGATGGCGACGGCGTGGGTGATCTGATGGGGATTATTCAGAAGCTGGACTACCTGCACGATTTGGGGGTAGATATTCTCTGGCTGAGTCCCATTTTCCAGTCGCCCAACGCGGATAACGGCTACGATATTTCGGATTATCAGGCCATTCAGCCGGCGTTTGGCAAGATGGATGATTTTGATGAACTGCTGGAAGGTGTTCACCGGCGGGGGATGAAGCTGATCCTGGATCTGGTGGTCAACCACAGTTCCGATGAGCATTCGTGGTTTCAGCAGTCGCGTCAATCAAAAGAAAACCCATACCGGGATTATTACATCTGGCGGGCACCGAAGGATGGACGTGAACCGAACAACTGGCTTTCGTTCTTCTCCGGCCCTGCCTGGGAATATGATGATGTTACAGGCGAGTATTACCTGCACCTATTTGCCAGGAAGCAGCCGGACCTGAACTGGGAGAATCCAAAACTGCGGCAGGAGGTGTACCGGATGATGCAGTTCTGGCTGAATCGGGGTGTTGACGGCTTTCGGATGGATGTCATTCCGTTTTTGTCCAAAGACCCGGCGTTTCCGGATTATCCGACGGACCGCTACGGTGACCTTACTTTGTACGCCAATGGCCCCCGCATCCACGAGTTTCTGCAGGAAATGAACCGGGACGTACTCAGCCGCTACGACTGCGTCAGTATCGGTGAGGGCTTCGGCGTAACGGCGGATATTGCGAATCTGTACGTCGGTAGTGGCCGGAACGAGCTGGACATGATCTACCACTTCGACCATGCCGTGCCCCGCGATGAGATCAATTTTGTTGAACCCCGTGCGGAGTTTCCCCTGCCCGAACTCAAAGCCGTTTTCGACCGCTGGGATGCCGCCATTGACGACATCGGCTGGCAGAATACCTATTTCGGTAATCACGACAATCCAAGGGTTGTTTCCCGTTTCGGCGACACGGAGCGGTATCACTGCGAGTCGGCAACCATGCTGGCAACGGTACTGCTCACGCTGCGGGGTACACCGACTATTTACCAGGGCGACGAGATCGGAATGACCAACTGCCTGTTTAATAGCATTGATGAGTTTGACGATGTGCAGGTGCGTAATGCCTATGAGGCTTTGGTGGCATCTGGCCGCTATCCGGCGGAGCAGTTCATGGCTGCCGCAAACCGCATCGCCCGCGACCACGCCCGGACGCCGATGCAATGGTTTGATAGCCAGAACGCGGGTTTCACGGCGGCAAAGGTTATCCCCTGGCTGAAAGTGAATCCGAACTACTCAACGATCAATGTGGCCGCCCAGCAAGTCGCCCCGGATTCTGTGCTGAACTATCACAAAAATCTAATTCGCTGGCGGAAGAAGACGCCGGCGATGGTCTACGGCACCTACCGGGATCTGCTACCCGACCATCCGGCGCTGTATGCCTTTGAGCGACATTTAAACGAAGCGCGTTTTCTGATTATCGCCAACTTTTCCGCCGAAAATACCGAACTTGCTATACCGGAAACGCTCGTGTGGGAGATCGCCATGAGCAATTACCCCGCTCCGGAGATCGACAACAAAACCATATTACGGCCTTTCGAGGCCAGAATTTATCAATACTGAGTATGCTGAAGAACATCACACCCGTCACGATACGTACTGAACAACGATTAGCGGAGATTGCCTGGTTTTGCGACCTCTGCGGGGGCGATACCGAATTTCTGGGTCAACTGGACCCCGAACGGCGTAGCAATTGGGAGCATTGCAGCGACATCCTGCTCACCGCCGACCGGCTGGGCTTTCACAACATCCTGCTGCCGACCTCCTACGTGGTAGGGCAGGAGCCGATTGCGTTTGCCTCGGCCATTGCGCCCATGACCCAAAACATCAGCCTACTCGTGGCTATCCGTACCGGTGAATTCCACCCGCCGATGCTGGCCCGCGCTATTGCCACGCTGGACCATATGCTGGAGGGGCGTCTGACGGTCAATATTATCAACTCCGAACTACCCGGCTACAAAGAAAGCCCCGAACTGCGCTACAAGCGCTGCGCCGAAACTATTCAGATCCTGAAGCAAAGCTGGACCCAAGACCGCATCGAGTTCGACGGAGAGGTGTACGGCAAACTGAGTCTGTCGACAGACCCGGTGAAGCCGTATCAGCAAAACGGTGGTCCCCTGCTGTACTTTGGCGGTATTGCCGACGGTGCCAAGGAAGTGTGCGCTGAGCATTGCGACGTGTTTTTGATGTGGCCCGAAACGGAAGAATCCCTCTACGCCACCATGCTGGATGTTTCTGCCCGCGCGGCTAAATACAATCGTACCATCGACTTCGGTCTGCGTATTCACGTAGTCGTGCGCGAGACCGAGGAAGAAGCCCGTGCCTGGACCCGCCGGATGATGTCTAAATTTGATGAGCAGCAGGCGGCCTCGCTGAAACACCGCACCCAGGACTCCCGCTCGCTGGGCGTACTGCGGCAGGATGAACTGCGCCAGACCGCCGACGATGACGGCTTCATTGAACCCATCCTGTGGACCGGTATCGGCCGCGCCCGTTCGGGTTGCGGTGGCGCTTTAGTCGGCACACCGGAGCAGATTATCGCGCAGATGAACCGCTACATGGATATGGGCATCCGCGCCTTCATCCTGTCCGGCTACCCGCTTATCGAAGAATCCGAATACTTCGGCAAACTCGTCCTCCCGCACCTCCCCAACGTCCGCCTGGGCGACGTCCAGGGCCGCCGGCCCACCACCACGCCCGCTACGCCGTTAACCTACGGCCAGCTAACCTACTAATCTGCTTAAGCCGTGCTTAGCCAACTCCAGACGATTGACATTGTTGTTCTCATCCTGATGCTGCTCATTATGCCGACAGCCGGGGTGATTGTGGCCCTCCGCAAAAAGAACGCGGAGCAGTATTTTCTGGCGGGTCGTTCCATTCGGTGGTGGACGGTGGCCGGGTCGGTGTTTGGGACCAACATTAGTTCGTTTCACCTGATCGGCATGCTCGGCATCGGGTATTCCATTGGCTTTGTGCAGGCGCATTATGAGGTCGTTTTTCCGGCCGTGCTGCTGCTGTGCTTCGTCTTCCTGGCGTCATACCGGCGGTTGGAGTTGTTTACCCTCTCGCAGTACCTGGAGGTGCGGTACAATGAGGCTGCGCGGCTGATTTATACCATTCTGCTGGTGCTGATTATTCTGGTGCAGCTGGTGGGCGCTTTTTACGTCGGCAGCATTACCCTGCAGTGGCTGTTTGGCGGCTCCGATTTTGCCATTTCGTACGAAGTCGGTCTGCTGCTGATTGGTCTGGTCACGTGCAGCTACACCATCTGGGGGGGTATGGAATCCATCGTGATTACCGATACCATTCAGACGCTGATGATGCTGGCGGCTGGTATTACGGTTGCCTACTTCACATTCTCCCAACCGGAGATTGGCGGTTTTTCAGGGCTGTTGTCGCTTGATGCGTCCATGCCGCGTGAGGCTCAGAGGATGCACCTGTACCTGCCGGCGTCGCACCCCAACTTGCCGTGGACGGGTATCTTCACGGGGCTAATGCTTCAGCACTGCTTCAACTTCACCACCAATCAGTTTCTGGTGCAGCGCGTACTGGCGGCCAGCAGCGACGATGATGCCCGCAAAGGCATTATCGCCAGCGGCTTTCTGAAGCTGATGATTCCGTTCTTCTCCATCTCGGCGGGCGTAGCTGCGTATTACCTGTTCCGCAGCCGCTTTGCTGACATGGATTTCAACTCCGATGGAGCCTTCCTGAAACTGGTCGAGACGGTAATACCCTCTGGTGTCGGTCTTACGGGTATGATCCTGGCCGGTCTCACAGCCGCCACCTTCTCCTCCGTCGATTCCATGATGAATGCCGCCACGACACTGCTGACGCTGGATGTGTACAAAAAGTACATTACCCCGGAAGCCAACGACCGGCAGATTGTGCGTTTTGGTCGGCTGAGCATTATAGCCATGGTTTTTGCCTCTATCGCCATTGCGTTGTGGACCTATACGCCCGACCGCTCCAATAACTTCTTCCTGAAGGTATCGGCGCAGTTGTCCTACTTTACCCCCGGCATTATGGTCGCGTTCTTTATTGGCGTGCTGTGGAAGCGGGCCAGCGCCCAGGCGGCCGTAGCTGCCATGGTTCTGGCACCGCTGTATGGCCTGTTGGCTGAGTGGATTTACAATAATGGACTATCGCAGATTCCCGCCATAGCTGCCACTTTTGGGGAAACGCTCAACTTCATGCACCGGGTCTTTATCACCTTTGTACTGAGTTCACTTACCCTGATTGGACTAAGCCTGACTATTTACCCTAATACTAATTTTGAAGGCTTCAACAAACTACAGGTAGACATTAATGCCGGTGAGTTATTCCGCGCCGTTGGGCTGTTTCTACTGGTGCAGGCGGTATTTATCGGCATCATCTTTGGGCTGGATGTATCGCCGAAACAGGTCGCGGTTTGGGCGGCCCTAGCTACGCTGAGCTTATTCCTGCTCACTAACCGCAACGCCCGAACCCAACCTGAACCGACGCAACCAGTGCGGGCGGGCATCGGTCAGGTTTGGATCGACAATCACTTCTGGGCCGGTCTGCTCACGGCTGCTTCGGTTTGGATGTTGTACTATTTTGCCTGAATATTACCAGATCAAATTTACGCCAGCACCTGCCGCAACGTAACAATGCGGTTCCAGGCGAAGCCCACCGTCTGCGGATTGAACCGGCTGCGGTCGCGGCTGATGTCGAACGCCCGGACCGGGTTGGAGGCCGTTGCGTAGCGTTCCAGCAGGTCATGCCAGACGGCGTGGTGGCGGCAGTGGCTCAGCAAGTCCCGGCCGCGCTTGAGGTACCGGCGCTGGCGGGGCGTCAGCATAGACAAAATCATGTCACTACCGTTAAGTAAATCGGGTAAGGCAGTCGGTGGGGCTGTTGGCAGAAACTCTGCCAGCAGGAACAGGCCCAGTTCGACATCGAATAACTGTTTTGCCGACAACCGTCTGGTCAGACCGGATGAACAAAGCGACAGGGCGGCAGAAGTCGGGGCAGGTTGGCGGTGTAAAGCGTTCATGAGTATTGTTGTTTACTGTTCGTTGAGACAAAGTAAACCGGCCATGAACGTAACCTTTTTACGTTGGGCTTTTCTGTAAAAAATTATTTGCGCAAAAGAATAGACTCGACAACTCGTAGGATTACTTCGACGACAGTACACAACTGGTCTGGTACATGGCCCCTAAACGACAAAAGATTTTTGCATACGCTTCCCCAGACGAATCCAAAGCCTACAAAGGCCAGGACGTTCCCGTGGTGCCGGAGTTTCAATTTGTAGTGGCGGAACTGTTTGCGTGAACGTAGCCGCTGTTTACCGGTGCAACCCCCACCGCCGGGCCTCCCGGCGAAGTTCCCGAGCGGTTTCGTAGTCTTTCTGCATCAGTAGTTTATACTCCACGGAATCAGCCGCAATCAGGCGTTCTTTGTAGGTGTTGATAAACGGCATGTCCCAGAAACCGTCGGGCCACTGCCGGATCGGATTATCACGTACATCCAGGCAAACCAGCGAGGTTAACCGGCTAAACCGACGCGGTAACGCCCTAAGTTGGTTTCGTCTCAGGTACAGCCGCTCCAGCCGGGGCAGGTTGCAGAGCGAATCGGGTAACTCCGTAAGCTGCTGACCGGTGAGGTCCAGTTCAACCAGATTGGTCAGCTCGCTGATGCGGTCGGGCAGGAGGCTGATGGTTTTGCGGTACATGGCATTTTGCAACGCAGTAGCCGGCGGACCAAGTGAAAAAAAGCGTAGCACCGTCACCTGTGGATAGTCGAATACCTCTTCCGGAAATTTCGTTAGGTCGAGCAGGCTTAGGTTGATGGTGGTCGAAAGGCCGGAGCGGATATGCCACAGGCGGTCGTCCAGCGTCTCGTCCTGATCCTCCTCATCGTCGTAGAAATAGTACATAAGCCATTGTTGTTTACTGCTATAAGATACAAAAAAGTGGTGGATTGCCGAGGCTTTTGCGAGGTTTAACGGGGCCAATCTATAGGTTTTGCGTAATTTTGGCAGACTTAAAGGCTGTTTTGAATTCCTAATAGGCTTTGTGAAATGAAATAGTTTCTCATTAAATTTTGTCAACAATGAAAACAGACCTGATTACTATAGATCCTGAAACGTCGGGCGGAGTACCACTTTTCGCAGGAAGTCGTGTGCCGTTAGCCAACTTGTTTGATTACCTGAACAGCGGCACGAAAACGTTGCAGGACTTCTGCGAAGATTACCCAACCGTTGACCCGCAGCAGCTTCGGGAGTTTTTGTTGCTAGTGAAGAAGACATTCTCGAATCCAGACAATATCCGGCAGTTAGACGCATGAAACTCCTGCTGGACGAAAATTTACCACTCTCATTACGTCATGAATTCGAGTTGCCTATCGAAGTTATAACGGTCCAGTACATGCAGTGGAAAGGCCGCAAGAATGGTGAATTGCTAGGTTTAATGGCAATGAGTGGCTTTGATGGCATAATTACAGCCGACCAGCGAATGTACACGGATGAGGTAGTTCGTCGCTTCAATTTACATTTCTGTCTGCTTCGTTCCAGAGACACACAGTTAGAAACGCTGCTGCCATTGGTGCGACAGATGAATACGTTTCTAATCCAAGAGCATGACCAACTTATGCAGGCTCGCACGTCCCGGATTATCAGCACTGATGGACTTGCCGATGAGGAGGAAGTGCTTGCTGAACTGTGTCAGTCTGCGGGTTAGTCGAAGCGGTGGGGTTTGATACGTTCTTCAAAGATAATACTGAACTGGTTAATCACCTCCTTCCAGTTGTAGGTTGTTGTTTCCCATTTTACCTGTAAATTTTGGATCGTTAGGTACACCAGCTTCTGTAAGGCCACGTCGGAACTAAAGGCTCCTTTCGTTTTGGTTACTTTGCGCAACTGACGATGATAGCCTTCCACTGTATTGGTGGTATACATCACTTTACGAATAGCGGCTGGATACTCGAAGAATGGCGAGAGTAACTCCCACTTTTCCAGCCAGGGCTGCACGGCCTTAGGATAGCTATGGCCCCACTTTTCCTGCACCAATAACAGGTTCTCCATGCCTTGCTCCCGATCTGGTGCCTGGTAGACCCCTTTGAGGTCTTTAGCAAAGTCTTTCAACAGCTTATCGGGCACAAAGCGGAAACTGTTGCGTAGCTGATGCACAATACAAAGCTGCACGGTAGCGGCCGGAAAGACACTGTTGATAGCCGTATCAAAGCCTTTTAGCCCATCTACGCACGTAATCAACAGATCCTCTACTCCCCTTTGTTTCAAATCACTCAGCACCGATAGCCAGAATTTAGCCGACTCACTCTCAGCAGTGTAAATGCCTAAAACCTGCTTCTTGCCCGACAAACTTAAGCCGATCACACTGTACAACACCCGTGTCACCACTTTACCCTCCTGGCGTACCTTGTAGTAGATTCCATCCAGCCACACCAGCGTATACAGACTCTCCAAAGGCCGGTTCTGCCATTCCCGCATGGCCGGAATGACCTTATCGGTAATAGCGGTTAACTCACTGTCAGAGAGCGTGTAGCCATACATCTCCAGCAGGTGCTGACTGATGTCGGCGTAGCTGTTGCCCACGCTGTAGAGCGAAAGTACCTTCTGCTCTAATTGGGGTGTCAGTACTACCTGCCGCTTAGGCACTAGCTGAGGCTGATAGCTGCCCGTTCGGTCACGGGGTGTTTGTAAATCAAGCAGGCCCGCGCTGCTTTTGACCCGCTTGGTAGTTTTGCCATTGCGCCGGTTTTGCTCGCTTACCCGGCTCTGGAGTAGGTGGTTATCCATTTCCCCTTCTAAGGCTGATTCCAGAAAGTGCTTTAGCAGGGGCGCAAATAGACCGTCTTCGCCGGTCAGGGGCTTACCTTCGTAGAGACCTTTAATGGCGGCCTGCTTGAAGGCCTCAAAGTCGAAGTTGTTGTGGTCAGTCATAATGGTGAATTTAAAGAGTTTTTTCTTTCCCTTCTATTCACCCGCAGACCTGACACAGTTCAGCGAGCAGTCTCGATGAGGAGCTTACTGCCGGAGTGTATCTGGTCTGGCTGGGAAATTAAAACAGTATAAATCTATATTTGGGGTAAGACAGAATTAAAGGGTTTCTATAGCCTCGTCAATTCTAACTACTTCTCGCAGCAACTCATCTATCTGCTTAAGCTCTTCCACCAGCAGTTGATTCCGAATTTCGCTGCGAACTTTGCCGACGTTATAGTCCTGATTTGCCAGGTCTCTATCGCGGATGAACTCCTCTACTCTAGCCGCGCAGGCTTGGCCCAGATGTGCTAACCGGACATGTGCCTCTTCATCGGCTTTAAACTGTGGTAAGGGAACATCTAATATCTTTTTCGAGACATCTCTGGCCCCAAACAAACCCCGCGACTGAAAAGGCTTCATTAAATCATTGGCAGAGTTTGCATTCAGAAACGCTGTCAGATAATAGGCTTCCAGCTCTGAGTCAGTGTAGAATACATAAGCCGCCTTGTCTATAATATATTCCAAATCAAGAGTGCCTCGTTTGTGGACAAACGCATTCGCGTCTTTTGCCGAAGCCGAGTAAAGAACCGCAAATTGCTTGTTCAAATCTTGCTCGGTTAACTTATGTTGCCAGTTAAGGTACTCAATACTCGTAACGTTAGAATTGTTCTCTGTTCGGTATTTAGCCCAAACAGTCTCAACCTCTTTAAACCAACGGGCTGTATCTATGTGGCCCAACAGCTGAATGTCTTTATGGTCAAGTAATTTTAACCGTTTTTGTGGCTTCCCTTCTGAGGTCATTACGTTCAGTATCTGAATAGGTAGCAGAACAAGCGGTAATGCGAATTGAGCAAACGGAACCATGTTACGGGCCATTGCCGTTCGGAACAGGAAGTCTGAATGCACTCGCCCGGACAGCTTCACACTCCTTCCACGGCATTTTGGCGTCTTTGTCATTAGCGTCGTCGGAACGCACCGCAATTACCCTGTCATGCCAGTCCGGTGGCGTAACCCCTTCCGTGCGAACAAAGTAGAAATTACGCGGAAACATAGTGGCTCCATTCCGAAAATGCTCCTTATAAAAGTTGTTTTTTGTGCTTGATAAAAGTTGTTTTTTGTGCTTGCACCACTGCTTAAAACCTGGTTCGTTAATGCCGAGGTGTTTTGCTGCCGGGCCAGATACCAGCGTACCGGAACCGAACTAAGTCTGTCCGCAACTTCGGTAAGCGTTGCATTATGTTTGCGGATGTTTCCGCTGAATACCTGTCCGGTTATACCTTCGGCCGGGATGCCTTTGGCTACATTGGCCTGCCGGGCAAACAGAACACACGAGGGTATGTTGAATAGCGGTTTTACATCTTTCAGGTCCCAAACATCCGTGAGCCGAAAGCCCTTTGCTGAACCGGAGCGGGTATTGTCGTGCTGAGCAGCCGACAGAAAACTGCGCGGTACCACAAAAGCCAGCTTTCCGCCCTCCCGGAGCAGGTAACTTGTCACATGGCTCATAAAAATGGCGGCTATTTCGAGTTGCGGCATGAGCGCTTTCTTCTCAGGAATGAGGTCATAGCGTGTCGCCAACGTTTTCAGGAGTTGCTGGTACTCAGCGTTTCGTATACTATTATACGTAAACCAGGGTGGATTACCTACCACGTAATCAAACCGCTTACGCAGGAAAAACGGCTTGTAACTGTTCTGCAAAATAAACTTCCAGATGCTGTCCCGGCCTTCTTCTTTTGCCCGTTTCAGCGCCAGATAAATATCATAGAACTTACCCACCAGCGTATCTGGTACAGTTGGATGGTCGCTGCGGACGGCATTCACCAACGCTTTAACGGGCACAGGCGCTTCGCCAACGGTATCGGTTGCTAATGCGTCGGCTACCGATACGGCGTTGTCGAAGAGCGTAGGGTTATCAAATGTACCAGTAGGCAGATAATATTTTCGGTCGTCGATAGTGACACCAAACTCTTCGCCAAACAAGTTAACGGCTGCCAGTTGAAGGGTAACCAGGCTATTGGCCAGGTAAACACGCAGATAAATTGGCCGGCGGGCATGCCGAACCGGCTCACCTAAGGCCAATAGCAGGGTAGTTTTGGCTATTTGCACCGACAACGGGTGAATATCAATGCCGGCTATCTGGCCGGCCAGTTCTTCCGGTGTCAGGTCAGGATGTAGTTGGCGCAGCCGGTTTACACTAGCCAGCAGGAAAGAGCCGGAACCACAGGACGGGTCCAAAATTTGCGCGTTCCGTTCAAACTGAAAATGCTCAGCTACCTTTTCGCACAGCCAGTCAGGCGTATAGTACTCTCCGAGCGCGTGCCGGGTTTCCAGGTCGATAAGGTGCTGATAAACACCCTTTAGAATATCAGACTGAACATCCCGAAAGTCATATTCCGAAATTTTGTCCGCAATTTTCAAAAAGAACCGGCGCAGTCGTGGGAAGTATTTGTCAATGGTTACCCATTGGTAGAAATCCTGTTCGACAAAGTTTTCGACGTTGAATTGAGAGAAGATGGAGCCGTCGAGTGCCTTACGCATTTCGGTGGCGTCAATGTGCGTATCGCGGCTCAGCACCTCATACGCAATCAGTTTAGAAAACACACTCAGGTAGGTGTGTACTAAAAACACCTCGCTTGATGCGTTGAAGCTCCCATAAGCGATACTCATAAACCGGCTCCACTCCCGGTATGCCGTCTGAATTTCCGGGTCTATGCTAATGTCCTCGTAGACGAGCTTCATGCCGGCAAACACCTCCATAAACAATGAAGAGCTGTCGCCGAAATCAATCAGAATGGTGTCCAGCGTTGGTTTCTGCTTACTGGAGCGGAATAGGTAGCGGTCAATAAAGGTGAAAAACTCGTCGGCGTTGGTATCGGTCAGCGTAAAGCTGTCAACCACCCGCAGGTAGACATCATCCGCAGTTATCTTTGCTTTGTTCAGGTAACTTTCCGGCTTTGGGCCGTAGATGTTCCAGCGAATACAGTCGGTAGCAATCAAGTAAAAGTCGAACTGCGAACTGGTATTGTAATTACCAGCAAAATATTCTTTGAGCTGGTATTCGGCGTGTTCGCGTTTAGAAGCGTTTTTTATGTCATTCTCGAACTCGATAATTACCTGCCGAAACTGGGTGTCGGCCCGGCCAGTTTTGGTCCGGTCTCCTTTCGGAATGTTAAAGATAGCCTGCTCGGCACCCGATGCCATTTGTTTGACAATGGATATGGCAGTTGGATCATGCCGGAACAGTTCGTGAAGTAATGAATAGAAATGTAGTTTTTTCGCTTCCTCAGTATTAGCCTGCTTAATCTGACTGAAGTAATGTTGAATAAGGGCCTGATTGTTCATGAAGGTGGACTAGGTATTCACCTGACAATATACGGCCCTCAGTAGTGATATGCCATCACCGGCCCAAATATTCTCCGCTGGTGGTGCTAGGCTTTTTCTGTCGGACTACTTCGTTCGCAAGGTCTCTGAGGAGATGAGACAGCTCCAGCAACAACGGCCTATGAGCCAGACCGAGCTTGACAAATTTCTGAATACTCACCTCCGTACTTCCTACCGTAGGGTAGTGGTCGACGGGTTCTTCTTGCTTAGACCGGTTTCTGGCGGGCGATACGCGGGTTCAGGTTCATTTTGAAACCACAGCGGGCTGGATTAACTTTATATACTTGGAATATGTCAATGGCAACAGTACGCAGAACCCGGTCAGACAAAAATACAGGTACAATTCCTGACGAACCCGCCGAACAGACAAATCTCTCGCCGGATGAGTGATGCAACCATCCCTGATAGGAAGCAGTGAAATAGGGAAGACGTTCAATTAACAAATGAATAAGTATGACAACATCAAGCGATACGTTGGAAACCACTGTGCGCGAACTAGGCTACACCGACGTGCGGCAGTTTGCGCGGGTGCAGGCTATGAATCTGTTAAATCGTCGGATACATGAGCACGAGGCTATCGTACAGGCGTTTGAGCGCAAATACCAGACCGACTGGAGCACTTTTCAGGTCGCTCCGAAACGGCATCTGTTGGCCTTATCGAACGCGAATACGACGAGATGGCCTGGGAGGCTACCCTGACCTATCTTGACCACCTACGGCAACGGCGGCAACGGCTTCAGGAAGCAGAATGAGACAGACACTCACGGTATTTGCCGACATCATTACCGAATATGATGTGCTGATAGATATTATCGACAGTGATTTTTATTATTTCTACGTCCGAATTCGACTGACTGATGGCACCCTCTTGTACGCCAGGGAGTATGTAAACTGGAAGTAAACCCGGAAGTACGCGTACAAGTGGCAACAGGCCGATTGCCCGCTGCTCGGCTTTCTGTTTCAGGTGGCTACGGCCGGGCGGCTGTTTGTAATACAGTACGGCAAACCAACACGCTGGTGCCGGTAACCGCCCGACCTGAAACCTTGTAGGTTGCCTACTTCACACCAGCGCTTTTCTGAACAGGCTCAGTCGCTCGTGCAGGCCGAAGCTGCTGACGCCGTTGGTATACTGCCCCTGCACGGTAAACACCCGCAGCCCCGGTCGTAGGTTGGCGTAGATAGTCAGTGCTTTCAGCCAGGTTTCGCGGTTGCGGTACGGTGCCAGCAGGGTCCGGGCGCGGCTCAGGTAGCGGTGCTGCCGGGGTGTCCAGACCGGCCGGTGCCGGTAGGCAATGCCCTCGCCATTGAGCAGGTCGGGCAGCGCTTCGGGCGCAGCAAAGGGCAGCAACTCCACCATCAGAAACAGACCCAGCTCAATATTGAGCAGCCGGTTAGCCTGTTGGCCCGGCAGGTCGTGCCGGAACTGCAGGCGGGTAGCCAGCGGCTCCTGCCAGTGCATCAGCGAGGTAAAGGCTGAGTAGGCAGGGGATGCAGTCGATGCGGAGGAGTGACGTACGGCGTTCATTTGTATTGTTGTTTCTTTGTTCATGACAAAGATTTCCTACCCTTCACGTAATCTTTTTACGTTCTTCTATTTTTCTTCAGAAATTTTCTTTGTTACTTGTCCGCAGACACTGTGGGATCTAAATCTGAGAACAAGCCCTAACGATCTACTGTGAACTGCAAACTGCCAGCCACCCATGCCCATCACCCGTTCCGCCTTTCAGCGTTACCGGCTCATCGATGAAATCATCAGCCGCTACCCGCGCCGATATTCCAAACAGAGGCTGTTTGAACTCCTGCAGGACCAATGCGGTATCCGGTCCGTTTCGTCGCTGGAAAAAGACATTCAGCGGCTGCGCGAAGACCACGACGCGCCCATTGCCTACGACAAACGGAGCAACGGCTACTACTATACCGACCCGCAGTTCCGGCTGCTGAAACTGATGCTTACCCCCGACGATATGGACGCTTTGGAGCAGGCCCGCGAGGTGCTGGCAGCCACGCAGGGAACCTCACTGGCCAATGAACTGGATAACGCCCTGCAGCGGGTCCGGCAGAGCCTCGACATTATCCGGGAGGTGAAAAGCGACGATCAGGCGCAGGGCCTGCCCCGCAAGGTAGTGTACGTCGAAGAGCGCGTTCTGGGCGGCAACCGGCATTATGTGCCAGTGCTGATCCGGGCCATCAGCCAGAACCGCCAGGTGCAGTTCCGGTACAGCAAACACGAAAAGAGCGCGGCCGAACCAGAGCGGCCTAAACTCCGTACGCTGCATCCGATTCTGCTGCGCGAATGGGCGGATAGCTGGTACGTGATCGGCTACGATGCCGCCGGCGGGCGCGAAAAGACCTTTGCCCTGGATCGTATGAGTGATCTTGAGATTACGGATGACCCTTGCGATGTGCCACCGTCGGTGCTGACAAGTGTCAGCGAACTGTTCGAGCATATCTACGGCGTTACCGACAGTAGCGGGCCGGTCGAGGAAATTGTACTGCAGTTTACCCCGCTGTTTGGACGGTACGTCAAGGCTAAGCCCATTCACCAGTCGCAGGAGGTGCTGTGCGACACGGATACCGAGTGTGTGGTACGGCTGCGGCTGGCTCCCAACCGCGACCTGCTGATGCACCTCCGCAGCTATGGCGAACACCTCAAAGTACTACAACCGGCCAGTCTGGTACAGGCCTTCACTGACTCCCTCAGGGCTACCCTAGCGCAGTACAGCGGTTAGGCCGTCAAAGGCTGGGAGAAAAGCTATTTTGTCTGGTAATTTTTATGAAAGCACAGACAGTGCAGGATAGAATGCGGAAAAAACCGCCTTAGTTTGCTTCATTGAAAACTATGATGATGCTACCGGTTCACTAAGGTCAGGCCTGGTGAACTGTATACTGAAAATTAACCCATTCAGTTACACGTTTATCCACCAACGGGTATGCATGATTTTTCGATCCTATCGGAAAAAGAACTGCTGATGTCTCTTCAGCGGGGTAACCCGCAGGCATTTGCCCAAATCTACAAAACGTACTGGTATCCTTTGTATCAGACCGCGCTGGCCCGGTTGAAAAATAGGGAGGTGGCCGAAGAGATTGTACAGGAGTTGTTTATTCAGCTTTGGGAGCGCCGGGAGAACCTGCAAATTGGCAAGCTGGAAAATTACCTGTTCCGGGCGCTCAAATATTCGATTATCGACTTAATCCGGGCGCAAGTGGTGCAGGACCGGTACCTTGACCATTACCAGGCCTTTACTGCGCAGGAGGAGACCACTACCGAGGAAGAGACGACGTACGATACCCTGCGAACCTGCCTGGAGCAGGGCCTGAATACCCTGCCCGAAAAAACGCGTAACATATTCGTGCTCAGCCGGATAGAAGGCTGGCCTGTCAGCCGGATCGCTTCGCATTTTCAGGTCACCGACAAAGCTGTTGAGTATCACCTGACTAAATCCCTGAAAACATTGCGACTATACCTGAAAGGTATCGTGCTGACAGCTCCGTCTTTTTTATGCAGTTACCTGTTCTGAGCAGGTGCCGTTTAAAACAGCTCTATAACTTTCCAAAGAAAGATCGGTGTATCGTTTAAGTTTAATTTGATTTTTCCAATAATTTTTAGTTCGTATTTAGGATTTACCCCAGGTTGCCCGACTTCCTGTTAGAACGGCTTCAGTCGGCCGGCCCGGAAGCTAACGCAGGCCGGGCTGGCTGGAGCAGGTAAATTCCTGAACCCATAACTTTTTTTCGCCATGACCAAGCCTGAGTTTCAGAAGCTGCTGGAACGGTATGTACAGGGTACCTGTACGGCGGAAGAAATCCGGCAGGTTGATCGATGGTATAAGGCTATCGCTGGTGAAACGAACAGTGAACCAGCGAACCTCGATAAACAGGCTGTTCGTGATCGTATGTGGCAGCGGATCAGCCAAACGGTGCAGTTAACAGCCTCTCAGCCTGTGGCTGTAAGCCCCGAACTGGCCTTCGGAAAACGGTATCTGTACTGGGTCGGAATGGCTGCATCGATAGTCTTACTCCTGCTATTGGGCTGGGGCTGGAACCGCATCAACTTCGTTCCCAAAGAGGCAACTGCAGAGCGACCTGCTCAACCCGCTGCGGTATTCAGTAATTCTCAATCGGTTCAGCGCGTTCAGAATACTACGGGCCGAAACCGGTTGCTTACCCTCGAAGACAACAGCACCGTTCTGCTGACGCCCGGCAGCCGGCTTTCGTTTCCGGCTCCGTTTGGCAGCTACCGGCGGGAGGTCGAACTCGTAGGCGATGCTTTCTTTGAAGTTACCAAAAATGCAAAAAAGCCTTTCTTCGTTTATTGCGGTGGGGCCGTAGCGCAGGTGCTGGGTACAAGCTTCTGGGTGAAAACAGAAGGGAAAGCCCGGTGCGAAGCGGTAGAGGTAGAAGTGAAAACCGGTAAGGTGTCGGTGTACGGGCAGAAAAGCCGGCCCAGCGGAAAGCTGTCGGACCCTATGATCTCCAAACTCCAGGGCGTCATTCTGACGCCTAATCAGAAGGTCGTTTTCTTTCCCGACAACAATCACCTGATTCCCGGCCTGGTGGAGAAGCCGGTACTGATTACACCAGCCGACCTGACGCCAACCTTTGTCTACAACGATACTCCACTGACGCAGGTTTTCGGTGGACTGGAGAAAGGCTACGGCATTGAGATCATCCGGGCGACGGAGAACCTGGACAGCTGTTCGTTCAGCGGTGATCTGTCGGATCTGTCCCTCGATGATAAATTAACCTTAATCTGTAAATCCGTGGGGGCCTCTTACGAGGTAAGGGGTACCCGTATCCTGGTCAACGGACCGGGTTGTACTTTATGAATTTTCTTTACCTAACCTGATCCCTAAACGTTAAACCCCGCTGCTGCCGATGGCTTAAAAAAGAACCTACTAAAAAAAACAGCCGACAGTGTACCACCACCGCCGGCTGCCGGATTACTGCCCCTAACAAGTATCATCCTGCCACAGATGCGTTACGGGCATTCTGTCTTTTTTCTCACAAAAAAACATTCCTAACATTATGAACGAGTCGCGACAACTACAATTGTACGCCAAGCTGTACATGCTCATGAAAGTGTCAGTTGTTCAAGTAGCTTTTGCCTGTCTGTTTGTTGCTGTAGGGTTTGCCAGCCCCAGCCGGGGACAGGAAATTATGGACCGTAATATTAGCCTGAGCGTAGAGGGACAAAGTCTGAAGGTGGTGCTGCAAAAAGTGGAGCAGCAGGCCAATGTGAAGTTCGTCTACAGCAAAGAACAGATCAAAACTGACCGGAAGATTACCCTGAAGCTAACCAATCAGCGGCTGGCGGTAGCCCTGGAGCAGTTGCTGCAGCCGCTGCAGATTTCCTATCAGGTTGTTTCAAATCGCATTCTGCTGCAGCACAATACCCCCAGGATTAGCGAGCCAACCAGTTCGTTGGCTCCGTCAGTGGAGCATAACGTGGCCGTAACCGTCAGTGGTAAAGTAACGGATGATGCCGGTCAGGGTCTGCCCGGCGTAAGTGTGGTGCTGAAAGGAACGACCACGGGTACATCGACCAACAGCGCCGGGAATTATACGCTGACGATTCCTGAGGCCAGAGGAACGCTGGTGTTTTCGTCCATCGGGTTCACCACACAGGAAATTCCGGTTGGCCGGCAGACAACCATCAATGTGCAACTGGTAGCCGATACCAAATCGCTGGCCGAGGTAGTGGTGGTGGGTTACGGTAGCCAGGTAAAGAAAGAAGTAACCGGTGCGGTGCAAACGGTGAGTGCCCAGGAGATCAAAGACCTGCCCGTGTCGCAGGTGGGCCAGAAACTACAGGGCCGGCTGGCCGGGGTGCAGATCAACCAGACCACCGGTAAGCCGGGGCAGGGCATCAGCATCCGGATTCGCGGCCAGGTGTCGGTATCCGCCGGGAGCGATCCTCTGTACGTGGTCGATGGTTTTCCGATTACGGGAAACATTGCGCAGCTGAACCCCGATGAGATTGAAGACATTTCGATCCTGAAAGATGCGTCGTCTACCTCGCTTTACGGCTCGCGGGCGGCCAACGGCGTCGTGCTGATCACCACCAAAAAAGGGAAAGTCGGCCGCACCAACATCAGCTTCAATGCCTTCGGCGGGGTGCAGCAGGTGCCCCAGCGGGGTCGCATCAAAATGCTGAATGCCCAGGAGTTTGCGCAGTTCAAGAAAGAGTACTACGAAGATCAGGGTCAGGCGGTACCGGATGAGTTCAAGGACCCGGCAAGCTGGGCCAACAAAGACAACGACTGGTACGATGCCGTTATGCGCGATGCGCCCATTCAGAGCTATAACCTGAGCGTCTCCAACAATACCGAACGCTCGAATACGTCGTTGGTGGCGGGTATCTTCAGCCAGGATGGGGTTGTCATCAACAACAAGTACAAGCGGTATTCGCTGCGGATGAACTCAAACTACAACCTGTCGGATAAGATAACCGTCGGGTTCAACGTAGCGCCCTCCTATGTGTACGACAACACCCCCCGGACCGATGGCGACCGCGGTACGGGCATTCTGTTCAACGCCCTGCATACCTGGCCGGTCATGCCGATCCGCGACGATAAGGGCCAGCTGACGCTGTTTAACCGGTTTCCGGGCAGTACCGGAAATATCTTTGCTTATCCGAACTGGGTGAGAGCCGCCAACGAACTGACCAACGAGACCAAGAACACCAACCTGCTGGCCAATGCGTACGTTCAGTACTCGCCGATCCGGGGCCTCTCGCTGAAGTCGACCATGAACGTGGAATACATGAACTCCCGGTTCTTTTTCTTCAACCCGTCGACGGCTACCAGCGCCATTAACGTGCCCATTCCAACGCTGGCCGTATCGATCCGGCAGAACAGGGAAGACATCTCCTGGCTTAATGAGAACCTGGCGACCTATACCCGCACGTTCAATGACAACCATAATTTTGAACTGCTGGCCGGTTTTACGCAGCAGCGTTTCAGCCAGGAGGTTACCCGGATTCAGGCCGATACCTACGCGGATGACCGGTTGCCAACCATCCAGGGTGCGCTCAATGTAAACCGGGGCGGTACCACCAACGGGGTAAACCAATGGAGTCTGTTGTCTTACCTGTCGCGCTTGACGTATAACTATAAAGGTAAATACCTGTTTACGGCCTCTATCCGGACCGACGGTTCGTCCCGTTTCGGGGCCAACAACCGCTGGGGTACATTCCCGTCGGCTTCCGTCGGGTGGGTGGTTTCCGACGAGGACTTTATGAAGGCCATTACGCCGGTTTCGTTTGCCAAGCTGCGCGCCAGCTACGGGGTCATTGGTAACAACAATATCGGTAACTACACTCAGTACGCCCTGGTGAACAACACGGTCAACGCGGCTTTTGGCGGTACGGTAGCGCCGGGAGCGGTGGTTACCTCCATTGCCAACCCCAACCTGGGCTGGGAGACCACCAGGCAGCTTGACCTGGGCCTGGACCTGGGCTTGCTGAACGATCGCATTCAGTTTACCTACGACTTTTATAACAAACGGACTACCAACCTGCTGTATGCCGTGCAACTGGCGCAGGAGTCGGGTTTTGGCAACTTCAACGACAATATTGGTGAGATTAAGTTCTGGGGTCATGAGTTTGCGCTGAACACCCGCAATACCACCGGTAAGCTGAAGTGGAATACCAACGCCAACATCTCATTCAACCGCAACCAGGTTGTTGCGCTGGCACCGGGCATCGACCGGGTATATGGTACCTTCCACATTACGCAGGTCGGCAAACCCTTTGGCCAGTTCTACGGTATGTTGAAAGAAGGTTATTACATGACCGCCGAAGAGCTCAAAAACTCGCCCATCATCCCGGGTCGTTCGGCGGTAGGGACCATCAAGCTGAGAGATATCAACGGCGACGGCGTGATTACCTACGGCGGTGATTTCGACGACCGGACCATCATCGGGAACCCCTTCCCGAAATTTACCTACGGTATTGTCAACGACCTGCGCTACGGTAACTGGGATCTGTCCGTTACGGGTTCCGGCTCATACGGCAACCAGTTATGGGTTCGTCACCTGTACAGTACGGCTAACCTGGATGCTGTATTCAACATGGTGGCCGGTGTAAAAGACCGCTTCCGGGTCGACAGCAAGGGTAACGTGATTACGCCGGGTGCAGGCCAGTTTGGAGCGACCAACGGTGGTGGTAACTTCACCGGGATCGAGCGCGACTGGAACAGTACCCAGTTCCTGGCCGATGCCTCCTTCTTTACCATTAAAAACATCACGCTGGGTTATACCTTCGGCGCGCTGAACAAATTCTTTAATTCGGCCAGGGTGTTTGCCTCGGCCCAGCAGGTCTATGTATTCACGAAATACTGGGGTGGCCCTAATCCGGAGACCAGTGCCCAGGCTAACGGCGAGGGCGATGGCGGTAACCTGAGCCAGGGAGTTGACTTCTCCAACTACCCGGTGCCGCGGACCTACACCATTGGTGTAAACCTGAATTTTTAATTGCTAATCCATTTTTTCATCCTTATTCGACTACAGAATGAAAAAGAAAATCATACTGGCGAGTCTGATCGGTTTGGCCGTGACGAGTTGCAATAATGATAAGTTCCTGACCGTAATTCCTCAGACTGCGTTAAGTTCAGCCACGTTCTTTACCAAAGAGGCTGATTTTGTGCAGGCCGTGAACGCTACGTATGTACCCCTACGGGCTATGTACAACGAAGCGGCCTGGGCGATGGAGGAGATGCACTCCGATAATACCTATTACGCCCGCAACGTCCTGTTCGGGGCGGTGGAAAACACCCAGAACATCGCCGATTTTGCGATTCTGAACGCCGGTGGCCTCACCGCCAACACGATTGTACTCAATATGTACCGCCTGAATTATCAGATCATCGCCCGGGCCAACCAGGTGCTGTCGGTGATCGATAAAGTAGAGTTTAGTGGCGCTGCTGGTGCCGAATCGAAGAACAACCTGAAAGGACAGGCCCATTTTCTCCGTGGGTTTGCGTACTTCCAGCTGGCCCGGCTATTCGGCAAAGCACCTATGCACCTGACGCCGGTAGCGAACCGCGAAGAAGCGGCATCACCCCTGGCGACGACGGCCGACTTGTACAATCAGGTGGAGAAGGATCTTTTGGAAGGGGTAAAACTGCTGCCGGTAAAATCGAAACAGGAGGCTGGCCGGGCTACATCCGGTGCCGCCAGAACGGCACTGGCCAATCTGTATATGGTTCAGAAGAAGTGGGCTGAGGCCGAAAAACTCCTGGCGGAAATCGTGGCCAGCGGGGAGTACTCGCTCATGGCGGATTATAATGATGCGTTCTCGACTACCTCGGGCAACAAGAACAACCGGGAGTCGGTTTTTGAGGTCCAGTACCTGGAAGGCGCTGCCGGCCTTAATGGAAACCAGATCTACCGGTTTATACCAACGCCGATTACCGCCGAGGAATTAAAGCCCATCACCGGTACGTCGAACCCGCAGGCCATCTCAGGCGAGAACAACAACATTCCGACACCGGACCTTATTGCCGCCTACGAGCCGGGCGACAAGCGTAAAGACATTTCGATCGGTTCCGTCACCCTGAGCCAGAGTTTACGGGAAAACAAAACGTACCCGTATATTAAGAAATATGCCCGGACACACGCGCAGCACAACAACACGGGTCAGAACTGGCCGATTTACCGCTACGCGGAGGTGCTGTTGTTCCTGGCCGAAGCGCTGAATGAGCAGGGTAAGACGGGCGAGGCTGTTCCGTACCTGAATCAGGTGCGGAGCCGGGCCGGGCTGGCCGCCACTACGGCGGCTTCGCAGGCTGCGATGAGAGATGCCATTTATCGGGAGCGTCGCGTAGAACTGGCGTTTGAGAATAAGCGCTGGTATGATCTGGTCCGGACCGGCCGGGTGAAAGACGTCATTACGGCGTACGGGGCCCGCATCAAAGCCAATCCGCAGGATTATTACTTTCCGAAGGGAGCTGTGCCTCCGCCGAACGCCTTTACCAATTTGGAGGATTATTATCCCTTGCCGGCGGTAGAGGCTGCGTTAACTCCGCATTTCTAGAAAATCGTTCAGGCCGGCTTCAACCCGAAGCCGGCCTGTTTTACAGAGTCGTATGAGTGGGGAACCAGCCGGCCTTATGAAAATAAAATTATTTTTTCCGGTTTAAGTGTTATAACTCCCGCCCCTTTACCTTTCTTCTGTAAAGAGTCCTGCACCAAAAAGTTTCTTAAACGCTGTACCCTTCAGACAAACCAATGAAGTCGACCTTTTTAAATCTAAAAATACTGCCGGTTCTGGGTCTGATGACCCTGCTCGGTGCCTGGAACAGTCTGCCGGACGTAAATCAAAACCTGAACTCTCCGCCGGAAACAAAAGTCGATAAACTGAAACTGCCGGCTGGTTTTAAAGCCGAACATCTCTACAGTCCGTCGGAGAGCCAGAACGGTTCCTGGGTGTCGATGACGTTCGACGACAAAGGCCGCATGATTGCCTCCGACCAGTACGGCGCCTTGTTCCGGTTGCAGCTTCCGGCGATTGGCTCCGGTTCGGCGCAGCCCGTTGTTGAAAAGCTGGTTATTGGCAGCGATACCAGCTCGGTAGGTGGTATGGGCTACGCTCAGGGGTTATTGCATGCTTTTAACAGCCTGTATGTGATGGTGAACAACCGGGCCAACAACCGGTTCTCCAAACCCAGTGGTCTGTACCGGTTGCAGGATACCAACGGCGATGATAAATACGATAAAATTACCCTGCTGAAAGAACTGGTGGGCGAAGGCGAACACGGCCCGCACAGCATCCTGTTGTCGCCCGATAAGAAATCGCTGTATGTGATTGCGGGTAACCATACCGATGTACCTAAAATGGATGCGTACCGGTTACCGCCCGTCTGGAAGGAAGATAACCTGTTCCCGCAGATTAAGGACCCCCGCGGCCACGCCAACAACCGGATGGCCCCCGGCGGCTGGATCGCTAATCTGGACCCGGAAGGCAAGCGGTGGGAACTGATCAGCGCCGGCTACCGCAATGCATTCGATATGGCGTTTAACGAAGCCGGTGACCTGTTCGTTTACGATGCTGATATGGAATGGGATTTTGGTCTGCCCTGGTACCGCCCCACCCGCATCACCCACGCTACCAGCGGCAGCGAGTTCGGCTGGCGGACGGGTAACGGCAAGTGGTCGCCGACCTACCCCGACAATCTGCCCGCGATCGTGAACATCGGTCAGGGCTCGCCTACGAACCTGATTTACATAAACCGGGGCCGCTTCCCCGAGAAATACCAGCACACACTGCTGGCCTTCGACTGGAGCTTCGGGATCGTACACGCCATTCACCTGAAGCCGTCCGGCTCAACCTATGCGGGCCAGCACGAAGAATTCCTGTCGGGCCTGTCGCTGCCACTGACCGACGGCACTATTGGTCCCGACGGTGCTTTGTACTTCCTGACGGGCGGCCGCCGGCTGGAGTCTGACCTGTACCGGGTATACTACGACGGACCGGGCAAGACCGTATCAACCACGGCTATGCCGGTGCTGCCGGAGGCCCACAAAATCAGAACCAGCCTGGAGGCCTACCACAGCGGTGGTCCTAAAGCCGGAGCGGTGGCGGCTGCCTGGCCGTACCTGAAGCACCCGGACCGGTTTGTGCAGTACGCAGCCCGCGTCGCCGTTGAGCATCAGCCCGTCAGCGAGTGGAAAGATAAAGCCCTCGCGGAAAAAGACCCACGGGCCGTTTCGCAGGCCATGATCGCCCTGGTACACCACAGCGACTCAAGCGCTACCGCGCAGCGGGATCAGATGCTGACCAACCTGATGGTGCCCACCTTCAAACAGCTTTCTGAGCAGGAGCAGCTGGATATTCTCCGGGCCATGGAACTGATAATTGTTCGGATGGGCCGGCCCACTGCCCAACTGTCGGCGCAGCTGGGTGCCTTCCTGAATCCGAGCTATCCGGCCAAAACAAATAACCTGAACCGAGCTTTGTGTAAAATGCTGGTAGGAATCGAAGACCCGCAGGTGATTGCCAAGACGCTGAACCTGATGGATCAGCCGGCCGACCGCGAAATTGCCGGTGGCGAAACCGCTACGGCATCCAGCGAGCTGATCATGCGTAACCCGCAATACGGTCTGGATATCGCCAAAATGCTGGAAAAAATGCCCCCTGCCCAGCAAACCTGGTATGCAAACATGCTGAGCCGCAAGGCAACCGGCTGGACGCCGGAACAGCGGAACAAATACTTTAGCTGGTTTGCCAACGCCTTCAAGTACCAGGGTGGCCGCAGCTACGTCGGCTTTGTCGACCGCGCTCGCAAGCTGGCACTAGCTCACGTCCCGAAAGACCAATTTGATAAGTATAACAAAATGTCGGGTGCCGAGCTGCTGACCAGTTCAGGAAACGACATTGCCCTCAGCTACGCTCCCAAAGGACCGGGCCGGCGCTGGCAGCTCGACGATGCCGTAGCCGCCGTTGATACGGGCCTGAAAAACCGCGATTTCGAGACGGGTAAGAAAATTTACTCGGCTATCCTGTGCAGCCGTTGCCATGCCATGCGGGGCGAGGGATCGGATATTGGTCCGGACCTGACGCAACTGGGAACCCGGTTCTCCAACAAAGACATTCTGGAGGCCATTATTGATCCGAACAAAGCCGTTTCTGATCAGTACGCGGCTACTACGTTTAAGCTGAAAAATGGCCAGACGGTGGTAGGCCGACTGGTGAACGAAGACAAAACGTCGTACTCGGTTTCACAGAACCCCTTTTCGCCGGAACAGCTGAAGAAGCTGCTGAAGAAAGATGTGGCCGCTACCTCGCTTTCAAACGTATCGATCATGCTGCCTGGACTCATCAATAGCCTGAATGCAAATGAATTGCGCGATTTGATGGCCTATCTGAAATCCGGCGGTAACCAGAATCATGAAGTGTACCGGGCAACGGCCGACGCCGGAAAAGGAAAATAAAGGCACAGCTGCAAAACAGATTTATCAATGTTGAAAAAGACGAATCGTATATTTATTCAGCTTGGACTGGTGCTGGCGGTTATAGCGGCCGGCAGCATCAGTACCTCCTGTATGGCTCAGAGCAGGAAGGCAAAGAATGACGGCTTTGTGCAGATTTTTGACGGCAAAAGCCTGAAGGGCTGGGACGGCGATCCTACTTACTGGCGCGTCGAAAACGGGTCCCTGGTGGGTGAAATCACGCCCGACAAACCGCTGAAGACGAACTCCTTCATTATCTGGCGCGGTGGCGAACCGGGCGACTTTGAACTGAAGGGCGAGTTTCAAATTACCGAAGCAGGTAACTCGGGAATCAACTATCGTAGTGAGCAGCTGACGGATATTCCGTTTGCTCTGCGCGGCTACCAGGCCGACATTGACGGCCGGAACCGCTATACCGGTCAAAACTACGAAGAACGCAAGCGCACCACGCTGGCTTATATCGGACAGAAAACCAAAATTGTAAACCAGAGCGGTGCCAATACCCCTGAGGCCATCCGGGCAAACGTAAGCCGGAACGCCTGGAACGGCCTGACGGTGGTTGAGTCGCTGGGTAATGCCGATTCGCTACGGGCTAACGTGAAAACCGGTGACTGGAACACGTTTCACCTCATTGCCAAGGGCAACCGCCTGCAACATTATATCAACGGCAAGCTCATGAGTGATGTCACCGACGAGGACCCCGCCAACGCAAGCGCCAAAGGGTTGCTGGGTGTGCAGGTTCACGTAGGGCCACCCATGAAGGTGCAGTACCGAAATATTATGCTGAAAGAACTGGATCAGGGGTTATCCCGTAAATAACCCCTGACCCGAATATCATTTCGTATCCACCAGTTAAGCACAGTCAATGAACAAGATAGGATTCAACGTCCTGGCCTGGTCGGCCGTCATTTCTGATGATTTATTTCCCATTATTGAACGACTTAAAACCATCGGCTACGATGGCGTCGAGTATTTTGTCGGGTCACCGGATGAGCCGGCTTATAAGCGCGTAGGTCAGCATACCAGAGACCTCGGCCTGGGTGTTACCTGTGTGTCGGTAGTGGGCAAGGACGAAAATCCAATCAGTGATTCGGCAGCTGTACGGGCCAAAGCGCTCGACCGGCTTAAATGGGAAATTGACCGGACCCACGATCTGGGTTCGCAGCTTCTTTGCGGACCGATTCACTCGGCCCACGCGGTATTTGCCAGTCGTGCTCCCCAGGATGATGAATACAACTGGGGGGCCGAGGTACTCCATGCTGCCGGTGAATATGCCGCGCAGGCCGATGTGGTGCTGGGGCTGGAAGCGCTCAACCGCTTTGAGACTTACCTGTGTAACACCATGGAGCAGTTGCTGCGGCTGGTCCGGGCGGCCGATCACCCCAATGTGCGGGCCATGTTTGACACGCACCATGCCAATGTCGAAGAGAAGAGTTACGCCAGGGCATTACAAACCATTGCGCCGGTGCTGGTCCACGTTCACATCAGCGAAAACGACCGGGGTACGCCCGGCGACGGTATGGTGCTGTGGGATGATGCGTTTGCCGCCCTGGCGCAGATCGACTATCGAGACTGGCTCACCATTGAGGCCTTTTCCCGGAATGACCCTGATTTCGCCAACGCCATCGGGGTCTGGCGGGAATATTCTCCGCCCTGGGACATTGCCGAAAATGGATTAAAATTCATCCGGCAGATGTGTCAGAAACACGGAGTCGGTGCGTAAGCTGACCTTTCCGCCTTTATCCAACCACCATTCCTGAATCTCAACAATGAATAGCACAGGCACCGATTTGAGTCATCAAACCTGGCGCGACAAAATCAGTAATACAGCCCAGCTCGGGGGCATCGAAACCGCCGAACTGGACAATGGGCCGGGCCGGGGTACCCGCATTGCCTGGATCAACACGGGGACCGGGTTGCGGTACAAAGTCGTTTTGGACCGGGCGATGGATATTGCCGACGCCTTTTATAACCAGCACAGTCTGGCCTGGCTAAGTCATGTCGGTGTTACCTCGCCCCAGCCCTTCTCGGATAAGGGCATCGATTGGCTCCGTACGTTCTACGGAGGATTGCTGACGACCTGCGGCCTTACCCACGTGGGCGGACCCGAATCCGATGAATTTGGGGAGCGGGGTATTCACGGCCAGATCAGCAATATTCCGGCCGAAATCGAATCCATTATCCAGCCCGACCCGGCAGCGGGTAAGCTGGATATGAGCATTACGGGCCGCATGCGGGAAACCCGCGTGTTTGGCCCCAGTCTGGAGTTAAGACGAACCATATCCGGAACGCTCGGCCAGCCGTACATCCGCATTCAGGATGAGGTCATCAACCGGGCCAATACGCCGGCTCCGCACATGCTGCTCTACCATTTCAACTTCGGGTGGCCGCTGGTCGACGAAGGCACCGATATTGTATGGCAGGGTCAATGGCAGGCGCGGGACGGTGGGATGAACGCTGACATTTTCAACGAAGGCAATACCTTCAAAAAGTGCCCCGCGCCGATGGATCAGCACGCCGGCGGGGGCGAAGCCGTAGCGTTTATCGACGTGGCGGCCGATGGTAACGGCCAATGCAGCGCCGGGTTGCACAATGCTAATCTTGGTATTGCGGTGGCGCTGCGGTTCCGGAAAGATCAGTTACCCTGGCTCACCAACTGGCAGCACTGGGGCAGGGGTGAGTACGTCACCGGCATTGAGCCCGGTACACACCCACCCATCGGCCAGGCCAAAGCTAGGGAGCAGCAGTCGCTCATCTTTCTGGCACCGGGCGAAAGCCGCACCTACAACCTTACGGTGGAGGTGTTGCATACGCCGGACGCTATTCAGGATTTTGTAAAACCAACTTAGAATTCATAAACCAGTACAGCCTCGATGGAAACAGTTGAAAAAGTAAGTTTAGCCGAACGAGCATTGGAGCAGGGCAAGGGTATTTTGCGTCTGGCCCCAACCTGGGTGCCCCGCTCGTTCTGCGTACCCGGCCGGCGTATTAAGCTCCACCCCGATGATTATTATGTACTCGGCGGCAACCGGGGCGGTATAGACGAGCGCTGGTTGTCTTCTACCACCCCCGCCAAAAACGGTCCGCTCACCGGCGAAAACGAGGGGTTGAGTGCCATTGTATTCAACGATGGCGGTAAAGAAGTGCAATTTTTGCTGAAGGATGCAATAGACGAATTGAAAGGCGCTATCATCGGCGACCGGCTGTGGAATCAGTACCAGAGCTGGCCGATGTACTCCAAGTTTTTCGATAACATGGGACCGCTGCCGCATCACGTTCACCACAACGATGAAGAGGCCGCTAAAATTGGTCAGTTGGGCAAGCCGGAAGCCTACTATTTCCCTCCCCAACTGAATAACCACGGGGGTGATTTCCCGTATACCTTCTTCGGTATTACACCGGGAACTACCAAAGAGCAAGTCCGTGAGTGTCTGGTGAACTTCACCAAGGGCGACAATAAGATTACCAACTACTCGCAGGCCTACCGGCTGGAGCCGGGCACGGGTTGGGATGTGCCTCCCGGTCTCCTGCACGCGCCGGGTAGTATGTGTACGTACGAACCCCAGAAAGCGTCCGACGTATTTGCCATGTACCAGTCGCTGGTAAACGAGGCCATTATTCCGGAAGAACTGCTCTGGAATGGCACCCCAAAAGACCGCATCGGCGATTACGACCAACTCATGGAAGTATTGGATTGGGAACTGAATACGGACCCCAATATGATGGCTAACCGCTTTATGGCTCCCAAGCCAGTACGATCCGTTGACGAGATGCAGGCTGAAGGCTACATCGAGAACTGGGTATGCTACAAAAACGAAGCGTTCAGCGCGAAGGAACTTACCGTTATGCCGGGTGCCACAGTAACCATCAAAGACAGTGCCGCCTACGGCTTAATCATGATGCAGGGCCACGGCAAGATGGGCGTGTGGGACATTGAGACCCCGGCCCTGATCCGGTACGGCCAGCTGACCAACGACGAGTTCTTCGTGAGTGAACGTGCCGCGATGGAAGGTGTGCAGATTACAAACCTGTCTTCGACTGATCCGATTGTCATGCTCAAGCACTTCGGACCCGGCAACCCGGATTTGGTTTTATAAAAAAAATTGTAGTTTCAAGTTCCAGGTTTCATGTTGGCAAGGACCTGTCTGACATGAAACCTGGAACTGCGAACCTCAAACGTCAAACCTCAAACTCTTCAAAGTATGCCCGAGAATAATTTTCCTAAGCTTCACAACGCCACCTGGCCGGGTGTGGTCGGAAAAGGAGAGAACTCCGAGCCGGCTATCCCCTTCGATACCATGCTGGACATGACCGCTGCCGCTGAGGTAGACGGCGTAAAATTCGATGGCGTTGACCTTGGCCTGTTCGAGCCGCACTTCGACATTAACATGTCAGATGATGACATCAAGCGGCTGGCCGACAAAGTGTCGTCCAAAAACCTGAACATCGGTAGTCTGGTAGCGCCTATCTGGGGTGGTCCAGCGATGGGCAGTAAAGAGGACCGCGCCGTATTTGTCGATATGGTGCGTAAATCGTGTCACATCGGTCAGCGGCTGCGCGAACTCGGCGTTCGGCCGTACGGTATCGTTCGTATTGACTCTGCCAGTTCTCCGCAGGAGTGGGAGAAAAACCCGGTAGAGAATTCCAAACTAATTGTGCAGACGTTCCAGGAAGCCTGCGACGTTGCCGCTGATTTTGGTGAGCGCCTGGCCGCCGAAGGTGAAATCTGCTGGGGCGGTATGCACAGCTGGCGGGTGATGGTGCAAACGCTGGAGGCCGTTGACCGCCCGAACATGGGTTTCCAGGCCGATATGGCCCACACCCTGCTGTACCTGATGGGCTACAACCATCCCGAAGACCGCGTGCTACCCGAAAACTTCGACTGGAGCGACCGTGCTACGCTGACCGAATCGCTTAAGACCATGACCAAAGCCCTGCGCCCCTGGACCATCGACTTCCACGTGGCTCAGAACGACGGCACCGTGTTCGGTTCCGGCTCGCACGACAAAACGGGTCGCCATTGCCAGGCGCTTGACCCGAACGGTAAGCTGGACATTGCCGTCGATGCCGGCCACTGGCTGCGCAACGAAAACGGTGAACTGACCAAAGCCTTCAAGCACATCTGCTGGGACGGCTGTATGTTCCCCAACGCCGTCATGACGAATCAGCAGACCTGGAATGACATTCTGGCTACCATGATCAAAGTGCGCAACATGCACGGCTGGTACGAGCCGGAGGCAGTAGCTGTTGGGAATTAGTTTCAAGTTTCAGGTTCCAAGTTGCTTCGCTTAGGCTAAAACCGCCGGGCGGGCTCCTTGGAACTTGAAACCTGAAACTTGGAACTTGAAATCTGAACCAAAAACATGGCAACAAAAAAAGATTTACGAATAGGCTTAATCGGAACCGGCTTTATGGGCCGGACCCACTCCAACGGCTACAACCGCGTACCAAACTTCTTCCCCGATCTGCAATATAATCCGGTACTCCAGGCCGTTTGCTCCCGCAACGAAGCCAGCGTACGGGCCTTCGCCGACCAGTGGGGTTACAAATCCATCGAAACCGACTGGAGAGCGATTATCGCCCGCGATGACATTGATGCGGTAGACATTTGTACACCCAACGACACCCACGCCGAAATTGCGATTGCGGCTGCCGAAGCGGGCAAGATGATTCTCTGCGAGAAACCCCTGGCCCGCAACCTGACCGAAGCCCAGGCTATGGTCGATGCTATTGAAAAGGCGGGTGTAGCCAATACCGTTTGGTACAACTACCGCCGGGTGCCGGCCGTGACGCTCGCCAAGCAGATTATTGATTCGGGTAAACTTGGCAAGATCTTCCACTACCGGGCCAACTTCCTGCAGGACTGGACCATCAACGCCAATGTGCCGCAGGGCGGGACCGGAACCTGGCGGATGGACGTTGAAGCCGCTGGTTCAGGTGTGACGGGCGACCTGCTCGCTCACTGTATTGATACGGCTATGTGGCTGAACGGCGGCATTACCGATGTATCGGCCGTGACCGAAACCTTCGTGAAAGAGCGGATGCACCAGCTTACCGGTAAAATGCAGCCGGTGGGTATTGATGATGCCTGTATCTTTCACTGCCACTTTGAGAACGGCTCGCTGGGTCTGTTCGAGTCGACGCGCTACGCCCGTGGTCACAAGGCCCTGTATACCTTCGAAATCAACGGAGAAAATGCCTCAATCCGCTGGGATCTGCATGACCTGAACCGACTGGAGTACTTCGACTATGCCGATGACGGTATTGTACGCGGCTGGCGGTCCATCCACGTTACCGACGGCGACCAGCCCTACATGGGTAAATGGTGGGTGCCGGGTCTGTCAATCGGTTACGAGCATACGTTTGTGCATCAGGTAGCCGATTTCCTGAAGAGCCTCGAAACCGGTGAGCCCTGCCAGCCGACCTTCCGTGACTCGCTGGAAACCCAGAAAGTTTGCGAAGCTGTCATCGAGTCGGCTAAAACCCGGAGTTGGAAAGACACTAACGTCGAGTGGAATGCCACCGTATCGGTGGGTTGATTTGCCTTGCTTTACACCCCGGATTGGCTGATATTAGCTAGTCCGGGGTGTTGCTTGAATGCCTTCTCCCTCTTCTCCTAACCCATGACTCAACCCCCAACCCCCATCCTCCAGGTCCGCGACCTGTCTAAATCCTTTGCGGGTGTAAAGGCGCTGGACAACGTTCAACTGAACGTTCAGCGGGGAGAAGTGCATGCGGTAATGGGGGAGAATGGGGCCGGCAAATCAACCCTGATGAAGATCCTCATTGGGTTGCATACGCCCGATGCCGGCGAAGTTATGTTCGAGAGAAGTCCGCTCCCTTATGGTGATGTTCACGAAATCCTGAAACGGGGTATTTCGATGATTCACCAGGAATTACAGGTGGTGCCGGAGCTGACGGTAGCCCAGAACATCTTTCTGGGGCGGGAAACCACCGGCGGGCTGTTTAGCTGGCTGAACGACCGACGCCAGGAGCGGGAGGCAGGCTTGCTACTGGAGCAGATGGGCGTAACCATTCGCCCCGGCCAGACAATGAAGTACCTCAGCGTGGCCGAAATGCAGATGGTTGAAATTGCCAAAGCCATTTCCAACCAGGCCAAAATTATTATCATGGATGAACCCACCTCCGCCCTGTCTGACAAGGAGGTTGCCGCGCTCTTCCGCATCATCAGCGAACTTAAGAAAAATGGGGTGGCTATCATTTACATCTCCCACAAAATGGAGGAGATATTTGAGATAGCCGATACCATCACCGTCCTCCGCGACGGCCAGTATATTGACACCCAACCGGCCGCCAATCTGAACCGGAACAGCCTCATCGCCATGATGGTTGGGCGGGAAATCGAAAGCCTCTTTCCGGAGTCGGTGCCGCGCAAAGGGCAGGAGGTGCTATCGGTGCGGAACCTCAGCCGGGCGGGCAAGTTTACCGACATCAATTTTACCGTACACGAAGGCGAGGTGCTGGGCTTGGCGGGCCTGATGGGTGCCGGCCGCACCGAAATCGCCCGCGCTATTTTTGGACTTGACGAACTGGAAAGTGGTGAAATCTACATCAAAGGACAAAAAGCTGATATTCACTCACCCCAAGACGCTATTCAGCATGGCATCGGCTACGTCAGCGAAGACCGCAAGGCGCTGGGCTTTATTCCTGGGCTGTCGGTCAAGCACAATATTACCCTGGCCAGCCTGCCGAATCACTCAAAGGGTGGACTGATTCAGGATAAAACGGAGACCGAAGCAGCGGCTAAAATGATTGCCGACCTAAAGATAAAATCCGCCGGTATGCACCAGAAGGTCACCTACCTGAGTGGGGGTAACCAGCAGAAGGTCGTGATCGGCAAAGTACTGCTCGCATCGCCGGACCTGATTATCCTCGACGAGCCCACCCGTGGTATCGACATCGGTGCCAAATCCGAAATCTATAAACTAATTAACCGGCTAACCGCCAGCGGCATTGCTGTTATTATGATTTCCTCGGAACTTCCGGAAATCATAGGCATGAGCGATCGGGTGGTGGTGTTGTCGCAGGGACGGCAAACGGCAACCCTCAGCAAAGAAGAAGCGACACCGGAAACCATCATGGCCTATGCCATGCATGCCTAATCTGTGCAGTATGATACCTACCCAGAAACCGAAAAGTACCTACCTTAACCAAGTGGGGGAATCTTACAAAACCCGCCTTCGGGGCCTCAGCACCTACGGCATCCTGCTGGCGTTTATTGCCATCTGCATTGTGCTGGCGCTGATTACCCCCCGCTTCCTGACCATTTCCAACTTAACGATTGTGTTGACGCAAGTGTCCATCAATGCTCTGCTGGCGTTTGGCGTTACGTTTGTGATTATTACGGGTGGTATCGATTTGTCTATCGGCTCCATGGTGGCCGTTACGGGGGTGGTCGCGGCCATGTTTGCGCACCCGGATACGTATCCGGTGGGCGTTCCCCTGCTGATGGGCCTGCTGACCGGTCTGCTGTTTGGGGCCTTCAACGGCCTGGTGATTACCCGCAGCAAGGTGCATCCGTTTATCGTAACCTTGGGTACGATGACCATGGGCCGGGGGCTAGCGCTGATTCTGAGCAAAGGCCGGCCCATCTCCAATCTGTCCGACGAGTTCAACTTCATCGGGGGCGGTCAGGTGCTGGGTATCCCCATGCCCATTATCATCCTGATAGTCTTTTTCATCATCTGCTCCGTATTACTTCAGAAAACCGTTTTGGGGCGGTATATGTACGCCGTCGGCGGCAACGAGCAGGCTGCCAGAGCGTCCGGTATATCCCTGAACAAGGTTAAAATGGTGGTGTATACCTTATGCGGGGGGCTGGCCGGTCTGGCGGGCATCGTACTTACCTCTCGCATCACTACCGGCCAACCCAATGCCGGAGCCGGCTTCGAACTGGATGCCATTGCGGCTGCCATTATCGGTGGTACCAGTACGTCGGGCGGCACCGGAACCATGACCGGCACGCTCATTGGTGCCCTGCTTATTGGCGTCATCAGCAACGGCCTGGACCTGCTTAATGTCACTTCCTATTACCAGCAGGTGGTCATGGGGATCATCATCATCGGGGCTGTGGTGCTGGATAGCTGGAATCAGAACAGAAACAAATAATCAACGCGAATAGCCAATGATGAAATCCGTAACGCTGCTCAGTTCACTTGTTTTTATGGCCATCCTGCATATGGGGTGCAATCAGGGCAGTTCCAGCGAGCAGGGGCAAAATAGTGAGGGTAAGAAACTGGTAGTGGGTGCCACCATGCTCAGTATGCAGAATGAGTTTATCGTCAACGTGGCCGACGAAATGGAGAAGAAGGCCAACGAGTCGAATGTCGAACTGATCGTGGTCGATGCCGAGCGCTCTCCGCTGAAGCAAGTCGAACAGGTCGAGAGCTTTATCGCCCAGAAAGTCGACGCCATCATCTTGAACCCCTGCGAGGTAGAAGCCAGTTCGCCGGCGGTGACTAAAGCGATGGCCGCTAAAATCCCCATTATCAACGTTAACTCAGCCACCAGCGCCAAACCAACGGCCTTTGTGGGTTCCGATGATGTTGAGTCCGGCCGTATTGCCATGAAGTATATCGCCGAAAAGCTCGGCGGGAAGGGTAATGTGGTCATGATGCACGGCCTGATGGGCCAGGCCGCTCAGATACAGCGGGAGCAGGGTGCGCAGGAAATCCTGAAACAGTATCCGAATATGAAACTACTGGCCCACCAGACCGCCGGATGGGACCGGGCCAAGGGCATGGCGCTGATGGAGAACTGGATTCAGTCGTACGGGAACCAGATCAATGCCGTTTTTGCGCAGAACGACGAAATGGGTATGGGCGCCGTCAAGGCGCTGACCGATGCCGGCCTGAAAAATAAAGTGATTGTAGTGAGCATCGACGCCATTCCGGATGCGCTGCAGGCGGTGAAGAAAGGGACGCTGGACGCCACTGTTTTTCAAAATGCGCAGCAGCAGGGTTCCAAAGCCATCGAAACGGCTATCCGAATCGCAAAAGGAGAATCGTACGAGAAAGAGACGTTGATTCCATTTCAGTTGGTTACCAAGGAAAATTTAGCTAAATTCCTGAACTAATAGTACAGAAGTAACAAAACGGTATTATCCACACTACTCCGTATGCTTGAAAAGTATTTTTACGGTCTTGTTTTGTTCGTGGGGTTGGGAGTCGTTAGTCAGTCCTGCACCAAAAGTTCGGCCAATCAGGCTACGGACGGTCAACTGCCGGACATGGTCAGTTATAACTTCGACATCCGGCCCATTCTGTCGGATAAGTGTCTGGTCTGCCACGGCCCCGACGCCAACAAACGCGAAGCCGGTCTCCGGCTCGATCTCGCCGAAAATGCGTATAAAGCCTTACAGGAGCATCCGTCCGCCCACGCGCTGGTACCCGGCAAACCGGAACTGTCCCAGGTTTATCTGCGGATTACGTCGCAGGATACCGCGCAGTTGATGCCTCCGCCCTCGTCAAATCTCAAACTGACGGCTCGTGAAATCAAGCTGATCGAGAAATGGATCAAGCAGGGCGCTGCGTATGAGAAGCACTGGGCGTTTGTGGCTCCGAAGCAACCCAAGCTACCAGAGGTAAAGCAGAAAAACTGGCCAAAAAACGAGATCGACTATTTTATTCTGCACAAGCAGGAACAGAAAGGCCTGGCACCCAACGAGGAGGCTGACAAAGAACGGCTGCTGAAGCGTGTCAGCCTGGACCTGACCGGCCTGCCGCCGAGCCTCAAATTGATGGATCAGTTTCTGGCCGACGGTGGGGTTAATGCCTACGAACGGGCCGTCGACCAATTGCTGAGAAGTCCGGCCTACGGCGAAAAAATGGCCCTTCACTGGCTCGACCTGGCCCGGTACGCCGATTCACACGGCTACCAGGATGATGGCTACCGCACGCAATGGCCCTGGCGCGATTGGGTCATTCATGCCTTTAACCAGAACATGCACTACGATCAGTTCGTGACCTGGCAGCTGGCCGGTGACTTATTGCCTAACGCGTCAAAGGAACAACTGCTGGCTACTGGCTTCAACCGAAATCACAAAATCACAGAAGAGGGGGGCGTTATTCAGGAGGAATACCGCATGAGCTACGTGATGGACCGGAACGATACCTTTGGCAAAGGCCTCCTGAGCGTTACCCTTGAGTGCGCCCGCTGCCACGACCATAAATACGACCCATTCTCGCAGAAAGAATATTATCAGTTGCTGGCGTTCTTCAATAACGTTCAGGAGGTTGGTCTGGAATCCGTAATTGGCGGACCGGAAACGTACGCCAAGAAGCCCCTGATGGAAATCTCCGACCAGGAGGTGCAAAGTATTCTGTCTTTTGTGAATAAGAAGGACACCAATTGCCTGATTGTGTCCGTCATGGGTGACCTGGATACCACCCGCAAAACCTTTGTGCTGAAACGCGGAATGTACGATGCACCGGAAGAAGAAGTTCAGCCCGGAACGCCCAAAGCTATTCTGCCCTTCAACGCTAACTACCCCAAAAACCGGCTCGGACTGGCGCAGTGGCTGTTCGACAAAAAGAATCCGCTGACGGCGCGGGTCTACGTCAACATGCTGTGGCAGGAGCTCTTTGGGCGGGGTATCGTCAAAACAGCCGGCGATTTCGGGATGCAGGGCGAACTGCCGTCGCATCCCGAACTGCTTGACTGGCTGGCGGTGGATTTTATGACCCACAACTGGGACATCAAACGGTTGGTCAAGAAAATGGTGATGTCAGCAACGTACCGGCAGTCGGCGGTGGTTACGCCGGAAAAGCTAAAGACGGACCCCGACAATATGCTGCTGGCCCGCTCACCGCGCTACCATATTCAGGCCGAACTAGTTCGGGATCTGGTCCTGTCCAGCAGTGGCTTACTGGTAAAAACCATTGGCGGCCCCAGCGTGAAGCCCTACCAGCCGGCCGGGCTGTGGGAGGGCGCTACTTCCGGCCGTGGGCTACTGTCCATGTACGTTCAGGACCACGGCCCTGATTTGTACCGCCGGGGCATGTACACGCTCATTAAGCGGACGGTGCCGCCCCCGGCCATGATGATTTTCGACGCCAGTAACCGGGATTTGTGCGAGGTGAAGCGGCTGAAAACCAACACCCCGCTGCAGGCGCTGATTATGATGAATGACCCAACGGTGCTGGAAGCTTCCCGCGTACTGGCCGCCCGGCTGTTGCAGGAGAGCAGTGCCACTTCCGATAAAATCGGCAAAGCTTTTCGCCAGATTGTTTGCCGGACACCGAAGGAAAAAGAGCTTGCCATCCTGACGGACTACTACGAAAAAGAACTGAAGAAGTTCACCCGCCCCAGCGCCGAAAAATACCTAACCGTGGGTGAGTACCCGATTCCGGAGCGGATCGACAAAGTAAAACTGGCCGCGCTGATGCGGGTGGTATCGACGATTTACAACCTGGAAGAAACCATTACCAAGTCCTGACCCGTATGGAAAAGTTAATCGAAGAACACGGCCTGACCTTCAACCGGCGTCGCTTCCTGTCCCGCTTAAGTTTGGGTCTGGGCAGCGCGGCCCTTGGGTCGCTGCTGATTCCGGATTTGTTCTCGGGTGGCGCATTTGACGAAGATGGACTGACGCCGGGTATCCCGCATTTTGCGCCCAAAGCCAAACGGGTTATTTACCTGTTCCAGAACGGAGCCCCTTCGCAGCAGGAGTTGTTTGATTACAAACCCAAGCTGCGCGACATGCAGGGGCAGGAGATTCCGCCTTCGGTGCGCGGTAGCCAGCGCCTGACGGGCATGACGGCCGGACAGTCGTCGTTTCCGCTGGTCGGCTCATTTGTGGACTTTAAGCAGTATGGTCAATCCAGGGCGTGGGTGAGTGATCTCATGCCGTACACGGCCGGAATCGTCGACGATCTCTGCATTGTAAAAAGCCTGTACACGGAAGCCATTAACCACGATCCCGCGCTCACGTTTTTGCAGACGGGTTCGCAGCAGGGCAACCGGCCCAGCATGGGAGCCTGGCTGAGTTACGGGCTGGGCAACGAAAACAAAAACCTGCCCACCTTTATGGTGCTGCTCTCGCGGGGTATCGGCAATGGGCAGGGTGTGTATTCGAAACTGTGGACAAACGGCTTCCTCGATTCAATTCACCAGGGCGTTCAGTTCAGCAAGGGCGAAGACCCGGTGCTGTACCTGCGCGACCCCGACGGTATGGACCGCAAAGACCGCCGGGACATGCTCGACAACGTAGCGCAACTCAATGAACTAGCGTATCAGGAATTCGGCGACCCGGAGATTATGGCTAAGGTGCAGCAGTACGAAATGGCGTACCGGATGCAGACCGCCATCCCCGAAGTCATGGACCTTTCCAAGGAGCCCGATGATATTGTCAAACTGTATGGTCCCGACTGTCTGGTTCCCGGCACCTTTGCGGCCAACTGTTTGCTGGCCCGCAAGTTGTCGGAGAACGGCGTCCGGTTTGTGCAGCTCTACCATCAGGGCTGGGATCAGCACGGCAACCTGCCGTTTGAGATTGCCAAACAGGCCAAGGATGTCGACCAGGCATCGGCTGCGCTGGTGACGGATCTCAAACAACGGGGCTTGCTGGACGAAACGCTGGTGATCTGGGGTGGTGAGTTTGGCCGTACCAGCTATACCCAGGGCAAACTCACCGCCGACAACTACGGCCGCGACCACCACCCGCGCTGTTTTACCATCTGGATGGCCGGCGGAGGGATCAAGCCCGGTATCGTATATGGGGAAACGGACGAACTGGGCTACAACATTAGCGAGAACCCCGTACACGTGCATGATTTTCAGGCGACGGTGCTGCACCAGCTAGGCCTTAACCACGAAAAACTAATCTATAAACACCTGGGCCGCCGGTACCGCCTGACCGATGTTTCCGGGAAAGTAGTCAATGACCTCATCAGCTAAACCGGGCAGTGCTGTTTATGACGAGCAGGAAGATTATTAAGCTGGCTGAGCAGCTATTGTTTGCTACCGCAGTGTTCACCCTGGTACTTTTAGCCTTTACTGATAAGGTAGTGGTGCCGGTCTGGCTGCAGGCTGTCGGGCGCATGCACCCACTGCTGCTGCATTTTCCGCTGGTACTCCTGCTGCTGGCGATGGGACTGGAAATTTTTCGGTTCAAACCCGCTAATCTGACCAATGAGTTTTACCAGGGTTTTCTGAACAGCCTGTGGCTGACGGGTGCCCTATCGGCTGGTATTACCGTGGTGATGGGCTTATTCCTGTCGAGGGAGGAAGGTTACACCGGCAGCGCGTTGCAATGGCATAAGTGGTCGGGGGCGGCTGTGTTCTTCCTGTCGGCGCTGCTGTACTGGGCGCGCAACCGGGCGTGGTACACGGCGACCGTTGCCCGAACCAGTGCGGTGGTAGGGGCCTGTCTGCTGGTAGCATCGGGGCATTTGGGCGCTACGGTAACGCATGGCAACAATTTTGTCTGGGAGCCCGTCGCGAAGCTGGCGAAACCCGAACCGGTTCCGCTGGAGCAGGCTGTCGTGTTCGACCATGTCATCCAGCCCATTTTCGAACAGAAATGCGTGAGCTGCCATAATGCCGAAAAGCTAAAGGGCGAACTCAGACTCACCGATGCCGAGTCCGTCAGAAGGGGCGGCAAATCCGGCAAACTCTTCGTGGCCGGCAAGCCCGAGATGAGCCTCTTGCTAAAACGTATACACCTACCGGAAGAAGAGAAGAAGCATATGCCGCCCAAAGGCAAATCACAGTTGACCGACAACGAAATCGCGCTGCTGTCGCTGTGGGTGAAAGGCAACGCCGATTTCAACAAGAAAGTTGTTGACCTGCCGCCCTCGGATACGCTCCGGCGGATAGCGGCCGCCCTGTTTAAGCCGGCCGAGCAAGTAGACGAGTACGACTTTGCCGCGGCCGATGAAGAGACGGTACAGAAGCTCAGCAATAACTACCGCACGATACTGCCGCTCGCCAAAGACTCTCCGGCGCTGGCTGTTTACTTCTTTAACCAGAAACAATACGCGCCCGAAAAGCTAAAGGAACTAAGTGATATTCGGCAGCAGGTGGTATCGCTGAACCTCAATAAAATGCCGGTCAGCGATGCGGATCTGAAGAGTGTCAGTCAGTTCGAAAACCTGCGGAAACTGGACGTCAACTTCACCAACATCACCGGTGCGGGATTGAAGACGCTGGCCGGCTTGAAACACCTGACGGAACTGGCGCTCTCTGGTACCCGGATTACCTCCAGTGACCTGCAGGAGCCGATTCGTACCCTGCCCAGCCTCAAAATGGTGGCGTTGTGGCAGACGGGGGTAAAGCCGGCCGACATTCAGCAGTTGCAGAAAGCCTATAAACACATCACGTTCATTGGTGGGTTTCGGGGCGATGAGGCTGAGCCGATCAAGCTGAATCCACCCCAGGTTAAGAACAGCTCCACTATCTTCTCGCAACCACTCGCTATGCAGTTGGGGCACCCGATCAAAGGGGTGCAGATTCGATATACCACAGATGGCACGGAGCCGGACAGCCTTAAGTCACCGGTTTTCACCGGCAATACCATTCTCACCGAAAGCGCCAGCATCAAAGCCAGGGCCTATAAAGAGGGCTGGTACGGGAGCAGTGCCGCTACCTTCAACTTCTACAAGACTACGTATAAGCCCGACAGTGTCAATCTGCTGTTGCCCCTGAATCGGGTACACCAGGCCGATGGAGCCAAAACGTTTTTTGACGGTAAACTGGGGGTACTCAACGCCAATAGTCCGGCTTGGGCCAACAACTGGGCCGGTGTCCGGAACAACGACCTGGCCTTTGTCTCGGAGTTTAAGCAACCCATCAGTGTAAAATCCGTAGCCCTGCGGACGATGGTGGAGTCCGAAACCGGCATCTTCCCCCCGACAATAATTGAAATTTGGGGTGGTGCCAGCAGGGAGCAGATGAAACTGATTACCACCTTTAAGCCGGCGCAGCCCCAAAAGGTATACCCGCCGGAGCTTAACGCCTACGGAACAACTTTTAAGCCGCAAACCATCTCATACCTGAAGATCGTAGCTAAACCGGTAGAGCAACTGCCGGAGTGGCATAACAATAAGGGTAAACGGGGTTTTCTGCTGGTCGATGAGGTGTTTATCAACTAATTCAGGAAAACGGGACGGGGTATAGTATGGCTGCACCCATGGATAATTCGTCGGGCATTGAGTACGCTCGACTGAGCGATATAATCCTTCACAGACTGATGCAAACCGGCGACGAGGCCGCTTTCCGGGAAATTTACCGGAAGTACTGGCAATTACTGTTTGGCATTGCCTATCGCAAGCTGCAATCACAGGAGAATGCCGAGGAGATTGTGCAGGATATTTTTGTCGACATTTGGGAGCGACGCGCCAGCCTCCAGATTGACGACCTTAGAAAGTACCTGATGGGGGCCGCAAAATATCGGATTCTAAATGCAATAAAAGCCCGTCTGATCCGGGAACGGTATGCCGTTTTTTGTCAGTCACAAACAGGCTACACCGACCCTCTCACCGAAAATGAACTAGCTTTTCAGGATCTCACAAAGGCAGTTGAGCAGGCATTACTTAGTATGTCGCCGAAAACACAGGCAATATTCCGTCTCAACCGATTCGACAATCAGAGTGTTCGCGAGATAGCTATCCAGCTTTCCGTTCCGGAGCGTACCGTCGAGTATCACATCACACTGGCCCTACGAACCCTTCGTCTGCAATTAAAAGAATTTGCCGTTAAGTAACGGCAAGTAAGCTGATCTGCGAGAAGTTTATATAAATTATTAAAGAAGTTAATTAATTAGTAGCAAGTAATATATAAATAATTTAATATTTTAAATAAGTATTTGCGGTTTTCTCCGTCATAATTGACTATACTGTATACCAGAGGCTTTCTCATCCTTGAACAGGGCCGATGCGGGTATGGGGTATGGAAATGAACCATCAGACATTTCTGGAATTGCTTCAACGCTACACGGTTGGCCTCTGTTCGTCTGAGGAAAAGCAGGTGATGGATTACTGGTACAACCTGCTCGGCAAAGACACCAGCGAATTGCCGGCCGGTATGACCAGACAACAACTGGAGGACCTGCTCTGGGATAAGATCTACCATCGGATCCGTGCTGGTGAGGATGATGAACCTTAATGCATCGTATAAGTCAGCCGGTAGCGCTCGTTTGTTTCACTAAACCGATACGCCTATGTAATTCAACCGTGTACTCCCCGACTAAAATTGGTTCTCGATGCTGTATCAGCACGGGCCTGATTTGCCTGCTCTACGTCTGTCGTTCCTGTACAGATTCTACCGCCACTATTCAAGCCATACTACCCTAAGGCTTTTGTCACTTTTGTTTGAGTCACCAACAAAGTCATGAAAAAACGAAGACTTCCTAACCCATTTTCCAACCTTCTTATAAGGTATTCACTCCTTCAGGTATGCTTAAGCATACTGATCCTGACGAACGTATACGCTCGGACCGACGATACCCCCGATAACACCGCACAGGAGCGGGCCATTACCGGAACCGTTCGGGATGATGCCGGCCAGGGTTTACCCGGTGTCAGCGTAGTGCTGAAAGGAACCACCAGGGGAACATCGACCGACGCCAGCGGTAATTTCAGGCTTGACATTCCGCAGCGGGGAGCCATTCTGGTTTTTTCGTATGTCGGTTACGTTTCCCAGGATATATCCATTGGTAACCAGACTAATCTGTCTGTTCAGTTAGCGGCCGATACGCGGGCACTTGAGGAAGTGGTCGTTGTGGGATACGGTTCGCAGCGTAAACAGGATATTACTTCGGCGGTGTCGGTCATTAACATGAAAGATATTGGCGAGCAGCCGGCCAACAACCCTAACCAGATTCTGCAGGGACGCGCACCGGGTGTTGTGGTTAAGCAGAAGAGCGGCCAGCCTGGTGGAATCTTTGAGGTACGGGTCCGGGGTATCAGCTCACTGGGCGCGGGTAGTGATCCGCTGTACGTTATCGACGGCTTTCCGGTGGGTACCTCCGTTGGACAGAACCTGAACCCGAACGATATTGAGAGTGTCTCGATCCTGAAAGATGCAGCTTCTACGGCTATTTACGGGGCTCGCGGCTCCAACGGGGTAGTGCTCATTACTACCAAGAACGCGAAAGAAGGCAAAGTGGGCGTCAGCCTGTCGCTGGATTACGGTATTCAGAATGTGCCGATGTCCCGGCGGGTAAGGATGCTGAACGGACCGGAGTTCGCCCAGTTCAAGAAGGATGTCTTCATGGACGCTATCCGCATTCTTCAGAAGCGGGAGCCGGCCCTGGAAGAAGTGCCGCTTAACTACCGCTATCCGGAGCAGACCAAATACTCGACGGACTGGTTCGCCGAAATCATGAACAACAATGCGCCGTATACAGACGCGAACCTGACCATTTCGTCCGGTCGTGGTCCTATCAAATCGCTGCTGTCGGTGGGCTATTACAAGGAAGAAGGGTCGATTATCAAAACCAACTACGACCGGGTGTCGGTGCGCTCCAACATGGGTGGGGAGGTTAACAAGTTCATCAACGTCGGTCTCAACATCAACGGTACCATTACCAAGCAGAATGTGGCCGTTACCGACGGGCGGAGTAACCTGGTGGGTGGTGCCCTGCTGATGGACCCCCGCGAACCGTCCCGCAATCCCGACGGAACGCTTCGGCCCTATATCGGTGGGGTGGATGGCGTGTTTGGCTTTCCGAACCCGGTTTTTGTCCTGAATAACGTAACCCGCCGACGCAATATCGCCGACATTCTGGCAAACGGCTACGTAGAACTGGCCATCCTGAAGAACCTGAAGTTCCGGTCGGCGGTCAATGCCAAGGTGAACTTCAACAACTACAAGGAATATGTACCCTCGACAATTGGTCTGCCGGTGGCCTCCGGTACCGCCGGGGCTCCTCCGCGGATTGCTACCTCCCGGGAGTTGACCGACCAGCTGACCAATTTCTCGTTTGACCAGTTGCTAACCTATAACCCCAAGATAGGGACAGACCACAACCTCGATATCCTCGCTGGTTATACGGCACAACGGGAACAGGTGCGTGGGGTAGACGGCTCGGCTAATACCTTCCCCGACGACCTGGTGCCTTTCCTGGGAGCCGGTGTCATTCGCTCGTCAAACTCCTACGAATTTGGCTGGAGTCTGTTGGCGTATCTCGGACGGGTCAACTATTCCTACAAAGACAAGTACCTGCTCTCGGCTTCGTTCCGCCGGGAAGGTAGCTCGCGCTTCGGAGCCCGAAACAGATACGGAGATTTTCCGGCGGCCTCCATTGGCTGGCGGGTTAGCGAAGAGTCGTTCATGCCCAAATTCACCTGGCTGTCGGATCTGAAACTCCGGGCCAGCTGGGGTGAAACCGGTAACAACGCCATTGGTAACTACTCCAGCCTGGCGTTTATGAATACCAACAATTATATCCTGGGCAATGCGATTGCGCAAGGTAAAATTGTGAACGCATTTGCCAACCAGGAGCTGAAATGGGAGAAGTCGAACCAGTTAGACCTGGGCATGGACCTGGCGCTGTTCAACAATAAGCTGACGTTTACTGTCGAACTCTATAAGAAAATCACCAACGATATGCTGCTGCCGATTTCGATACCGTCGGTATCCGGCTTTACCACCAGCTTATCGAACATCGGTAAGGTAGAGAACAAAGGGCTGGAGATTGGCGGGGAATACCGGATACCCATCGGACCGGTTAATTTCCGGACCAATGCCAACATCAGCTTCAACCGCAGCAAAATTCTGGCCATCAAAGGGGCCAACGATATGCTCTGGTACGGTGGCTTCTACGGCGGCTATAACGTCATGAAGGTGGGCCGTCCCATTGGTATGATCTACGGCTACAAGAAGATGGGTATCTTCAATACGCAGGCTGAAATTGATGCGTGGCCTAAGCAGGATGGCGTAATTCCGGGCGGGATGAAGTTTGCCGATACCAACGGCGATGGCGTGGTTACCTACGATACGCAGGATATGGTGGAAATCGGTAATCCGAACCCGGCCTTTACCTGGGCCTGGACCTTTGCGGCTGATTACCGGAAGTTCGACCTCAACCTGATGTTCCTGGGTGCGCACGATTTCGACATTTACCGGAACATCGAAGCCTCGACCATGAACATGGACGGCGTATTCAACGTGCTCGACAAGGCGAAGGACCGCTGGCGGTCACCGGAGAATCCCGGCTCTAACCCGAACGCCAAAAACTCACAAGGCGGTACCAGCTACTTCAAATGGTCGCGCGAGAGCAGTGAGCGGTATGTGTACGACGGCAGCTACGTGTGGCTGAAGACCGTTACGTTGGGCTATACGCTGCCCCGCTTTAAGTCGATCCTGAGCGATGCCCGCGTGTTTGTGACGGCCAATAACCTGTTCCTCTTTACGAAGTATCCCGGCAACAACCCGGATGCCGGTGTACGGGGTGGAACCGAGCTGAATAATGATGATGAGTCGTACCCGGTTCCCAGAACCCTGGCTGTTGGTGCAAGATTTAACTTCTAATTGTCACGAAAATGAAAAAAATAACCCTTTTAGGAACCGCACTTCTTTGCCTTTCCCAGTTTTCGTGCAAGGAGGACTTTCTGGTTACCACCGACCCCACGCGTGTAGGGGCCGATCTCTTTTACAAAACCGAAACGCAGTTTCAGCAAGCCCTGAACGGCGTCTACGGTCAGTTGCAAACCATTACCAACACGGCCTACATCTTCCAGGAGTTTACCTCGGATAACACCACCATCGACTTCAACCCGCTCGACCGCGGGGGCGCTGCCGGCTGGGAGGCTTTCGAGTATTCGACCGTAAACCCCGGTAATGGCGAAATCGCGAATATGTGGAATCAGTACTATTCGGCGATGTACAACATCAATTACGCGCTGGAGAAGCTTGGTCCCAGTACGATTGATGCCAATGTGAAGAAGCAGGTAGAAGGGCAGCTGAAGTTTTTGCGGGGGTATCTTTACTTCAATCTTGCGCAGTATTTCGGCGATGTGGTGCTGGTGACCTCTACGCTGGACAAGCCCGAAAAAGCGTTTGACCTGGTGCGGTCGCCGGAGGCTGAGGTGTATAAGCAGGTTGAAAAGGACCTGAAGGAGGCCGCTGATCTGTTACCCCAGACGTATCCGGCCAATCAGGCCGGACGCGTAACCAAGGGTGCCGCGCTGGGCATACTGGGTAAGATGTACCTGACGCGGAAGCAATACGCCGAGGCTGTGACAACGCTGAAGCAGGTGACTACCCTAGGCTATTCGCTGCTGCCAAAATACTCGGATAACTTTGACCCGGCGAAAAAGAACGGGCCGGAGTCCATTTTTGAAGTGCAGTACCAGGGCGGTAACGATCTGGGTGAGCAGAGTAACTTTATGTATGTCTTTGCGCCCCGTTTGTCCGGCGCTGCCGTAACGGGCTTCTCCACCGCCGTACCGTTGGGCCGTAACATCCCGACCAACGACATCATTGCCGCCTACGAAGAAGGTGATCTGCGGAAAGAAGCGTCGCTGAAGCCTGGCTATACCCTGAACGGCAAATTTGTGCCGGTACCGTACGTCAGCAAATTCCAGCATCCGCACACCATTGCCGGCCGTACGGATAACAACTGGCCGGTACTCCGGTACGCCGACGTCCTGCTGATGCTGGCGGAAGCCATCAACGAGCAGACAGGCCCAACGGCCGAGGCTTTGGATTACCTGAATAAAGTGCGTACCAGGGCCGGATTGGCCGCTTTGGGCGCGGACTTAACGAAGGAAACGTTCCGGACGGCGGTGCTGAAGGAAAGACGCCTAGAACTGGCGTTTGAAAACCACCGCTGGTTTGATTTGAAGCGCACCATGACGCCGGCTCAACTGGCTGCTTTCATGAACGCACACGGTGCCAAGGAGAAAGCGAAGCCCACGGTAGAGCGGGGTGGTATTGCCTTCAACGCGCTGGATTACGTGTACGAGAATCACGAATTTTTCTTCCCCGTTCCGGCACCGCAAATTCTGATTAACAACAAATTAACGCAGAATCCGGGCTACTAGGCAGAAATGTTGTCCCGGTACATTAGATAATGCGCCACACGTGTCTTATGGTATGAGCCGGCTCTTTTCGGGAGTGTGACTTATACCGTAAGACCGTTGGCTTTTTGTTCCCGTACCTAACCACCTAACCCTTTACCAACTAGTGATACTAACTGAATCGTTTTGGCTTTGGCAGTTCCTGGGCCGCCTGCACCCGCTGATCGTCCATTTTCCGGTTAGTCTGCTGTGTGTGGCTTTACTCCTGGAACTGGTCGGATTGCGTCGGAAATCGACCGACCTGCGGGCGGGCATTACCGCCATCGTCTGGATTGGCGCCATTGGTTCCGTCATTGCGGCTGCCCTGGGTCTGCTCCTGGCAAATCAGGAGGACTACGGTGGCGATATACTGGCCGTGCACCAATGGTCAGGGCTGGCTACTATGGCTTTGTCCATCGTTACCGTCTTCGCCCTGCGCGCCCGCCGGATGCAAGTGTACCGGGGGGCTCTGCTGGTTACGGTGCTGGGCGTTACCCTAGCCGGGCATTATGGCTCCTTATTAACCCACGGTGAAGATTACCTGTCCAGCGTATTACCTTTTGGTAACGAGTTGGATTCGCCCGAATCCGGCGATACGAATAAACGATTTGCACTCGTCAGCAACAACCAGACCCTGACGGCGGAGCAGGTTACGCAGTTGAACCTGGAGGTGCGCACCATCTTAGCCCACAGCTGCTACAACTGCCACAGCGCCAGTAAAATGAAGGGCGAACTGCGGCTCGACAAAAAAGAATTTATCCTGAAAGGGGGCGAAGATGGACCGGTTATCGAACCCGGCGACCCGGATGACAGCGAGCTCATCCGGCGGATTAAACTGCCCACCGGTCATAAAGAAGCTATGCCCACCAAAGGCAAGCGCCTGACCCCCAAAGAAATAGCCCTCCTCGAATTCTGGATCAAACAGGGCGCTCCCTGGCCCGATGGTCCGGAAAAAAGCATTTACCGCGTAGCCGCCCTGGAGCCGAGATTGCCGGCTGTCCCTTCCGGTCCGGCCGCACTGACCAACCCTGTAGACCGGTTTGTCAACGTTTATTTTAAAGAGAATAAACTCGGTTGGAAAAATCCCGTTGACGATCGTACCTACATCCGCCGGGTCTACCTGGACGTAATTGGCTTGCTGCCTACCCCCGAGCAGATCCAAACCTTTACTGCCGATGTCCGGCCCGATAAGCGGGAGGTATTGGTGAACGAATTGCTCGGCCGGGATAGAGACTATGCTCAGCACTGGCTCACGTTCTGGAATGATGCCCTGCGCAATGATTACAGCGGAACGGGGTATATCACCGGCGGGCGTTTCGATATTACCAAGTGGCTGTACGCGGCCCTCAAGACGAATAAACCGTACAACCATTTCGTCAAAGAACTCATCAGCCCTGCCAAAGAATCGTCAGGCTTCATTAAGGGTATTAAGTGGCGCGGTACCATCAACGCCAGCCAGCGCACCGAAATGCAGGCGGCTCAGAATGTAGCCCAGGTGTTTCTGGGCCTGAACCTGAAGTGTGCTTCCTGTCACGATAGTTTTATCAGCGACTGGAAACTGGACGATGCCTATGCCTTTGCCAACGTCTTCTCCGATACCACGCTGGAAGTCAACCGCTGCGACAAGCCGACGGGTAAAATGGCCGGCCGCCGTATCCTGTTCAAGGAACTGGGCGAAATCAACGGCGAAGCACCGACCGAAGAGCGCCTGAAAGAACTGGCCGATTTTATGGTGCAGCCTAAAAACGGCCGGCTGTACCGGACGCTGGTGAACCGGGTATGGGCGCAGGTCATGGGCCGGGGTATTGTGGAGCCCGTGGATGCGATGGACAATGTGCCCTGGAGTCAGGACCTGCTCGACTATCTGGCCTATGATTTTGTTGAAAACGGCTACGACATCAAGAAGCTGCTGTACACCATCCTGACCTCCCGGACCTACCAGTTACCATCGGTCGGGGTAAAAGATCCTGAACTGTTGCTGGTGTCTGACTTTGTGTTTCAGGGCATGGTTCGCCGGCGGATGACGGCCGAGCAGTTTGTCGATGCGGTGAGTCTGGCGTTCAATCCGGTTTATGTGGATACCTCGTTTGCCGAGAAGCTACTTCCGGTAACCATCAAACAGGAAGCGCCTTTCCCGCGGGCGTCGCTGGTCAAGAATGATCCGTTGCTGACGGCACTGGGTCGTCCGAATCGGGAGACCGTCAGTACCAGCCGTACCTCGCAGGCAAACCTGCTGCAGGCGCTGGAACTCACCAATGGCACTAAGTTCAATGAGGCCCTGAAGTACGGTGCCGAGCAGTGGAAGGAAAAGTATCCGTCGTCGGATAGCATTGTGAAGGAGCTGTATAGGCGGGCGCTGGGCCGCGAGCCGGTGCCGAAAGAAATGGTGGTGGCGCAGAAGATTGTAGGCACCAAACCCAGCGTTGAGGGCATTCAGGACCTGGTCTGGGTCATTGCGCTGCATCCGGAATTTCAGTTGATTTTTTAACGCTTTAAATCCTGCCAACATGAATTATAGATGGAACAGACGGGAATTTCTGCAGAAAACCAGCGCGGCTACGTTAGCGGCTCTGGCGGCCGGCGCTCCCGTGTCGAATCTCTTAACCAGTTGTAAAAGCAAACCGGTTGGCCAGACCGACGGCTCTGCCGATACCGTAATCCTGCTCTGGATGGCCGGGGGCATGGCCCATACTGAAACCTTCGATCCGAAGCGATATACCCCGTTTGAGAAAGATATGGAGGGTAATCGGGTCCTGAGTACATTTAAATCCGTGCCCACCGTCCTCGACGGCGTTCACTTCTCGGAGGGATTGGAATCCATCGGCAAGGTGATGGATAAGGGCACGATCATTCGCTCGTACGTAGCCGCCGACCTGGGCCATATTCTGCACTCGCGGCACCAGTACCACTGGCATACCTGCTACGAGCCACCACAGACCGTAGCCGCTCCGCACATGGGTTCCTGGATCGCCAAGCAGCTGGGACCTAAAAATCCGGTTATTCCGGCATTTATCGATATTGGACAGCGGTTTACGGTGGGCGAGGCCGAAGAACTAAAAGCCTTCCATACCGCCGGTTTTCTGGGTAATGAGTTTGGCCCGTTCTTTATTCCCGACCCCAGCCAGGGGCTGGAGAGTGTGCGGCCGCCGGTGGGTATGGATTCGACCCGGTTTGAGCGCCGGAATCAGTTGTACAATGAACTCATCAGCAACAGCCCGTTCGGTGAGTTCGGCAGTGACTACCAGAAAGAGTCGCTCCGGCGCTCCATGGAACAGGCCTATATGCTGCTGAACTCTCCCGAAGCGCGTGCGTTTGACCTGAGCACCGAACCCAAGGAAAGTTACGATATCTATAACACCGGGCGCTTTGGCTTGGGCTGTCTGCTGGCCCGCCGACTCACCGAAAAAGGGGCGCGGTTTATCAGCGTCACCACCGAATACGAGCCGTTTAAAGGCTGGGATACGCACGAAAACGGCCATACCCGACTGGAGGAGATGAAGAAGATGATCGATGGTCCCATTGCACAGCTGGTCAAAGATCTGGACAAGTCCGGGCATCTGGACCGGACCATGATTATTCTGGCCAGCGAGTTCAGCCGGGACATGATGGTCGAAGGCCGGCCCGATCAGAAAGTGCAGGAGCAGGTGAAACAGCCCGATATTCTGTCGGATATGAAGTTCTACGGCATGCACCGGCACTTCACCGACGGCTGTTCCATTCTGATGTTTGGCGGGGGGATTAAGAAAGGATTTGCCTACGGAAAAACCGCCGATGAGCGCCCCTGCAAAACCATCGAGAACCCGGTAAAGATTGACGGTATTCACCAGACCATCTACCACGCGCTCGGCATTTCCGCCGATCACCACTACGAAATCGAAGGTCGGCCCTTTTACACTACCCCCGACGGAAAAGGAAAACCGGTGATGGAATTGCTGGCCTGACAAACCGAAGCAGGAAACTGGATACCCATACGGCCGATGCAGTTAAAAAGAGCGTTTGTTACAAGTCTGTTTTGTCTGGTCGCGCTCGTTGGGGTATCCCAGCCGGTGCCGGCGTATAACCTCACGAGTACGCACCTGCCCAGGCGGTGGGACGAGGGGTTACCCCTGGGGAACGGGATGGTTGGCAGCCTGATCTGGAAGAAGGGCGACTCGCTCCGGTTTTCGCTGGATAGGGTTGACCTGTGGGACCAGCGCCCCATGAAGGGGCTGTTCCGGCCGGAGTTTACCTACCAGTGGGTGCATCAGCAGGTGCAGAAGAACGAGTACAAGATAGTTCAGGATTACTTCGATGCGCCTTACGACCGGGAGCCGGCACCCACCAAAATTCCGGGAGCCGCGCTGACGTTTGCCATTCCGGAAGATGCCTCCCAGGCCCAACTCGATATTCGGACAGCCCAGGCGCAGGTCAAGTGGCCGAACGGGATGCAACTGCGCAGCTTCGTGCATGCTACGCACCCGGTAGGCTGGTTTCAACTGATTGGGGCTCCTGCGGCTGTGTTGCCCACCCTGATCCCTCCGGCCTACCAGACCGGCACACCGGAAGAGAAACCAAACTCGCTGGATGGCGATAATCTGATCCGGCTGGGCTATCCGCAGGGAAACGTAGTCCGGGAAGCCAACCGCATGGCGTATCACCAGCCGGGCTGGGAAACGTTTGCCTACGATGTCGAGGTGCAATGGCAACGCCGGGGCGACACGCTGACCGGCGTCTGGAGCATCAGCACCAATAAGCAGCCGCAGACTGCCCGGCAGTACGCCGAAGCTGCCTGGAAACGGGGCATTATTGCCGACTGGCAATCGCATCAAAACTGGTGGCAGTCCTTTTGGGCAAAGTCGTCGCTGCAGGTACCCGACGATACGCTGACCCGGCAGTGGTACCTGGAGCAGTACAAGTTTGGGGCGGCAGCGCGGAAAGGGGCACCCGCGATCTCGCTGCAGGCGGTCTGGACGGCCGATAATGGCCGCATTCCCCCCTGGAAAGGCGATTACCACCACGACCTGAATACTCAATTGAGCTACTGGCCCGCCTACAGCGGCAACCACCTGGACGAAGCGGAAGGGTACATCGACTTTCTGGAACGCTGCCGGCCCGAGTTTGCGCGGTTTACCCGCCAGTATTTTCAGGTCAATGGACTGGCCGCACCGGGGGTAACCACCCTCGACGGCACGGCTATGGGCGGATGGATTCAGTACTCCTGTTCACCCACTACGGCCGCCTGGCTGGCGCAACATTATTACTGGCAATGGCGGTACACCATGGACCGGCAGTTTCTCAAGAACAAAGCGTATCCCTGGTTCCGGGATGTGGCCACTATGCTGGAAAACGTCACCGTTAAAGACGAGCAGGGCATGCGCAAACTGCCCATCAGCTCCAGCCCGGAAATTAACAATAACAAAATCACGGCCTGGTTTCACCAGATGACTAATTACGATCTGGCCCTGTGCCGCTATGTGTTTCAATACGCAGCCGAACTGGCCGGAGAACTGGGCAACCAGGCCGAAGCCAGCCGTTGGCGAAACGTACTGGCTGAGTTTCCGGACTATGCGCTTAGCGAAAATGCAGAATTGAAATTTGCTCCATCGTTGCCTTATAAAGAATCGCACCGGCACTTTTCGCACCTGATGGCCATTCATCCGCTGGGTCTGATCAAATGGGAAGACGGCCCGCAAGCGCAGACCATTATTAAGAATTCCATTACCCTCCTGGAGAAGATCGGCCCGGACTTTTGGTGCGGCTACTCCTGGTCGTGGCTGGGTAACCTTAAAGCCAGAGCCAAAGACGGAGCCGGGGCGGCCAATGCATTAAAGATTTTCGCCCGCGCTTTCTGCTCCACCAACAGCTTTCACCTCAACGGTGACCAGACCAAATCCGGGTACTCCACCTTAACCTATCGACCGTTTACGCTGGAAGGTAACCTCGCCTATGCCGCCGGGCTCCAGGAAATGCTACTGCAAAGCTATGCCGGCTTCATCGAAATATTTCCGGCTATACCGGCCACCTGGACCAACGTTCGGTTTGACAATCTCCGGGCTGAAGGCGCTTTTCTGGTCAGCGCCCGCCGGACACCTGGAGGGTCGGATCAGGTGACCCTTACCTCCGAAAAAGGCGGTACTACGCAGGTGAAATTGCCGGCCGGAAACTACAAGGTAAACTCTTTGCAGAAGGGAAAGGTGGTCAGGGGAGACGAAGGCTTTATCAGAGTAACCCTACAGCCGGGCGGAGCGGCTACGCTATCGATTTATCAATAGACAGGCATCAACCAGACCGGAATTACGTTTAATTCGCTAAATTTGACTACTAACAAATAGCCCAGTTAACCAGCCTTTCAGTCGACTAGTCTTCATGCAATCAACTCCTGTCACGGCTACCACTAAGCCAGCCGCCTTTACCGAGAAGAAGTATATTGTTACGTTAATCTTTGTTACGTCACTTTTCCTGCTGTGGGGCATTGCCATCACCATGGGCGACGTACTCAACCGGCACTTCCAGAACGTGCTGCACGTCTCAAAAGCTGAGTCGGGGCTGGTCCAGTTCTCTATCTTTGGTGCCTACGCCGTGATGGGCATACCGGCCGGTCTGTTCATGAAGCGATTCGGCTATAAGAACGGGGTATTGCTGGGACTGCTGCTGTACGCCTTTGGTGCCTTCCTATTCATTCCGGCTGCCAACGCCGAGTCCTTCGGCTTTTTTCGCATTGCCCTTTTCATCCTGGCCTGCGGACTGGCTACGCTCGAAACCGTTGCGCACCCCTTTGTGGCCGGGCTGGGCGACCAGCGCACCAGCGATCAGCGCATCAATTTTGCGCAGTCGTTCAATGGCGTTGGGGCGGTGATCGGACCCATGCTGGGTGGTTACTTTATTCTGCGGGCCGGTCAGGAGCACTCCAACGACCTGGAGTCGGTGAAGATGCTGTACATCGGCATCGGCAGCGTGATTCTGAGTATTGCGATAGCCTTTGCGTTTGTTAAGGTGCCGCCGGTACAGGATGCCCACGCCATTGAGGCCGAGCAGGATGCCTACGCTGTGCCAACCAGCCCCGCTGATGTAAAGCACCCGAAATCGCTTTTCCAGCACCGGCACTTTGTCTGGGCGGTTATCGCGCAGTTGTTCAACGTGGCCGCGCAGGGTGGTACCTGGGCGTTCTTTATCAACTATGGGGTAGAGAAGATGGGGCTGGCGGAAGAAAATGCCGCCTATTATTTTGCCTTCAGCATGGTGATGATGATGGTTGGCCGGTTTGTGGGGACTTTCCTGATGAGGTTCATCGCCCCCAACAAACTGCTGGCCGTTTTTGCACTGGGTAGCATTACCATGTGTCTGATCATTGCGCAAAGCTTCGGTTGGCCGTCATTCATCGCCTTGATCATGCTTAATTTCTTCTTCAGCATCATGTTCCCGACCATCTTCAGTCTGGGTCTGAAAGGATTGGGTACCCATACGCAGCAGGCATCGTCGTTCATCGTGATGGGCGTGGTCGGCGGAGCGCTCTTCCCGCCGATTATGGGCCTGGTAGCCGATAAAGATATAGCGGCCGCTTATTACCTGCCCATCATCTGCTACGCCGTTATTTTCCTCTTCGCTGCAAAGTTTTCCAAAGTGCAGTAAGCAGGTAGCCGGCCTCGTAGTGGAGAGCGGCTATGAAACGGACCACCGGGCTGAATTCGCTGTGGCGAACCAACCGGTGGTCCATCCATTACGACAACGACTGTGCTTTCTCCTGCCGGTAAATATAGTATGAGTACCACAGCGACCAGAAAACTACCAGCATTATACTGCCCATAAAGGCCCATACTTTTACGGGAAGGGGCAGCAGCAGGGCCAATACTGCAGCCAGCAGGCCAACGGCGACAAAAACGGGCGCGGCTTTCTGGTGCGTCCGGCGCCAGACAGTCTCGCTCTCCAGCGTCCAGGGTGTCCGGATACCAACAAAGTAGTTGGGCCGGATACTATACATGACATTGCCGATTCCCGCCAGCATCAGACCCGCGCCGGCCAGGATGTAGCTCAGCAACGACTCGCCGGCCGATTCGGTAGTTATGGCATACCACATAAATGACATCAGCACTCCCCAGAAAACGGAGATCACCAGCCGGATTTTATAATAGGCGGAGGTGTTCAAATTTTGCTTCGGGTCAATAGCCGGAATTAACCGGAAAAGCAGGTATAAAAACACTGTCATTCCCCCAAAGATGCCGACCAAGCCGAGTTTTGGACCAAACCGGTCAGGCTGACCATCGGCCCCAAAATGAAACGGTACACTCTCAGGAAGCTGATTATATAGGAACAGGAGCGTGACAAAGGGTAAGGCCAGCGTCAGCAGCAATACCCACTCGGAGTACATTACATTCTTTTTCATAGTAGTAAACGGTTATTTAGGTTGAGAATCCTGACGAAAATGCAACAGCCACGCCAGCAACTCATCCAGCACCGTGGTGTTAATGGTGTAAAGGATAAACTGCCCTTTTTTGGTGGCCTCCACCAGACCCGCCTGCTTGAGCAGATCCAGATGGTGGGAGATGCTGGGCTTGGTCATGGCAAAGCGGTCGGCAATTTCACCGGCCGTCAGATCAGCCTCCCGGAGTAAGTCCAGAATCTGCCGTCGGGTCGGATCATTTAAGGCTTTAAACAGGACATTCATCATATTGCTATTAAATAATTAGACAAATATCTAAATAACTGTTTGAATTTGAAAGCACTTTTGGTTAAATGGTTTGCCAACCGGATAATTGGTCGTCGACAAACGAGAACTGCGTCTACGCAGATTGCTGTTTGGGAGGAATCATCAGGTACGCTACCATTTTACTACCTTTGTATATATACCTGATCTGGTAATAATGTCGCTTTCGTTTCTGCAACTGGTCCTGGTGTCCGGAGCCCTGCAGGGGTTCTGTCTGGCGGTGCTGCTGTTTACCCGGCCGGTCAATCGTCTGGCCAACCGGCTGTTGGGGGCAGTCATGGTATTGATGTCGTTACAGACCATACTTGTCTCCTTCGACAACCGGGAGTTTTTTATGCGGTTTCCGCACCTGAGCCATGTCGGGTGGCTGCTTCCCAGCCTGTTCGGGCCGCTGCTGTTTCTGTTTACGCAGAAGCTTATCAGTGAGCGGCCACGCTGGCAGCGGACCGACTGGCTGCATTTTGCCCCTTTTGTGCTCCTTCTGTTATACCTGATGCCCTACTACCTGCAATCGGCGGAGGCCAAGCGGGCCTATCTGTCGGATTTTGCCCAGTCGGTGCAGGATGATTTTGGTCCGGTGAACAGCCTGCTGAATGTGTTGCACATTGTGTATATCTCGGCGGCTGTGTACGGGCTGCGCCGGCACGAAAGGCGGGTACTCAATGAGTATTCTGAGGTGCAGCAATTGCGGTTGCGGTGGCTGCAGCAGTTTCTGTCGCTAGTGCTGGTGCTGCTCGTCTCGTCGGTCCTCATCTTCTACGCCCGCAAATGGAATATCCCCGGCCTGGGTGGACTGTATCGATACCACTACCTGGGTGTGATCGTGCTGATCTACTGGATCGGCTACAAAGCCTTGTCGCAGCCGGTTCTGTTCAATCAAAAACCAGTTGGTCCGGCTACCAAACAGGATAAACTGCTGCCGGTCGTACCCGAACCTATTGCCGACGATCTCTCGACCGAAACCGCCGAAAAGTACAAAAAGTCGGCCCTGCCCGACGAGCTGTCCGATCGCTACCAGGCCCGGCTGCTGGCGTACATGGACGAAGAAAAACCGTACCGGAACCAGACGCTGACGATCCATGAACTGGCCGAGGCTCTGAACATCTCCCGACATCATCTCTCGCAGGTCCTCAATGACCGGCTTGGCCGGAATTTCTATGATTTTGTGAATGAATACCGGGTGGCCGAAGTGAAGCGCCTGCTCACCGATCCGCAGTACAGCCATTACACCACCCTGGGCATTGCCGAAGAAGCGGGTTTCAATTCAAAGGCCACATTCAACGCCGTTTTTAAGAAAATGACCGGTCAGACTCCGTCCGAATACGTCGGGAAAGCCGCTAAACCGGTCTGATTCGGTCGGATTAGACGACAGACACCGTATTTAGCCGCAATTTTGTGCCATAAATCAAGTCCACACCACATCATGAAAACGTTTGTACAAATTGCCGCGTGCTGCCTCCTAACGCTGGTCGCTCACGCTCAGACCCACAAAACATCCCAGGAGGAACCACTGCTGACGGTTCAGCAGCTGACCGAAGATTTCACCCGCTTCCGGACCGCACTGGAGCAGGTTCACCCCGAAATGTACCGGTATACGCCTAAGCGGACGTATGACTCCCTGTTCTCTGCAACGGCTGGTAAGCTCAATCAGCCTATGTCGCGGAAAGCATTTTTTGTAACGATGAACCCGCTGGTGGCCGCCCTGCACTGTGGCCATACCAAGTGGCTGGTCTCCGGTCGCGATGAGCATTATCCCTTTCATCAGGACCGGCTGTTCCCCATAAAGTTATATTTTGTGGGAGACAAGGCGTGGGTTGTCGCCAACTATGGTTCAGGCACTATACCGGCCGGGGCAGAGGTAGTGTCGGTAAACGGCCAGCCCATAGCATCGGTGATCCGGCAATTGCTGCCCTGGATGACCTTCGCTGACGGCAATACCATCAACGGTAAATACGCCGACCTCAATGAGTTCTTCTCCGGCTTCTACGCTACGTATATTGGGGCACCGGCCTCGTTTGACATCGTCTATAAATCTAACGGAGGGGAAAAAATAGTAACGCTGCCGGCCATCTCTGAGAAGACAATTAAGGACGCTCAACAAAGCCATAAACCGGCTCCGCAAAAGCCTTTTCGCCTGACATTTACTGATAACCAGACCGCTATCATGACCATTGAACGGTTCTGGGGTATGGGCAAAGCCGAGGATTACAAAACGTTCCTAAAGGAATCGTTTCAGCAATTAAAGGAAAAACAAGTGCAAAATCTGGTGCTCGATCTGCGCAATAATGAAGGCGGAGAGGAGGCTTATGGCGTGCTGCTGTACTCGTACCTGGCCCAAAAGCCTTTCCGATACTATGACCACATTAGCATCCGGCAGAAGGAGAAATTCTCGTTTTCGGCCTGGACGCCAAAGTTTTACGGAATGCTTCGTCATCTGATCAAAAAAACCGATGAGGGGTATGTCTGGCCGTATCATACCGGTGTAAAGGAGCAAAAACCGCAGCGGGACGCCTTCCACGGCAAACTATATGTGCTGCTCAACGGCTCCAGTTTTTCGGTAACCACGGAGTTTGCCGCCCGTACCCATGCCGATGGTCGCGCTACGTTCATCGGGCAGGAAACCGGTGGCGGTTATAAGGTCAATAGCAGCGGGGTGTTTACCATTGTTCAACTGCCTCATTCTAAGCTGGACCTGGGCATTCCCATGTTCGGCTTTCACATGGCCGGCGTAGACCGGTACCCGCATGATGATCGGGGTATCATTCCCGATCATACCGTCGTGCCGACCATTGATGACATCATCAGCGGCCATGACCGGGTGATGCATTATACCCTGCAACTGGTTCAGCCGAAATCCGCTGGCGTCTCTACCGCTAATCTATCCACAACCAAATAACAATCCAGTACATCATGAAAATGCTTTTTTCGACAGCCCTGCTGTCGGTCGGGTGGCTTATTGCCTCCGGCCAACCATCTGCAACCCAGCAGTCTGCCAGTGAACTGCAGGTTGGACTTATCCGGGAAACCGTCAAAACCCGCGATCTACAGACTTCGCCGATGCTGTATATGGGCAACCTGAATGGCCTGCGGGTCGGCTTTACCCAGCGCTGGAACCGGCATCAGCTGCGGGTGAATCTCCGGGCGGCTACCGGCTCGTACGTAGCGCCCGGTTTAGGCGTCCGCTCGTTTAGCTTCGCCGATGAAGCGACGGAGGGCGGTACCCCGGCGCAGCCGCTGGTGCTGATCCCTACGCTGTATCGGGGTGGGGTAGACGTAGAATACCTGTTGCGCTTTCGCGAAACGCCAAACCACCGGCAGACCTGGTGGGGCATCGGTTTCCACGAACAGGCCGGCTATGCCGATGGGGTAGCCATGACGACCTGGGCTATGAACACCGCTTCGGCGAGTTTACTGCACCATACGCGCTGGCCATTCGGTCGCCGGCATCTGGTGGCGCTCAATGTGTCGTTGCCGCTCGTGGCGGCCGTTACCCGGCTGCCGTACAGCAATGTGGTGTCGTCGCCGGATGAGTCAAACGCCAAAGCGTTTATGCAGGGAACCCAGTGGGAAACGCTGCCCCGGTTTATCAATCCGCAGGTGGGACTGAGTTACCGCTTCCGGGTGAGTCCCCGCTGGTCGGCGCAGGCCGCGTACCGGTACAGTTATCTGCGGTACCCTGATCCTGAGCTTATCCGGACGGCTGCTCACACGGCTACTCTTTCCCTTGTTTACCATTTCAACTTTATCCAGCCATGAAAACGAACTATATCCTCAATACCATATTTGCTTTTCTGCTCCTGAGCCTGAGTGCCTGCAACGACCTGACACTCGGCCCGGAGCCGGCCAACAACCCCGAAACGAACTTTGAACAACTCTGGCAGCAATACGATCGCCTGTATGGCCTGTTCGGGGCGAAAAAAGTAGACTGGCCGGCCGTGTACCAGAAGTACCGGCCGAAAGTCACAAACGGCATGAGTGACGATGCTTTTTATACCCTGACAACGCAGGTACTTGATGAGTTGAACGATGGCCATGTATGGCTGCTGGCACCGGGCTCGCCCGCCCGTCGGCACGACAGCGGCCCGGATTACCAGAAAGGCGATTTTAATCTGAAACTCGTCCGTACAACGTATTTACAGGAGGTGCGTGAGTTTAGCCTGGCCGGGGACGTACAGCTTGTGTCGGGGACGCTCCCCGGTAACATCGGCTATATTCACTTCCGGGATTTTGGCCAGAGCCGTAGCTTTTACGAAAAGGCGTTCGAAGAGGCATTATCAGCGCTGCGCGATACCAAAGCGCTCATCGTGGATATTCGCGACCACGAAGGGGGGGATGATCGGGTAAGCCAGTACGTAGCCGGACGCTTTGCCTCTACTCGTAACCTGTTCATGACCAGCCGCCTGCGAAACGGCCCCGGTCACGGCGATTTTACGGAGCCAACGGAATGGTACGTAGCCCCAACCGGCTCCTGGCAGTACACCAAACCGGTTGCCCTGCTCACCAACCGCATTACGGAAAGTGCGGGGGAAACCTTTACCCTGGCCATGAACCAGAACGCCAGCGTGACGCAGATCGGGGATACCACCTATGGCATCTTCTCCGAAATTACCCGCCGGGAGTTACCCAACGGCTGGATCTTCTCCGTCAGCGTTGGCGACTACCGGGCCGCCGACGGCAAAAGTTACGAAGGTATCGGCATAGCGCCCGAAATTACGGTAGTAAATACACCGGCAGACATTGTCGCCGGCAAAGACAAGGTACTGGAGAAGGCATTAGCTGTGCTGGGACAGTAATACGTATGAGCGGGCATTTTGAGGTTCGTCGTCAGCCCGCCCCAGCATCACGGCTTTCTCAGGCCAAAACGTCCCCCGCCCACCGAAACGGCTACGTAAAACCCGTTGGTCGCGTAGGTAGGCAGGGACGCCATCTGGCCCAGATCGCTACTGCTTTTCCACTGGGCAGAACCGGGACTGACCAGGTAACCGGCGCGTAATCCCAGCATCAGGCCGCTGTAGTGTTCACGCTCGCAGGACCAGTTGGTGAGTTTCAGATCGGCGTTGAGGCTGACGTCGGTAGCGTAGCTGAACAGGTGCCGGATGGTTACGGTTCGATTGGGCTCGTGCCGGGTGAGACTGAGGGTTGACAGTCCAGGGCCGATGGCCGGATACACAAACCACCGTTTCCCTTCGTGAATGATATAGCCGAGTTTAACGGTTCCGGTGGATGCGGTGCGTTCGATAGCCTGATCCGCAAACCGGGTCGTGCGGGTTTGCATCGCCATGATGCCCAACCCCACAATGACCCGGTTATGGCGGTAGTAACCTTCGGCCCCGGCCAGGGCAAAGCCATCGCCCATGGCGGGAGACCCGTTGGGTGCAAAATGCCGGGCGGTAGCTCCGGCGTCGCGGAGGTTCATGTAGCCTGTCCGGAAAAAGCCCGCTCCGCCGACCGTAGTCTGGGCGAATGCCGGTGTCAGTCCGAGAAATATACTGAACAGGGTGTATAGTATCTGTTTCATAAGCCGCTGCGCTCCGGATGCTATCGCCGTTGCAGCGGTAAAGGTGCCGGTTATCAGCGGCTTACGGTATGACGCAGGTAGCCGGCCGGCCTGACTGTTGTCAGGTTGGAGCCGGAATGAGCTAACCGCACTTCGTCTGCAACGGCCTGGGAGAAAGACCCGCGAGGGGGCGTACGATGCAAGCTGTCGAACGCAGCAGGATAGGCCTGCCTGATTCCCTGACTTTCCAACCGCAAATCGGTTAATCGGCCAGGTGCGGCTCCAGCACTTTAATCCAGAGCTCGTACCCAGTGCGGTTCATGTGCAGGTTATCTTTCAGGAAGATGTCCGGCCTGGGCTTGCCATCGGTGCCCAGCATCACGGGTCCCACATCCACAAATTTCACCCGCGGGTGCCAGAAGGCATAGCGCTTTATCTTCCGGTTGGCCTTCTGCATAGCGGGGTATTGATTCCAGCGCGACACGCTGGGCTTCATGGAAATATACACCAGTTCGGCCTTCGGTAACTGCGTCTTCATGTTCCGGGCGAATACCTTAAAGCGCTCATACACCTGCTCCGGCGTTTGTTTGGCGGCTATATCGTTCTCACCCGAATACAGAAACACCTGCTTCGGCTGGTATTTGGCTACGATCCGGTCGAAGTAATGATTGGCGTCAACCAACTGGGAACCGCCAAAACCCCGGTTGACCAGAACCTTTCCTGGGAAATCCTGCTGGAGCGAGCGCCACATGGTGACCGACGAGCTGCCGGTAAAAACGATACCGCCGGGTGGCGGCATCAGCAGGCTGTCCTGCTTCTCGAAAGCCTTCATGTCTTTTAGCCAGCGATCCGGGCCCTGTGGTGTCTGGGCGAGTGCCGGTAGTACGAACGCAAAAAGAAATAGGGGTAAAAAAGTAAAAAATCGCACTGGATGCATAACGATGGAATACAGTAGGTCCGGAAACAGAAGTCAGGATTGGCCGAAAGCTACTTAAAGCGCCTGGGCCTTGCTGGCACACAGTAGATTTCACAAGTGTATGTGTCTTACTACCAGAGACTATAACACTGACTGTTTTGAAACGATACCTGCTTCTTTTTGGCCTGCTGCCTGCCCTCCTCCTAAACTGTACCGGATCGCGAACAACGCCCCGGACCGATGCCGGCACTGGGGACAAACAACTGGCAGACCGGCAATCCGGTAAGGCACCACAAGTGGTGGAACAACTCGACATTGCGAAGGTGTGGCCGGGGCACCCGGTCGGCTTTTCGCTGCTGACCCACCCGCCCCACCAGTACGTAGCCTACTACGACCAGGACCGGCACCTGACGGTAGCTTACCGGCGCCTGGGGCAGAATCGCTGGACCTATCAGGTATTGCCCACGCGGGTAGGCTGGGACAGCCACAATTACATCGCCATGGCGCTGGACCGGAACGGGCATCTGCACCTGTCGGGCAATATGCACAGCGATACCCTCAAGTATTTCTATGCAACCCGGCCGCACGACATTACCTCTATCCGGCGTATGCCGGGCATGACCGGGCGGGAAGAGCTGCGGACCACCTACCCGGAGTTTTTCAACGGACCGGCCGGCGAAATGATCTTTGCCTACCGGGATGGGTCCAGCGGCTCGGGCAACCAGATATACAACCGCTATGATCCGGCACAGAACGTATGGAAGCGGCTGCTCGATACACCCCTTGTTGATGGCGAAGGCCTGATGAACGCTTACCTGAAGGGACCGCTGGTGGGGCCGGATGGCTACTACCACCTGGTCTGGGTATGGCGCGATACGCCCGATGCCGCTACCAATCATGATCTGAGCTACGCCCGCAGCAAAGACCTCATCCACTGGGAGAAAAGTAACGGTACTCCGCTGCGCCTGCCCATCACCCTGGCCACCGCCGAAATTATCGATCCCGTACCGGCCAAAGGCGGGATGATCAACGGCAATACCGTGATTGGCTTTGATGCGCAGCAGCGCCCGGTTATCACATACCATAAGTACGATGGGCAGGGCAACACCCAGATTTACAACGCCCGCCGGGAGGCTACGGGCTGGAAGCTATACCAGGCTACCGACTGGCAGCACCGCTGGGAGTTTGGGGGTGGCGGCTCCATCGAAGCTGAAGTAGGCGTGCAACCGGTGCAGGTGAGCAGAAGCGGTCAACTCACCATGGCGTATAAAAGCAAAAGGGCCGGCGACGGCCTGCTGGTATTGGACCCGACTACTCTTAAGCCTGTCCAGACGCTGCCGTTTCCGGTCAAAACACCACCGGCCCTGCTAAACGCCGAAACGCTGTTCCCCGGTATTCAGGTAAACATCCGCGAAGATGATAATACGGTTCCGGAGCCGGACTCCCGTTATATCCTCCGCTGGGAAACGCTGGGCCGTAACCGCGATCGTCCCCGGCAGGGACCGATACCCGAGCCGGGTATGCTGCGGCTGTACCGGCTCCGGTAGGGTGCAGGTTATGACCATCATTGATTCATTTGTTAACCTGGCTCCACGAACCCTTTCGCCAAAGCCGATAGGCACGAGACACGATCCTTACTGAAAACGCCACGGCGTAGGCGGCTGTCGGCATACTTTTCGCTTTCCCCGCAGCGATCGGGAAATAGGTATTCTCCAGCGGGCTGCCCGCCTGGCCGGTCATCCCTAAAATTCTCCGCTCATACCCAAAATTCACCAACAAGACATAAATTTGACAAAGTACCTTGCCTTGCATAGTACTATATTATACATTCGTCCTGGCTGAGGTTAAATCGTGCCCCGCTACACCATTAGTTTGCTTCAGTTAGACGACGAAAAAGCATGGAGTTAAAAATCAATAACATCTCGAAGACCTATCCCAACGGCGTTACTGCGCTTAGCCAGGTTTCCCTCTGCATTCCCAACGGTATGTATGGTCTGCTCGGTCCTAATGGGGCGGGTAAATCTACGTTAATGAGGATTTTGGCAACGCTTCAGGACCCCAGTGAAGGAACCATACACCTGGGCGATATCGATATGCTCAATGATAAGGATGAGGTCCGTAAAACACTGGGCTACCTCCCCCAGGAGTTCGGGCTGTATCCCAAGGCAACTGCAGAAAACCTGCTGGATTATTTTGCGGTATTGAAAGGGTTTTCGCAAAAAAAAGCCCGCCGGGAGGTAGTCGAATCGCTCTTGAAAAAAGTGAATCTCTGGGATGCACGCCGGCAAAAGCTGGGCGGCTTTTCCGGGGGGATGCGCCAGCGTTTCGGCATTGCCGTGGCGCTGCTGGGTAATCCAAAGCTACTCATTGTGGATGAGCCTACCGCCGGACTTGACCCAACTGAACGGGTGAGATTCCTCAATCTGCTCAGTGAGCTGGGCGAAAACAGTGTGGTGCTCCTGTCGACCCATATCGTGGAGGATGTTTCCGAATTATGCACCAACATGGCCATTATCAACAAAGGGGAGATTCTGCTGGAAACGCAGCCGCTGGCGGCCATAAACGCGCTGCGGGGAAAGATATGGCGGCTGATGATTGAAAAAAGTGGGCTTCCGGAGCTTGAGCAGCATCACCAGGTGATTTCAACCAAATTATTCTCGGGAAAAACGGTGGTTCATGTGTACAGTGACATACAGCCGGGAAGTGGATTTGAGATGGTTGAGCCGGATCTGGAAGATGTCTATTTCAGCACCATGACCGGCCTTATGGGAACGGGCAGAAAGAAACAGGAGGCAGCCTTATGATATTCCGTCAGATCTTCCGCTATGAATTCGGGTATCAGCTCAGCAGCCCTTCTACCTGGGTCTATTTTTTCCTGGCTTTCATGGTTTCTTTCTGGTTCACCGCAATCGTACGACCCGGTGATGATACCATTTACCTGAACGCACCTTCATTTCTTGTCTTCGCGACAATTTTCAACAGTGTGATCTGGCTGCTCACGGCCGGTGTCATTGCCGGGCAGGCTGCTGCCCGGGACGTGCAGACCCGGATGTTTCCTCTCGTGTATACCACACCGGTAAGCAAATGGAAGTACCTCTCCGGACGTTTCACGGCTGCCTTTCTGCTTAACGCATTGATTCACCTGGTTATTCCCATCGGGTTTTTTCTAAGCTTTTACCTCCGCACAGGGCAGCCGGGGCAGATAGGTCCGTTCAGTCTGAAAGCGTTTCTATCCGCTTATTTCTACCTCTCATTGCCGCTGGCCTTTTATGTTACCGCCTGTCAGTTTTCTGTGTCAGTGGTACAGCGGAAAGCTATCGCAGCTTTACTGGTAAGTTTTCTCCTGTTTCCCATCCTTTCCCAACTCATCGGTTACTCGGTAGCCGTCTGGCTGGGAAAGTTAGAGCTGTACAATCTGGTTGATCTGGTCGGGGTTTCTCTTATCAAGGAAATCGAAACCTGGACGCCTTTTGAACGGAACAACCGGTTTATTCAGCTTACTGGTACGCTGTTGTGGAACCGGCTGATCTGGTTTGCCATAGCCACCCTGCTGCTGGCCTATAGTTACCACCTCTTTACGTTCACGCACCAGGTTGAAAATTCAGCCCCGAAAAGAAAGAAGAAAAAGACGGCTGCCGAAGTAGCGGTTACCGATCTTCCGGCGGTGGAGTCTACAGCGGCCTCTTTTTTTCTGCCTTCTTTTGGGCGTTCTGCCTGGTTCAGCCAGCTGCTGGCGATAACCCGGTCTTCTTTCCGGTATATCGCCGGGAGCAAAACCGGACTTACCCTTGTCGGTCTGTATGCCCTCCATCTGGTCGTTTTTGCGGGCGAATACCTGAAAGCAAAAGGGGTGCCGCAATATGCCACCCCCATGAACGTACTCCCGATGCTTACCGCATCCCTGACGAATACCGATTCGGGCCTGGTCCTCATTCCCATGCTCCTTACTTTTTTAGCCGGAGAACTGATCTGGCGCGAACGGGAGTCCAATCTGAATGCCATGTCAGATACTATGCCTGTATCGGAGTGGGGGCTTTTTCTTGGTAAGTTTCTGGGTCTGGCCCTGGTGATTGGCCTTTGGATGGGCTTTCTGCTGCTGGCGGGCATAGGGATACAGCTTATCAATGGGCAGACCAGTGTGGCACTCGGGGTATTTATCAAAGCCTTGTTTGGGATCCAGCTCATCAATTACCTGCTGTTTGCGATGCTGGTGATGGCTGTACATGCCCTGGTGAACCATAAATACCTGGGTCATCTGGCCGTACTGATGGTGTATCTGTGCCTGGTTTTTCCCGAAAAACTGGGTATTGAGCACAACCTGTTCCTCTATGGTTCAGACCCTGGCGGGTCCTATACGGACATGAGAGGGTATGGTCCTTTTCTCGCTCCCTTCCTTTGGTTTAAAGCCTACTGGTTTGGCTGGGCTCTGCTCCTGGCGGTAGTGGGCAAGTTACTGCTGGTTCGCACGATGCCGGAACACTTCAGGGGAAGAGTCCAGCTCATTAAGAACCGGTTCACACGGTCTACCACTTTAACCGCCCTGGCCGGGTTGGTCATTGTACTGGTTACAGGCGGCTATATCGTTTACAATACCAATGTGTTGAATGAGTATGTTTCTTCCGGTACATGGGTCGAGCAGAAGGCGGGCTATGAAATCCACTATCGGAAGTATCTCAACCGGCCGCAGCCCAGCGTTACCGGCACAAAAGTAAACGTTGAATTATATCCCCGGGAGCGAAAGGCCGAGATCCGGGGGCGTTATAAACTGGTCAATCTGACCCAGGTACCGGTTGACACCGTTTGTCTGGATATCAAACATGGCGTGGAAACCAGGAATATCCGCTTTAACGTGCCGGCGCGGGCGGTGGTAGACGATCGGTTTCACGGTTTTACTACCTACAAACTGCAAAAACCGCTACAGCCGGGAGACTCCGTGCAGCTGAATTTTGAGGTCGTGTGGCAGTCGAAAGGGTTCCGGAATAAGGGTATGGATGTGTCGGTGGTCGAGAATGGGACGTACTTTATCAATTATGAGAGGCTGCCGACGATCGGTTATAGTCTGAATCGCGAACTCCGGAACGACCCGGACAGAAAGAACTATGGCTTATCCGATTGGAAGCTGCCTTCGTTGTATGATCCCAATTCGCGCCAGGTAAGGTCGGGACAGGAACTGATCAGCTTTGAGGCTGTAGTCGGCACGGAGGCAGGACAGACCGCCATTGCACCCGGAAAGCTGGTACGGGCATGGAACGAGAAAGGCCGGAGCTATTTTCAGTATGCTACCCATGCTCCGATCCGGAATACCTTCTCTATCTTCTCGGCCCGGTACGAAAAATACGCTTCGGTCTGGAAAGACACGGTTTCCGGCAGAAAGCGGGATGTAACGTTCACGATTTATTATCATCCCGGCCATGCTGAGAACGTTAAGCGAATCGCGAGGAGTGTGCAGGCTGCTCTTCCTTATTTTACCCGGACGTTTGGGCCCTACCCCCACGATCATCTTACCATCACGGAACGTTCCGACTCGGAAGGGTTTTTGAATGCGGAGCCCTCCGCCGTTGACTTTGGAGAACCGTTTGTTCTGTTAAATCAGAACGACAATCCGCAGGCACTGGATGTTGTCTTTTTTGCCATGGCGCACGAAGTGGCGCATCAGTGGTTTGGAACAGGGCAGGTTATTCCGGCCGCTTCCGAAGGCGCACCCGTCGTGTCTGAGTCGGTGGCCAACTATTCAGGCTTACAGGTGGTAGAGCATACGTACGGTGAGGAGCAGGTAGGTCTGCTGCTTCAGATGTGGAGAGATGACTATGAAGTCCCCCGAATGTGGTACATGAACAGTTTGCTGCAGGCCAATGATCCATTTCTGGGTTACCGCAAAGGAGTAATGGCCTTGTACGCCCTGACCCGGTATACACATAAAGAAGCGGTAAACGACGCCTTGCGGCAAATGCTTACCAGGCATGGTACCGGAAAGCCACCGCTGCCAAACACCCTGGATCTGTATCGGGAGTTGAAGGCAGCGATGCCCGATTCACTGCATGGGCTGCTGAGCGATTATTTCGAGAAAAACCTGTACTGGCAGATGAAGACGGACCAGGTAAGTGCGGAGCAGATCGATGCCAGAAACTGGAAAGTCACCCTCCGGGTAAAAGCGAAAAAATACATCATTGACAGCACCGGATCGGACATTGCGCAGCCCTTAAATGACTGGATTGAAATAGGCGTTTTTGCTCCCGGTGTAAAAAGTAAGCCGCTTTACCGGCAGAAGCACAAAATCACCGCGGAAGAAACCACCATTACGGTACGGGTATCCGAAAAGCCGGCCCAGGCAGGTATTGATCCGTACTACCTGCTTTTCGATCTTTTCCTGGACGATAACCGGAAGAACGTGACGATCAAGGGGGATGGGGTGGAGAATTTGAAACAGGGCCTGTTGTAACCTTATGCCACAGAAATAAGTTGATACTGAACGAATCAGTAGCCCCCTGACGCAGACCATGTGGCTCTGGCGAAGTTAGTATAATGAAACAGAGCAGTTAGAAGCCATTCCGTATGAGTCAATTGAAGCTGATTCCTATAAAACGCCGGATTTGGGGGTTGCTGGTTGTCGGTATGCTGGCCGTTGTTGTCGTGCTGGCACAGGGTTGCAATCCGATCAGAGCACTGGGTAAAAATCCATCCGGGGAGGCCCTGAAACGAATTGAAGCGCTGCCTAATTACCAGGACGGCGCGTTTCAGAACCTGGATCAGATCGTTCAGAATGTCCAGACGGTGGCGCCGGCCACCACAACGCCGGTACGAAGAGGCCCACGCTGGTTACGGATGCTAAAGTACGTTACGGGGCAACCCAAAGAGCTGCTTCCGGCCAAACCGCTCATAACCGTTAAAACCGATCTGGTCAATGCAACCTACACCAGGCCGACGGTTGTCTGGTTTGGTCACTCGTCGTTTCTGTTGAAAACAGGTTCGGTTAACATTCTTTTCGATCCCAGCTTTAGTGGCTTTGCCGGTCCGTTCAAAGGGGCCATCAGGGCGTTTGACGGGAGCAATGTCTATGACCATGACGATATGCCGGTGATCGATGCGCTGGTCATATCGCACGATCATTATGATCACCTGGATTACCTGACGGTCAAAAGACTGCGAAAAAAAGTCAAACGAGTGATAGTGCCGATCGGGGTAGGTTCTCATTTCAGGCACTGGGGTTTTCCCGACGATATGATTACCGAACTCAACTGGAACGAGTCTGCCAGGCTGTCGGAGGCAATAACGATCACGGCAACCCCGGCTCATCACCGGTCTAACCGGACGTTCAAACAAGTCAGAAAGACCTTATGGGCATCGTACGTAATCAAAGCGGATGGCCATACGGTCTTTTTTAGCGGTGATAGCGGATACAGCCGGCACTTCAAACTAATCGGTGAGCAATACGGTCCCTTTGACCTGGCGTTGCTGGAATGTGGGCAGTACAATGTAAAGTGGCCGCAAAGCCATATGTTTCCCACGCAAACCGCCCAGGCCGCGCTGGATCTGCGGGCGGCTATGACCTTGCCCGTTCACTGGGGCAAATACGCGGAGTCGGAGCATGCCTGGAACGAATCGGTCAATCTGTACGTGAAAGCGGCCGATAGCCTGCACGTTCCGGTGACGGTGCCGCGCATTGGCGAACCGTATACCATTGGCACGGCGGCAAAGCGGACTGCCTGGTGGAATGAGTTCTAGCGGTTCGCTTTGGCTTATAAGGCTAAAATGCTTCCCGTGCGGAGTGCGATACGATTGATGCTTTCCCCACTTGAAACAGAGCAACCGATAGTCTCGGCGAATGCGATCCTTCTAAGTTTTCTGAAGAAGGGCGGCTGTCCCTAACCGGCTTACCTTCTTAACCAATGAGTAAAAGTAGTATTCTTCTGAGCAAATAAGCCTTTCGACGTAAATCCTCCCTGTAGTAAGCGACGAAGGCGTTTACGTTAACTGCAGCTTTTGCTTTTTTTCAAGAAAAAATTACAGTTGAGTAAGGTGATTTTGCGGAAAAGTTGTCTTGTGAATATACGACTGCAAATTCCTGACCTCCTAACTGACCGGCTATGCACATTCGTTCCTTAATGGATTCCACTCCACAACCTTACCAGGCAGACCTGATCGTCATTCGCTCATCCGATCCGCCGGGTACGTCCACGGAGGAGAGCCCGGTCCATACAGAAACGGAACTTTTCATCAGAAAGGCCTTCGCTGAAAATCCCCAGAAGGGATGCGAGTTGCTCTTTCAGCGCTATCACCAGGCTTTGTGCAGTCATGCCGTTCGGTTCGTCTATTCCAGAGAAACCGCCGAGGATTTGGTGAGTGAGGTATTCTGTACCTTTTGGAAGACAAAAGCGTACGAAAGCGTCAACTCATCGTACCGCTATTATTTATTTCGGAGTGTTCGAAATGCGGCCTACAATTACCTCCGGCTGGAATTTCAGCCCTTAGAGGATATTACGCTGGCAGAAAGCCGGGAGGAGATCGCCAGTTTGCGTCCGGATCAGGTCCTGCAGTATGAAGAAGTCTTTCACCGGGTAGAAGACCTGGTGGAGTCACTGCCTCCCCAGTGCCGCCGAGTGTTTTTGCTAAGTCGATTTGAAGGCCGGAAATACCAGGAGATCGCCCAGGAGTTGGGCATCTCCATTAAAACCGTGGAGGTGCACCTGGTTAAAGCCTTAAGCATCATTCGGAAAGGACTTAAGGATCATTGGCTCGTGGTCATGCTGGCTATCGGGCGATTGTTCCCTTTTGATTACTGAGAAGCAGGCGTTGATTCTAAGTTTTCTATCCTCAAGTAATCTGAAATTATGGAAGCTGATATTAATAAAGAGCTAATATTTAATCATTTCGCCCGGAAGTCGTCTCCTCTGCAACGTGAACTGATCGCGCAGTGGCTGCGGGAAAAAGAAAACGAGGAGCAGTATTACCGGTGGCTTGAGGAATGGGAGGCTGCCCACCCGCAATACCTGGCGCAGACGCAGCCGGCGCTGGCGGCTTTTAGTCAGTTTCTGGCGAAGAACCCGCATACGGATGAGCCTGTTGCCGCTATCTCCACGGCTGATCAATACCTGTTCAGGCAACGGACCATCCGGCGCTGGTTTGTGGCAGCCTCTATCCTGCTGCTTTTAGGAATGGGAGGCTTTCTGATGCGGGACCAACTACGGTATCATACGTATGCCACCAGCTTTGGCGAAACCCGTTCGATTCGGCTGGCTGATGGGAGTGATGTCGTACTCAACGCTAATTCTAGGTTACGCGTACCCCGCTGGGGGTTTGGCCGGGAAACACGGGAGGTACTCCTGAAGGGGGAAGCCCTTTTTTCGGTAACCCATACGGCCGATGATCAGAAGTTTATCGTTAAGACCGAGCGAAAGGTGGACGTAGTTGTCCTGGGAACCGAGTTTACCGTATTCGCCCGAAACCGCGGAGCCCGGGTAGCCCTTAACAAAGGAAAAGTAGAGATCCATTATCAGCAAAATAATACCGCGAAACAGGTTACCATGAAACCGGGCGACCTGGTCTCGATTGATAGCCGGAACCAGCTTGCCCATAAGACTACCAAAGATCCCCAGGAGCAGGCAGCGTGGCGGCAGAAACGATTCGTCTTTGAAGAGACAACCTTACAGGAGGTAGCGTATCTGCTGGAAGAGAATTACGGCATACACGTCGACATCAGTGATAGTACGTTAGCCCAACGTAAGCTGATGGGATCATTCCGGGCAGAAAATGTGGATCAACTCCTGCAATCTATTTCAGAACTGTTAGATATTACCGTTGTCCGTCAGGGCAATCATGTTCGGCTTTCCGACCAATAAGGAAGCAATCCTAAACCCTTAAACGTATGAACAAGTATCTGCAAAAAGCCAGTCAGGCCGGGCTTATGGCTATGTTTTTGCTCTTCGGACTGCGAAATAGCTGGTCGCAGTCGGTGGTGCTGGCGCACAATGTCTCACAAACACAGCCGGGCAAAGAAGCTACCCGGCAACTCAAAGACGTTCTGAATGAACTGAAGAGTCAATACGGTGTCGATATCCTTTTCGAAGTGCAGGCGGTGGAAGGGGTATCCGTTGCGAAAGGATTACTCAGCCCAACCGCATCCCTGGAAAAGAACCTCGATCGGGTATTACGCCCTGTGGGTTTCCGTTATAAAAAAGTAAACAGTACCTCCTATCTGGTTATTGCTGAAAAGAAGGAACGAAAAGTGGTAACCAATACCGGGTCAGCGGGGGAGTTGGTACCTGCGTCCCTACCGGCTTCCGGTGCCGGACCCGTTGAAAAAGCGGAGACTACGGCTGGCTTAACCAGTGATAAAATGGTGCGACAGACGGCCATAGACCGTACCATTACGGGAAGGGTCAGGAGTGAAACCGGCGAGGGATTACCGGGTGTGAGTGTGGTCGTCAAGAATACCACCCGCGGTACATCCACGGATGCCGCAGGCGAATTCAGGTTGAATGTACCGGACGACGCCGTTACGTTGGTCTTCTCCTACGTGGGTTATGTGAATCAGGAGGTGGTCCTTGGTACGAGAACGAACCTCGACGTTCAGCTGGTCCCGGATCAGAAGACCCTGGATGAAGTAGTGGTAGTCGGTTATGGTACAGTTAAAAAAAGCGACCTGACCGGATCGTTGTCGCAGGTAAAGGCAAAAGAACTCAACGCCTTCCCGACCACCAATGTGTTACAGGCTTTATCCGGCCGGGCAGCCGGGGTACAGGTGCTGCAAAATACAGGGGCACCGGGTGGGCCCGTCAGTGTCCGTATCCGGGGAACCAACTCTATTCAAGGCAGTAATGAGCCCCTGTATGTAGTGGATGGATTCCCCATATCCGGCAATAACCCTACGGTGTTAAATAACGCTGATATTGAAAATATTGAAATTTTAAAAGATGCCTCAGCCACGGCCATATATGGATCACGTGGAGCCAACGGGGTCATTCTGATTACTACCAAGCGGGGTAAAGCGGGAAAAACACGGGTTGATGTCGAGACCAGTTATAGTTCACAGACGCTTCGCAAAAAGCTGGACCTGATGAATGCCCGGGAATACGCTACCTTTTACAATGAACAGGCCCAGAACGATAACCTGAAGCCGTATTTTACCCAGCAGCAGATTGATGCGTTTGGTGAGGGTTTTGACTGGCAGGATTTTGTGTTCCGAAAGGCCCCTATGAAAACTCTGGCGCTGAATGTAAGCGGAGGGAATGAGAAAACGCAGTTTTCGCTGTCCGGAAGTATGTTCAATCAGGATGGTATTATTCGCGGCAGCGATTATAACCGATACTCGTTGCGCGCTAATATAAACCATGCAATCAGCCGCAAACTTCAGGTAAATTTTGCCGGTACGCTTACCCGGCTTAAAACCAATTCCCAAAACAGTCAGGGGGGTAACCGGGGAGGCTCATTAATTGCCGGCGCTATTTCAGCTCCGCCCATTCTTACTCCGTATACCGACGATGGTGCTTACCGCGTCTTTGGAACCGCCTATTCGTTTATTAACGCCCAGCTCATCAATCCGATCAATTTTCTAAACGAGCAATCCAGTCAGACCAGGGGCAACCGGGTCTTGAGCAATGCGGCCCTGATTTACAATCCGATACCGGAATTAACAATCAAGGTATCGGGTGGCATTGAAAATTCAGACGACCGTACTGACTCCTATACGACGAATAATTTTGTCAATTCCCAGGGAAGTGCCGGTGTAAACACGGCTCAGTTTACCAGCCTCCTGAGTGAGAATACTATCAGTTATAACAAGACCTTTAACCTGAAGCATAGTGTTGCGGCCGTAGCCGGCTTTACCTATCAGGATTTTGTCAGCACGTCCCTAAGCGGCAGCGGTATCGGGTTTCTGAGTAACACCAGCCAAACCTACGACCTGGCGGCTGCCAATACACCGGGTATTCCCAACTCCTCTTTCTCAAAATCAACCTTATTATCCTATCTGGGCAGGATAAATTACTCGTACGACAGTCGGTATCTGGCTACCGCCAGTTTTCGGGTCGATGGATCCTCTAAATATAGCCGGGGAAATAAATGGGGATATTTCCCCTCGGCCGCTCTGGCCTGGCGTATTTCGAACGAAGCGTTTTTGAAGAATAACACGACCATTACCGACCTGAAGCTGCGGGTAAGCTGGGGACTTACCGGCAGCCAGGCCATCAACGCATACGCAACGCTCAATCAGCTTTTCTCCGGAAAGACGGTCTTCGATGATGCCCTCTTTACCACGTATGCACCGGGAACCGTCTTGCCCGGCAACCTGAAATGGGAGACGACCGAGCAAAAAGACATCGGTATCGATCTGGGAATTTTGCAAAACCGCGTTGTCATCACGGCTGATTATTACATCAAAAATACCCGCGATTTGCTGAATACGGTTCAGCTTCCCTCTTCGCTGGGCTTTATCAACACCATCCAGAACATTGGCGAAGTGCAGAATAAAGGTTTCGAGTTCAGTGTTAACACCAATGTGTTAAATGGTCCTTTCAAATGGGATCTCAACGCCATTGTGTCACTGAACCGGAACAAGGTCATGAAGCTATACGGTGGCCAGGACATACTGGGCGGATATGTCGATATAAATACCATCACCGACACCCGGAATATTCTTAGAGAAGGGCAGCCCATCGGCCGGTTCTGGGGGTATCTGGAAGATGGGTATGATGAAAAAGGGAAAATCAGGTACAAGGATTTGAACGGGGACGGCACCATCACCGTGCTGGATAAAACCTATATCGGTAACCCGAACCCAAATTTTATTTACGGGCTTAATTCAAGTATGTCCTTCAAAAATTTTGACCTGACCATTTTTCTTCAGGGAACGCAGGGCAACGACATTTTTAACACCAGTGCTATCAACAATACCGTCGATTACAACAACGGCCTGAATATGCCACGGGAGGTATACCTCAATCACTGGAGCAGCGCTAATCCGACCGCGAAATATCCGGTCATCAGCAATACAAACCGAATCAATGTGTCGAACCGCTTCGTCGAAGACGGGTCCTATTTAAGGCTGAAGAATATTCAGCTGGCCTATAAAGTTCCGGTGCAGAACTGGGGGCTGAACTGGATTCAGAACGTACAACTTTACGCCAGCGGACAAAATCTGGTAACCTTTACCAGGTACTCCTGGTGGGATCCGGAAGTTAATTCAAACGGAGGATCGAACTCCACCGCGCAGGGGTTTGATCAGTTTAGCTATCCTACCGCTAAAGTAATAACGCTTGGTTTGAGGGCCGGTTTCTGAACCAGACGTTAATTCTCCACGGCATATATTGGTCAAATTATTCAGGTAAAATCATGAAAGACACTTATTTCTCCTGCGGCTTATGGCCCTATTTAAGCAGGCTTCTTTGGGGAGCGCTGTTGCTAATGAGTACCTCCTGTGAGGATATTCTGGAAGAAGAGACAAAATCGCTCGCCGTTGAAACCTTTTACAATACAAAGGCTGAGGTAGAAGCCGCTGTCAATGCCATTTATACTCCGCTTCGGAGCAGTAACACCAGTGGGATGGGGGTGTACATCGCCGTACTGGAAGCCCATATCGATTATGCCTACGGACGAGGCAGTTATACCGTACTCAATAACTTTCAGGGGCTTGATAATGTGAACGTCAGCCGCACCGCAGGGGCCTGGGAGGGATTTTACCTGAGTATCCGAAATGCCAATCTGGTCATAAAGAATGCGCCTAATGGTAAAGCGGTCAGCAAAGCCGATATAGCCCGGTACGTCGCCGAAGCCAAGTTTCTGCGTGCGTTCAATTACTTTCATCTGGTCAGAAACTGGGGAGCCGTACCGCTCCGAACCGAGCAGAATATGACCGAGATTAATGCCAAACGCAATCCGGTAGCCGAAGTATATGAGTTGATTGTGGCTGATCTGAAAGAGGCCGAAGCGAATCTGTCCGATCAGGTTCCACAATCCGGCCGGCCTTCTAAATGGGCAGCGAAAACGGTTCTGGCAGACGTTTATCTTCAGTTGGAGAAGTTTGCGGAAGCCCGCGATAAAGCCAAAGAAGTTATGGACTTGAAACGGTTTGCGCTGGTGCCGGTTGCCTCTACGGACGATTTTCAGAAAATTTTCGGCCCGGCTGTCATTACAACACCGGAAGAAATTTTTTACCTGAAGTACTCCCACCAGACGGGGCAGGGTAATTTGTGGCCATGGCTGACAAACCATCCCGGCACCCGCCTGCATGGGGGTGGAGGGGTTTATGGTCATCATAGTGATACCAGTAACCCCTTATATCAGAAGTGGGATAACAAAGATCTGCGGAAAGGCCTTTGGTATCCCTATAACATCGGTATAGGCACTACCTCTCTGTTAAACAAAAAATTTATTGATCCCGATGCTATCGGAGGTTCCGGAGCCGCTAACGATGCTCCCTGGTATCGTTACGCCGATTTACTGCTGATCTACGCCGAAGCCGCCGGCCGTACGGCAAATGGCCCAACGGCCGAAGCGATGGAAGCGTTGAACCAGGTACACCGCCGGGCGTATGGGCTGAATCCCACTACTCCGTCGGCCATTGATTTCAAACCGGCAGACTATAACGCGGCTACGTTCCTGGATTTGATCATCAAAGAACGCGGCTATGAGTTTCAGTATGAAGGCAAGCGGTGGCTTGAACTGAAGCGTACCGACAAAGCACAGGAACTCATCATGGCTACCAAGGGCAAGACCATCGCAGAAAAAGCGTATCTGTGGCCTATCGCCGTTTCGGAGCTCGGCTATAACAAAGCCATCGATCCGGTAAAAGATCAAAATCCTGGCTATTAATTATTTATTCCCTGATCCTTAACTTTCTGAATGCATGACCAGCAATGATTTGCAGAATGGCCTTTCAGCCATGTTTAATCTGAATCGACGGAAATTTCTCCAAACGAGCCTGGCCGGCGCGGGAGCCGCTGCCTTACCAACTCTGTCGCACGGAATGGATTCACCGGCAAAGGGAAGTGCGGAGTTCAAAGAGCCTGCGCGTAATCTGCCGATAAAAGCAGATGTTGATGTGATCGTATGCGGAGCCGGCCCGGCCGGTGTTTCGGCGGCTATAACGGCGGCCCGGGCGGGAGCTAAGACCCAGCTTATTGAGGTTCACGGTTGTCTGGGTGGCGTCTGGACCGCCGGGTTGCTAACCTACATTTTTGACTTCAATAAACCGGGCCTTACTAAGGAAATTAAGGAAAAACTGGACGAACGCGATGCCCGTCGCAACAAGATTGGCGATCAGTTTGTGTATCATCCGGACGAGATGAAACTACTGCTGGAAGAAATGTGCGCCGAAGCCGGCGTAAAATACCGTTTGCATACCCGGGTGGCAGCGGCTTACCGGGAAAAGAGCCGCCTGACCACCGCCATTACCGAATCGAAATCGGGGAGGGAAGCCTGGCGGGCCAAAGTGTTTATTGATGCCACCGGTGATGGCGATCTGGGGGCGCAGGCCGGTAATAGCTGGGAAATCGGGAAAGGAGGAGATACCTGCCCGTGCCAGCCCATGACGCTGAATACCCTGGCGGTGGTGCGCGATGCCTCCGCGTTGAAACGCTTTATCTCCTTTTACACCAACGAGGGGGATCGCAAAGACTGGCATGTGCCCGCCGTACGGGCCTTTGCGGAGGAAATTAAACGGACAGGAGTTTCACCTTCGTACGGAATGCCTACGCTGTTTCTGATTCGGGATAACCTGGTCATGATTATGGTCAATCATGAGTATAATATCAAGGCCTTCGACGCGGATGAGATTACCGAAGCTACCGTGCGAGCCAGGGCCGAGGTCTACAGCATTGTGCGGGGTTTGAATAAGCTCGGCGGACCCTGGGAGGGTATGCAGATTGTGGCTACTCCCGAGCAGATCGGTATTCGGGATGGGCGTCGTATTCATGGGCGGTATATGGTGACCAAAGAGGATCTGGTGATTGGTGCCCGACATGAAGATGCCGTTGTTCGTCCCACGTTTGGGGTTGATATTCACGCTACAGACCGCAAAACCAATGAGGTGGAAACCATTTCTAGGGGGGGAATCAAAATGATTCCGTATGATATCCCGCTCCGGGCGCTGATCGCCAAAGATGTAGATGGACTGATGATGGCGGGCCGTTGTATCAGCGGAGACTTTACGGCACATGCCAGTTACCGTGTTACCGGTAATGCGGTGGCTATGGGCGAAGCTGCGGGAGCGGTAGCCTCTATTGCCGCAAAAACCAACCGGCTTCCGCACGAAGTCCAATGGGGCGAAGCGTCACAATTGCTTAGTCAACTTAAGATGAGAACCTGATATTGGTGTAAAAAAAATTGAAGGATGGATGGCAGCTGAACGGTGTCGTACTGGCTGAACGGCGCGGCACCGTTCAGATTAATTTGGATGGTAGAATAAAACTTCTCCGACACCCAGTCGGCGGTCTTGTCCATTAACCGTTTTTAAATAGTCATTTAAGGCCTGCTTAATTTGCCCGATAGGTCTGTGGTCTACCTTTGCTTTAACAAAAACGACGACGATTATGAGACAGTATTGGGCCGTGTTCGCAGATGAGGTAAGTTCACACCGGTTGGATTTTGATACGCTGGCTTCCGCCATCAATTATCTTAATTTTCTGTTTCTGACCCGCCAGGGCACATCCGGCTACCAGGCCGGTATCTATGATCTGGTCAATGAGCGGCTGGTGCCTGTTCACGAACTCACCGGAGCCATGATTGCCAGCCGGACCACTACCCATACCTTACTGGATTCGCTGTCGTTCGAGTAATACCGCTGCCTGTGGGTAGCCTGCTTATTGACTGATGTTGACCTGCCCCGATGATCCGGGGCTTTTTGTTTGGTGTCGGTTTCGGAATTAGCCGTATTTTGCAAATCTGTTTCCGACTTGCCGTAACCGTTCATGAGTACCGCCAAACCATACAGTTCTCCCCGTCAGGCGCTCAACAAGGCGTTTCGCATCCGCCCCGTTGGTCGTGACGAGCTGGAGCAGTTTAAAGCGCAACTGCGCCTGCTGCTGAGCCGCATTGACGAAAACGAGTCGGAGGAGAACGTAAAAGGGCATTTAGCCGATTTTCTGAAAGATACCGGCTTCAAACCGGACTACCTGATTGCCACCAAAGACCATAAGGATCTGGTGATTCATACCGGACCGGAGGCCGACAGTGCGGTGGGTGTCATCTTTGAGGTAAAACGGCCGAAGAATCTCAACGATATGCCCACGCCTTACCAGCTTAACTCGCGGGCCATGCACGAGCTGATGCTGTATTACCTGCGCGAGCGGGTGCTCGACGGCAGCAACGACATCCGCCGGCTGGTCATTACCAATATCTACGAGTGGTATATCTTTGACGCTCACGATTTTGAGCGGCTGTTCGGGGTAAATACGCTGCTGGCCAAGCGCTTCCGGCAGTGGCAGGCCGGGCAGACCAGCAGCGCCAGCACCGAGCATTTTTACAACGAAATTGCCCGCCCGTACCTGCGAAACCTCAAAAACGATACGCTGCCGTTTACGTACTTCAACCTGAAAGAACACCTGAAGGCGCTGAACAGTACGGACCCCGCTACCGACAGTTCGCTGATTCCGCTGCTCAAAGTGTTCTCGCCTACGCACCTGCTGAAGCACGCCTTCGGTAACGACAGCAATAGCCTGAACCGGGAGTTTTACCACGAGCTGCTGCACATCATCGGGCTGGAAGAGGTTAAGGAAGGCGGCAAACGGCTGATCCAGCGGAAGCAGCAGCCCCACGAAGGCTCCATGCTCGAAAACACGATTACCATTCTCGATTCGGAGGTTAATCTGGACCGCCTGCCCGATCTGGCGAAATACGGTGACAGCCGGGCCGAGCAATTGTATACCCTTGCCCTGTCGCTGTGCATTACGTGGATCAACCGCATTCTGTTTCTGAAACTGCTGGAGGCCCAGCTTGTCAACTACCACCGCAACGATACGACAAAGCAGTTTCTGCGGCCCGACCAGATCCGCGACTACGATGTGCTGAACAAACTCTTTTTTCAGGTACTGGCCAAACGGCCCGAAGACCGCCCGGCCAGCGTGCAGAAGCAGTTTGGTTTTGTACCGTACCTGAACAGCTCCCTGTTTGAGATCAGTGAACTGGAGGAACAGACGCTGCGCATCAGCAGTCTGGACGATAGCCTGGTGATACCCTTGTATGGGCATTCGGTGCTTGGAAAAAACACCCCTCTTAATCCCCCCTTGTTTAAGGGGGAAGAGGGCAACGCCGACGCTATGGGCGTCCGGCGGGCGGGTGGGCAGGTTAGTACGCTGCATTACCTGCTGAGCTTTCTGAACGCCTACAACTTTGCGTCGGAAGGTGCGGAGGAGGTGCAGGAGGAGTCGAAGACGCTCATCAATGCCTCGGTGCTGGGGCTTATCTTCGAGAAGATCAACGGCTACAAAGACGGTTCGTTCTTTACGCCCGGCTTCATTACCATGTATATGTGCCGCGAGACCATCCGGCGGGCGGTGGTGCAGCGGTTCAACGAAACCTACGCCTGGAACTGCGCCAATTTCGAAGAATTGCAGGACCGCGTCGAATACGCCGATAAGACGGTACGCCAACAAACTAATCAACTAATTAACAAATTAACCATCTGCGACCCGGCGGTGGGTTCGGGCCATTTTCTGGTGTCGGCGCTGAACGAACTCATTGCCATCAAAGCCGATCTGCGCGTGCTGAGCTACCGCGACACGGGCGAACGGGTACGCGGCTACGACATCAGCATTGAAAATGATGAACTGGTGATCATTGAGCAGGAGACCGGCCAGCCGTTTGCCTACCGGCTCAACGAAAAAGGGCAGCCCATCACCGACCGTCAGCGCCTGCAGGAAACGCTCTTTCACGAAAAACAGACCCTCATAGAAAACTGCCTCTTCGGCGTCGACATCAACCCCAATTCCGTCAAAATCTGCCGCCTGCGGCTGTGGATTGAGCTGCTGAAGCATGCGTACTACAGGGCATGGGGCAAGGGGCCGGGGGCAGGGGGTATTGGGCAGGAGGAGAATGCACCCTCTTTGCCCCCCGCCCTCGAAACGCTGCCCAATATCGACATTAACATCCGGCAGGGGAACAGCCTGGTGAGCCGGTATCCGCTGGAAGCGCCGTTTGAGACGGCCGGCCTGGAACGGCGGCTGAACGATTACCGCAGCTTTATTCAGGAATACAAAAGTAACGCCGAAGGAGAGCGTAAACGGGGACTGCGCCAACTGCTGGCCGACATCCGCAGTGAACTGGTAAAGCAACTGCCCGACGAGGCCAAACCCCTGCGCGACAAACTCCGCAAGCTGGAAGTGGAGCTTTACCAGAAGTACGAAACGGGTACGCTGTTTGGCACCAGCCTGACTGCAGCCCAGCAGAAAGACCGCGCCCGGCTGGAACGGGAAATTGCGGATACCCAGCAGAAAATCCGGCTGATTGTCGATAATCCGCTGTTCCGGAATGCATTTGAGTGGCGGTTTCAGTTTCCGGAAGTGCTGGACGAAGCCGGGACTTTTGCGGGCTTCGATGTGGTGATCGGCAATCCGCCGTATATCCGGCAGGAGGAAATCAAAGACAGTAAGCCGCACCTGGCGCAGCAGTACCGCACCTACGCCGGCACCGCCGACCTGCTGGTGTACTTCATCGAAAAGGGTATCTGCCTGCTGAAGCCGGGCGGGCATTTCTCCTACATCATCTCCAACAAGTTTACCCGCGCCGGTTTCGGCAAGCCGCTCCGGCAATGGCTCCGGCAGTGGCAGCTTACCGAGCTGTACGACTTCGGTGACCTGCCCGTGTTCGACGAAGCGACCACGTACCCGCTCATCCTGTCGGCCCGGAAAACGGCTCCGACCCAGCCGATCCGGGTGGCCAACGTACAAACGCTGAAGTTTGGCAGCCTGGCGGGTTACCTCAACGAAAATGCCTTCCAGACCGCCCCGGCCGCCCTGAACGACGACGGCTGGATGCTGACAGATTCGGCCGTACACGACCTGCTCGAAAAGATCAAACGGCAGGGCGTACCGCTGGGTGAATACGTGCAGGGCAAAATCTATTACGGTATCAAAACCGGCCTGAACGAAGCCTTCGTCATCAACGACGAAACCCGCCGGCGGCTCATCGTCGAAGACCCCCGCAGCGCGGAGGTAATTAAGCCATTTCTGGCCGGGCGGGATGTGAAGCGGTATCAGGTGCCCAGACAAGGTACCTATCTGATTCTGTTGCCCAGCGGTTTTACGGTCAGGCGGTACGGCAAATTGCCGGAGGCCGAGGCCTTTGCCCGTTTAAAGCAGGATTTTCCGGTTATCAGCAGTTACCTGGAGCCTTTTGCAGAGAAGGCCCGCAAGCGTACGGACAAAGGAAATTACTGGTGGGAGTTGAGGGCTTGTGATTATTATGATGAGTTTTCCAAACCCAAACTGGTGTTCCCCGATATAGCGGTTGCTATGCAGGTTTGTTATCTTCCTAAAGAAGCATTCTTTGCGAACACTTGCTATATGATCCCGTGCGATGATAAGTATCTACTGACGGTCATGAATAGCTCACTCATGCTTTTTGTTTACCAGAGCTTAAGTGCATCCATCCGGGGTGGGTATATGCGCTTTTTCAAACAATACGTTGAGCAGCTACCAATAAAGAAACTATTGCCAGCGCCTAAAAAACCTTTCATCGAAAAAGTAGACGCTATTTTATCGGCGAAGCAGCAGGACCCGTTGGCGGATACCTCCGCCCTTGAAGCCGACTTAGACCAGATGGTGTATGCGCTATATGGCCTGACGGCGGAGGAGGTCGCGATTGTTGAAGGGCGGTAAGCGGTGCTGGTTAGGATTTCCGAATCGCCGGGCGACCCGCCTGACTCCAGCTCGTCCGCGTTTATAACGCGAGACGGGCGAGGTGCGCGATTGTATCGCGATTTTAATCAATAGGCGCACGACTCACTCGCGAGACAGACGCGAATCTCGCCCGTCTCGCGTTATAAACGCGGACGAGCGGACGCGTCACAGACCCGGACGAGCCGGGAACGGGTATGGTGGTTGCGGGGCCTTAACTCAATCAATTTTCCTGATAAGGCAGGTATACCGTAAAGGTTGATCCCTGGCCGGGGGTGCTTTGGGCCTTGATGGTGCCGCCGTGGAGCTCGGCTACTTTTTTGCAGAGTGCCAGCCCAATGCCGGTGCCGTCGTACTGGTTACGGCCGTGCAGGCGCTGGAAAAGCTGAAAGATACGCTCATGGTGCTTCTCCTCGAAACCGATGCCGTTGTCGGTAACGTCAATAACCACCCACCGGCCTCTGCTCTGGTCAATGGTGAGCATAGTCAGGTCTCTGGCATCGGTTATCTGGCAGGTAATGGTTACGGCGGGTGTTTTATCGCGTTGCTGGAACTTCAGGGCATTACTGATCAGGTTGCGGAAGAGCTGCTGCAGTTGGGTGGCATTCCCCTGCACAATGGGTAAGGAGCTGAAGCTGATATGAGCCCTTTTTTCGCGGATGATCTCATCCAGATCGAGCAGTACCTCGGTGAGTATCCGGTTCAGCGGCACACTGCGCATCTGTTCGTTGCCGACCGTCAGCCGGGAGTACGCCAGCAGGCTCCGGATAAAGGTTTGCAGCCGGGCCGACGACTTGCTGAGCCGGGCCAGGTAATCGCGGGCGGTTTCGTCCAGCGAAGCTGCGTAGTTCTGAGTCAGCAGATTGCCGAATGCTTCAATCTTGCGCAGGGGCTCCTGCAGGTCGTGAGAGGCTATATAGGCAAATTGTTCGAGGTATTCGTTGGAGCGTTTCAGTTCGCCGACCATCTGCTCCAGCCGGTGCTGCATAATCCGGCTCTCCGAAATGTCCATATATGAGAGTACCAGCGTATTCTCGTCCATGCGGGAGATTGCCAGGTCATACCATTCCTGGTAGCCATCTACGTTGTAGAAAAACTGCTTACGCTGCGACTGCCCGGTTTCCAGCACCTGAACGTACACATCAAACAACTGGAATTCCTGGGCGGAGGGAAAAAGCGCACGCAGGGAGCCGCCAATCAGTTTCTCCTTGGCAATGTGGCTCATCTGACACGCCATCTGATTGGCCATAACAAACCGGAAATCCTGCACTGCGCCGTTGGCGTCGCGTACCGGTTCCATCGCCAGCATGCCATTGATCGCCCCATTGAGCAGCCCTTCTACCCGTTCAGTCTGTTTAACCGCCTGCCGGACAGCAAGCCGGGTCGCGGTAATGTTGACAAAAGTGATGACCAAACCGTCGCCCATCTTGACGGCCGAAATCTCGTACCAGAGATTCTGGAGCGGGTAATGTCGTTCGGTGTGGTGCGGTACGCCCGTCTCTACAACCTGGACATAAGCCTTAAACAGGCCCTGCTCCTTACTGGCTGGATAAACCTCCAGCAGTGTACGGTTAAGAGGATCATACCCGAATTTTTCCAGCAATTCCTGGCGGGCTATACGGTTGCATTGCACGACCCGGAAATCGGCAATCTGGCTGGTAGCATCCCGGACCGATTGCATGACATAGATACCATTCAGCGAGGAATCGAATACCTGCGTCAGCAATTGACTTTGCTCCTGGAGCGCCAGCGAAACCTGTTTGGCATCGGTGACATCCTTAACAACCGTCAGCAGGCCATCATTCAGTTTGGTGGCTGTAATATCATGCCACCGTGTGTGTCCGTTAAACTCGTAGGCCCGTTCAGCCCGGTAGGGCGTGCCGGTTTCGATCACCCGCACGTAATTGGTAAATATCTCCTCGGTGACCATCTGGAGCTGTTTCAGCGAATGGCTCACCAGCACCTCATGCGTTAAAGAAAAAGTATCAAGAATGCGCGGGTTGTATAACGTCAGCCGGAAATCGACAATGGTTTCGGAGGTATCCCGAATGGGTTCCCACAACAGGATATAGTCGATGGAGCTGTTCAGAATGCTCTGGAGGATGTCTGTCTGGGGCTTAGCAGCCGTATGAGAAGAGTGGTTGCTTTCGACCATGATGAACGGTAATATCGGCTGCGACTTTGCGTAAAAACAGTTGAATATCAGAATTATTTCTGAATAAATTGCCTGTCAAAAAAGAAAACCCCGGCCAGAGCGCCGGGGTAGCTTTTAAATCAGATATTTTAATTTGACCACTTCTTTGGGCTCCAGAAAGCGCCACTTCCCGCGCGGCAGGTCTTTTTTGGTCAGGCCGGCGTACATGGTCCGGTCCAGCTTGGTTACCTCATAACCGAAGTGTTCAAAGATCCGGCGCACGATGCGATTGCGGCCGCTGTGAATCTCGATACCGACAACCTGAGCATCCGGCGTTACCAGCCCAAGATCATCGGGCTTGATAAGTCCATCTTCCAGCTCAACACCGGCCTGAATGGCTTCAAAATGCTCTTCGGTGATTGGCTTATCGATTTCTACCTGGTATATTTTCTTGATGTTGTGCGACGGATGCGTCAGTTTTTCGGCCAGTTCACCGTCGTTGGTCAGCAGCAGCAGACCGGTCGTGTTGCGGTCGAGCCGCCCCACCGGATAAATCCGGAACGGACCGGCATCGGCTACCAGTTCCATCACGGTTCTGCGCTCTTCCGGGTCATCCGTGGTGGTGATGTAATCTTTCGGCTTGTTCAGCAGCACATACACCATCTTCTCCGGATTCAGCACTTTGTTGCCGTATTTAACCACATCAGTGGGCTGTACTTTGTAGCCCATTTCGGTTACGACCTTGCCGTTCACCTGGATGTCGCCCCTGGCAATCAGATCGTCGGCCTCCCGGCGGGAGCAGATACCGGCATTGGCAATGTAGCGGTTCAGGCGGATCACCCCATCGGCTTCGGCGGCTGTCTGCCTTTTAGCCAGCGCCGTCTGCTTCTGTTTCTTCCTCGCCAGCCCTTCACGGATGGCGTCCAGATTATAGGTAGGGGCCTTATCGAAGCGTCCTACACGCCGTTCGCGGCTGTCTTCCCGGAACTTGTCACGGTTGTCTTCGCTACGACGGCTATCGCTACGCTGGTTGTCGCCCCGGCGGCCAGATCGATCATCGGCACCCGGCCGGCGGTTGTCTCCTCTACCGAAAGGACGTTCCTCATTCCGGTTGTCACGTGGTCCGTCATTACGGCCAAACCGGTTGCCACCGTCCCGGCGGTCATCCCGATCAAAGCGGGGACGGTCTGGTCTATCGGAACCTGGTCTATCGCGACCCGGTCCGTCGAAGCGCGGTTTGTCATGGCGATCATCCCGGCGGTCGTTGCCACGCTGGAAATCCGTTCTGTCGTTATCTCGGCGGCTGTTGAAGCCTCGGGCGTCGTCACGTCGGGCGTCGCTACGCCGGTCATCACCAAATCGTGGTCTATCGTGTCTCGGTCTGTCGTCGCGTTTGAAACCCGGTTCATCGCGACGGTCAGAACGGTTAGGCCCACCAAAGCGCGGACCGTCGTTGCGTGACCCGCCACTGCGTGGTCCGTCATTGCGTGGTCCGTCATTACGGTTGTCGCCAAAACGGGGTCTGTCGTGACCCGGTCTGTCGTGACCCGGTCTGTCTTCCCGGTCTCCGCCAGACCGTGAGCCACCAAAGCGTGGTCCGTCACTGCGTCGGTCTGATCCGCCGGAGCGCTCATCATCGCGCCGGCTGTTTCCGAATCGCGGACGATCTTCCCGCGGTCTTTCGTGACCCGGTCTTTCGTGACGCGGTCTATCGCGACGCGGTCCGTCGTTACGGTTATCATCCCGGCTGAAGCGGGGGCGGTCATTATCTTCCCGACGATTTTCTCCACCAGTAGGGGCGTCGCGACGGTCGTCGTCCCGACGGCCAAAGCCTCCGCGGTCGTTGTTGCTGCGGGCGTCATCATCACGACGTCCGAAAAAAGGTCGTCCACCTTCCCGGCGGTCGCCACCACGACGGTCATTGTCATCACGGTTCTCTCCGCGGTTATCACGGGAGTCATCGTCGCGCGGTCCGCCGTCGCGGTTAAAAGGATTGTTTTTCTTCATGAAAAAGTACAGTAATCACTACTGTAAAAATATACTAAACGTGTTATTTTCAGAGTTTTAAGGGAGCGGCAGGGATAAAAAGGGCTGCAAAGTTACAGCTTTTAATGCTGGTATTCGTTATCGTCCCGGTTGATAACGTAATTTGTCCTGAAAGAATTCAGGATACCGATTCGTCGTTAGTCGATAGTTATTCACTTCTCTTTTCTCATGACTCCTACCTCTATCCGTCCTTTATGGAAACCCGACCAGCGGTTTATGGAACAGTCGATTATGAAGCAGTACATGGACTGGCTGTTTGTCAAAAAAGGACTTTACATCCGTACCTACAACGACCTGTGGGATTGGTCGGTAACTGATCTGGAAGACTTCTGGGAGAGTATCTGGCAATTCTTTGATGTGCAGAGCCATACCCCTTACCGGCAGGTTATTATCAAACCCGACCGGGGCATGATCGGCACCCAGTGGTTCGACGGAGCCACGCTGAACTACGCCGAACACATTTTCCGCCACAAAACAGCCCAGCGGCCGGCCATTCTGTTTCAGTCGGAGCGGCAAACGACTACCAGGCAGATCTCCTGGGCCGACCTCGAACGGCAGGTAGCTGCCGTATCGGCTTACCTGCGGCAAAACGGCATCGGCCCTGGCGACCGGGTGGTGTCGGTGCTGCCCAATATTCCCGAAGCCGTCGTCGCCTTTCTGGCCACCAATGCCGTGGGCGCCGTGTGGTCGAGCTGCTCGCCCGACTTTGGTACGTCCAGCATCGTCGACCGGTTTCAGCAGATCGAGCCCAAGCTTTTGTTTGCGGTAGATGGCTACACCTACAACGGCAAGCCCATCGACAAAACCGATGCGTTCCGTGAGCTGCGGCTGGCGCTGCCTACGCTCAAAAAGGTAATCTGGCTCCCGTACCTCGACCCGGAGAGCCGCCTGGAGCGGGCCACCCTGTGGGAAGAAGTATTGTGGACGAGCCCGATGGGGCTGGAGTTTGAGCCCGTGCCGTTTAACCACCCCATCTGGGTACTGTACTCGTCGGGTACCACCGGCAAGCCCAAAGCCATTACGCACAGCGTGGGCGGCTGCCTGCTCGAACACCTGAAGGCCCTGGCGCTGCACCAGGATGTCTGCGCCGGGGACCGCTACTTCTGGTACTCGACCACCGGTTGGATGATGTGGAACTACTCGGTAGCCTCGCTGCTGGTGGGCGCTACGCTGGTCCTCTACGACGGCTCGGCCGGGTCGCCGGACCTGAATGTGCTCTGGAATCTGGCCGAACGGGCGCAGATCAACCATTTTGGCGGAGGAGCCGCCTACTATCTGTCGTGCATGAAAGCCGGAATTGAGCCGGCCAAAACGCACAGGCTGGGAGCCCTCCGCTCGATTGGGTCCACGGGTTCACCGCTGCCGCCCGAGGGGTACCGGTGGATCTACGAGTCGGTCAAAAAAGACGCCTGGCTGATTTCGCTGAGTGGGGGTACCGACGTCTGCAGTGGTTTTGTGGGAGGCTGCCCGCTGCTGCCCGTTTACGAAGGAGAGATTCAGGCGCGGCTGCTCGGCTGCAAGGTAGACGCGTTCAACGAGGCCGGCCGGCCGGTGCGGGACCAGCTCGGCGAGATGGTCATTCTGGAACCCATGCCGTCTATGCCTATCTACTTCTGGAACGACCCCGGTCATAAGCGTTATTTCAGCAGCTATTTTGAGCAGTATCCGGGAGTCTGGCGGCATGGCGACTGGATCAAGATCACCGAGCGCAACAGCGTTATTATCTACGGCCGTTCGGATGCCACGCTGAACCGCGACGGCGTCCGGATCGGTACGGCTGAAGTGTACAGCGCTGTAGAAAATATTCCCGAAGTAGCCGATAGCCTGATTATCGGTATCGAGAAGCCGGGCGGGCAGTATCTGATGCCGCTTTTTGTGGTGCTGCGGGAGGGGCAGACGCTGTCTGACGAGCTGGTTGCCCGCATCAAAAAGACCCTGCGTATGCAGTGCAGTCCCCGGCACGTTCCCGATGTCATATACGCTATTCCTGAGGTACCTTACACCATCAGCGGCAAGAAAGTAGAAGCGCCCGTCAAGAAGATCCTTTCCGGTGCCGATGCGGCCTCGGCCGCCAGCAAAGACACGCTGCGAAACCCGGCTGCCCTCGATTTTTTTGTAAAAATGAGTGCCGACGGATTAGAACAAAGTGTGTAATTTTAACAACAGTCGCTGGGTCAGTTTTCCGCAATCCTTTCCTGTCAGCTATTTTATCTACCTTTTAGGTAGATAAAATAGCTTCTGGCATAGGTTTAGCAGGGATAAATGGTGAAACGCGTCTGCCGGCAAACACTATTCACGAAACAGCGCGTTTTTACGTTTTATCCAACTTTGAACTATTGATTGACCTATGGCAGAGAAAGAGGAGTTCGGCGGGGCCGCAAAGAAGCGGATTCAGAACGACAAGGCAACGGTTCGTTTGCCGATGATACTGGGGGTCACACTGGCCTCGGGTATGCTGATCGGAGCGACCTTTTTTGGAGGGACCAAAAGTTTGACGAACATTGGTCGGGGTTACACGAAATACAAGGAGATTCTGCAACTGATTGAAAACAACTACGTTGATACCGTTAATACCGAGGAACTGGTCGATTACTCGATCGCCAAAATGCTGGAGAAGCTTGACCCGCACACGGCATACCTGAATCCGCAGGAAGCCGTGGCCGCCCGCACCCAGCTCGAAGGGGGCTTCGACGGCATTGGGGTTGAGTTCAATATCTACAAAGATACCGTGTATGTGGTAACGCCCCTGGCCGGCGGTCCTTCCGAAGCGGCCGGCATCCAGAGTGGTGATAAGCTCATCAAGGTGAACGACACCCCCCTGACCGGCGAAAAAGTGGATAACGGGGTGGTGTTTAAAACGCTGCGCGGCCGGCGCGGTACCGAAGTGAGCCTGACGATTATGCGGAAGGGTGAGAATGAGCCCCGTACCATCCGGGTCATGCGCGACCGCATCCCAACCTACTCCGTGGATGCTGCCTATATGATTGACGACAAGACCGGATACATCAAGGTTAACCGGTTCTCCGAAACTACATACGATGAATTTAAGAATGCGCTGGCTTCGCTGAAACAGCAGGGCATGACCCAAATGATGCTCGACCTGCGCAACAACCCCGGCGGTTATATGGACCGGGCCACCAGCATGGCCGATGAGTTTCTGGCGGGGAACAAACTGCTGGTATACACCGACGGCAAAGACGATCGCTACGACCGCCGGATTCACGCCCGCATTGCCGGTCAGTTTGAAGAAGGCCCGCTGGTGGTGTTGGTAGACGAAGGGAGTGCCTCGGCTTCTGAAATTGTGGCTGGTGCGCTGCAGGACCACGACCGGGCGTTTATCGTGGGTCGCCGGTCGTTCGGCAAAGGGCTGGTGCAGATGCCGGTTCAGCTGACTGATGGCTCCGAACTGCGCCTGACGATCTCCCGCTATTTTACGCCGAGTGGCCGCAGTATCCAGAAACCCTACGTACCGGGTAAGGAAGGCGACTACGAAAAGGAACTGGAGTTACGCTCGAAGCGGGGTGAATACTTTATTGCCGACAGCATCAAGAATGATCCGAAGCTGAAGTTCAAGACATCGGCCGGCCGGGTCGTATACGGTGCCGGTGGCATTACGCCCGACTACTTTGTGCCCCGCGATACCCTCTGGCAGACCAACTACCTGGCGCAGTTGCTGGCCAAGAACATCACCCGCGAGTATGCCCTGGAATACGCCAACGACAACCGGAAGAAACTGGAAAAAATGGCGTTTGCCGATTTCAACCGGTCGGTCAGCATCACCGATGCCATGCTGCAGCAACTGGTTAAAGATGCTACAGAGCAGGGAATCAAGTTCAACGAGAAAGAGTATAACCGCTCGAAAGACTTTATCCGGACACAGGTAAAAGCCTACATAGCCCGGTATGTTTACCAGAGAAACAGCCGGAATGGTCAGCAGAATGAGTTCTTCCAGGTCATGGGCGACGCCGATGATACCTATCAGAAGGCCCTGACCCTGTTTGACCGCGCCCGCATGCTTGAGCGGGGCATCCTGACTACGCAAGCCAACAAATAACGGGATACACCCAAACGTAACCGGAAGCGGATGCCCTGCTGGCGTCCCTTCCGGTTTTTTTATTCTTTGGGGCCAAATTGATACACTACGCCCAGGTACGAGTACAGAATACCGCTTTTGAAGTTCCGGCGGGCGAACGGCGACATTTCAAACGCTACCCGCAGGTTAGGAATCGAAGCGATAGGTGCTATCCGCACCCCGGCATGCAGGGAGTACCCTTCCAGCACCTGCTCGTTCACCAGCGTATTGAGCGCGTTGAACCGGATGCCGGCTCCGGCATAATAAGCTGCCGACTTCTGCCGGCTGATGGTAACCATGGGGGCCAGGGTAGTGCTGAGTGAGCCAAAGAGGGTATTGGTCTGCACACGGGCATCGAGCCAGAGCTGCCGGTTGGGGTTTGTGCTGACTGAAAAGAGGGAGTTAAACGGGTAATAGGCAACCGAAGCCTGGCCAAAACCGGAAAAGGTAACGAAGAAGAGCAGTACGGTGAGCACCGAAACGGTTTTTTTCATGGCGCAAAGATAGCCCTCAGTACAATACCGTAATGTTGCCCCGGTACTGAATTCCCTTGCGGTTCGTATCAATCCGGAACGGATAGGAACCGGGCTCTACCCGCTCACCCCGGTAGGTGCCGTCCCAGGGTTGCTGGTAGCCTTTGGAGTAAAAGATAACGCTGCCCCAGCGGTTGAAGATATACACGTCGCAGTCGGGGAGGTACTGGATACCCCGTATATCCCAGGTGTCGTTGGTACCGTCGTTATTGGGCGTAAAGGCCGTGGGATAGAGGAGTTGCTCCATAACCGTTACCTGTATTTTTTCTGCGGCCCGGCAACCCAGGGGTGTAACTACCTGAATGGTATAGATTCTTGAATCGACGGGATTAAGCGTTGGAAGCAGGCTATCCGGATCACTCAGGCCATCGGGTGGCGACCACACCGCCTGTTCCACAGGCGTGTTAATCGTTACCGGCATCACCCTGGAATCACCCCGGACGATGACCATTTCTTCCGGCATACTCAGGCCAATATCGTCCTGAACCGCAATGATGCGCGTTTGCTGATTTCGACATCCGTTGGCGTCGGTATAGGTATAGGTAATTGCGTGCCGGCCGGCTCCCGCTGCGGTCGGCACGAACTGATCACCCGTAATGCCCTCGCCGGTAAACTGTCCGCCGGTGGGTGAAGCGGTCAGCGTAACACTGCGCTGCACATCGCAGATGGGGTACAGGGTGTCGAACACGATGCCGGGGAGCGGGGTTTGGGCCAGGCTGAACGGGGGGGAGGTTGCCTGACAGCCATGCTGGTCCTCAACCGTAACCTGATAGGTGCCGGGCAGGGTAGTGGTCACTGTTTTCTGGGCGGTCAGTAACCAGGGCGAGCCGTTGCGCGACCACGCGAACTGAACGCCTGTATTACCATCTGCGGTAAGCTGCACCGGAAGGGTGTCACAGATTACTTTCTGGGGGGATACCAGAATCGCTGCTTTTGGAAGCGGATGAACCGTTACCCGGAGGCTATCCCGGGCGGGGCAGACGTTGCCGGTTTCGGTAAACTCGACGGTATACATACCACCAAACCGGGCCGTTACGGTCCGGGCGTCTGGCTGGTCGAGGCTGACGGTATCCCGAAACCAGCGGAGAGTACCTTCTGTTGCCTCGGCTTTCAACTCGACAGAGCCACCTTCGCAAAACGCCAGCGGACGGGCCGCGGTCAGTTTCACGGTCGGGTAGGGGAAGAGGGTAACCTTTACCCCCTGGGAGGTAGTGTCTCGGGCGCATATATCCGCCCGGCTTTTTACGACGGTATAAACACCCGGCTCCCGAATGGTGATTGTGGCGCTGGTAGCCCCGGTGATGTTTATGCTGTCCCGCTGCCACTGGAGCGACCACTTCGGATCGGGCTGTGTTTCGAGCTGGATACTGCCACCCGTGCAGAAAGATACCGCATCGACGGGCTTATCGTTGCTGGTAATAATCGGGGGAGGGGGTGTGGCCGGGTTGCACTCCTTAACCAGTAACTGGAACTCCCGGCGAACCATACCGATCTGGACGCCATTCCGCAGCTCGGTAACTTCTACGGCAAAGACAAATAAACCCTCCTGACTGGCCCTCAGGGTTAGTTCGCCCGTGCGGGCGTCTATCTCCAGCGGAACCGGTCCCGGTATCATTATCGCATCACTGTAGCCGGGGTTCCAGACCGCAGCCGGGTAGGTAGTATGGGACTGCGGACTGGTCACGACACTTTGGCCGGTTTTGGTGTATCCAACAAGCGGGGTCACCAGTCGGTAGCGCAGTTCATCTTTGTCCGGGTCCGTAGCCCTGAACGACATCTGGAAGGGCAAGTTGACGCAGGCGTATTTTCCGTTCGGCAAAACAAAGTCCGGCGTTGAATTTATGAAGTTTTTGTTATTCTGGAGCATGGCCGGAAACTCCAGGTAAAAGGCCATACCCACTTCGGCGGGTTTGGCAATATTGTTGATAACGGCATTCCGGCAGCATCGCTCCCAGATAATGTAGTAGCCATCGGGATCGGCGTAGCGGGTTACGTCGAATTTAACATCGGCCGAATAGCGCACTTCCGACGTCAGGAGGCCCTGGAGTTTGGCGCAGACAGGATTGTCGTAGGTGAAATTCTGTTTACTGGTCCGTTTGAGCGTAAACTCATCCATGAACTCACGGGTGCGTAAACTGAATACATAAATGACCAGCTCCGTTTCGTACTGGTCGACGTTACCGCTTTTGGCAATACCGTCTTCGTCCCAGAACTGATTTACGGTGATTTTATATTGCCCTAACCGGCCCAGATGGATCATACTGATGTCGCCACCCACAATATGATTACCTGTTGCCTGTTTTGCCGATAACAAACAACCGAAGAGGAGTAATATACCAATCCATTTCTTTTCAATAGAAATGTCCATACAAACGCTGCGTCACTACTTAAGAGGTGTATAAGGTGACTAAGATAAGAAGTGACATATAAATAAAACGGCCAGAAGCTGTTTTTTTATTATTCCGGCATTTCAGTACAGGACCGTAATGTGCCCCCGGTACTGAATTGACTTGAGGTTCGTGTCGATCCGGAAGGTGTATGTGCCGGGCTCTACCCGCTCACCCCGGTAGGTGCCGTCCCAGGGCTGCTGGTAGCCTTTGGAGTAAAAAATGACGCTGCCCCAGCGGTTGAAGATATATACGTCGCAATCGGGGAAATTATGGACACCTCTAAGCTCCCAGGTATCGTTGGCACCGTCGTTATTGGGCGAAAAGGCCGTGGGGAGGAACATCCGCTCAACTACTTTGACGTGGATTTTCCCTTCTGCCTGGCAACCCGACGCTGTCACCACGGCGATCGTATAGGTTTTTGAATCCTCAGGTCGGGTGGTCGGTTGCAGCACATCCGGATTATCCAGATCATCGGGGGGCGACCACGTAGCCTGCACAACGGGTATCTTAACCGTAACGGGCATTACGCCGGATTCTCCGCGCAACACGACCAACTCCTCCGGCATATTCAGCCCTACATCTTCCTGGACCAGAACAATCCGGGTCTGCTGGTTTTTACACCCGTTCGCGTCGGTATACGTGTAGGTGACGGTATGCTGGCCGGGACCGGCGGCCGCCGGGTCGAACTGGTTACCGGCCGTGCCTGTACCCGCATACTGGCCACCGGTGGGCGTAGCGGCCAGGGTAACAGCGTTACGGGTGTCGCAGATGGGAGCGATTGAATCAAACCGGATGAGGGGGAGCGGGGCCTCGGTTATGTCCAGCGAAGCCGAGGTGCCCCGGCAGCCGTTGCGGTCGGTAACGGCTACCTGGTAACGCCCTTTCCGGGAGGTAGCTATCGCAGGCTGGGTGGTCTCTTGCCAGGGAGCGCCATCGCGCAGCCAGGCGTACTGTACACCGGAGGAACTGGTAGCGGTAAGCTGAACGGGGGTGGAACCGCAGACAACAGGCCGGGGCGATGCCGCAAGCGACGCTGTTGGTGCCGGATTAACCAGGAGACGGACACTGTCCCGCCCTGGGCAGGCGTTACCCGTTTCGGTATATTCAACCAGGTAGGTGCCGCTAAGCTGAGCCGTAATGGCGGGAACGTTTGGCTGATTAAGATCGGTTTTGTTGTGAAACCAGCGCAGGGTTCCCTGGGCCGGGCTGGTTTGGAGCCGGACAGATTCGCCCTCGCACAGTGACAGGGAGCCCGACGGGGTCAGCTTCACCCTGGCCGCGGGCGTGAGGGTGGCGTTAACCTGCTGGGAGACGGTGTCTTTGGCGCAGACATCCGAGAGGCTTTTAACCACCGTATAAACGCCAGGTTCCCTGACGGTCAGCGTTGGGCCGGTTGCGCCGGTAATATTCACTTTGTCTTTCTGCCACTGGAGTAGCCATTTGGGGTCGGCCTGGGTTTCGAGCCGGACGCTGCCGCCGGAGCAGAACGACACGTCTGTAGCCGGCAGACTGTTGCTGGTGACGACCGGGGCCGGGGCCGTAATCGGATTACAGTCCTTAACCATTAATTGAAATTCCCGGCGTACCAGCCCGATGGGCACGCCATCCCGGAGTTCGACCGCTTCAACGGCAAAGACAAACAAGCCCTCCTGGCCGGCAGTGAGCGTGAGTTCGCCGGTACGTTCGTTGATTTGCAGGGGGACAGGCCCCGGAATCATAACCCGGTCGCTGTAGCCGGTTCGCCAGGTGGCCGTGGGGTAGGAGGTACGCGACTGCGGAGTGATTACCAGACTTTGCGTGGATGAGGTGTAACCGACCAGCGGGGTAACCAGCCGGTAGCGGAGTTCATCGCCGTCGGCATCGTTGGCTTTAAAAAGCAATTGAAACGGTTTGTTTACGCAGGCGTACTTACCGTTCGGCAATACAAAATCAGGCGAAGAGTTGATGATGGTGCGGCTGTTGGGACGCATGGCCGGAAACTCCATATAAAAGACCATACCTACCTGGCCGGGCGTGGCAATGTTACTGACGGCGGCATTGCGACAGCAGCGTTCCCAGACTATGTAGTAACCGGAGGGATCCGTGTAGCGGTCGGGGTTGAACCGTACGTCGGCGGAATAGCGTACCTCGGAGGTGCGTAGTCCCTGCGAACGGGCGCAGGTGGGGTTTTCGTAGGAGAAATCCTGCTTGCTGGTACGGTTAAGCTGAAACTGGTCCATCAACTGCCGCGTACGCAGGCTATAAACAAAAACGGTCAGATTTGCTTCATAATTACCGTTATTACCACTCAGGGCAATCCCTTCCTCGTCCCAAAACTGGTTCAGGGACAGACGGAAATAACCCGGCTGGCCCAGGTTGACCATGCTGATATCACCGCCGACAATATGATGCCCGAATGCCTGCTTTACAGGAATCAGATAAGCGAGTACGAGAAGTAAACAAACCCAGTTAGGTCTCGTAAAAATGTTCATATAAACATTATATACTTTTGCGCTATAGGATTACTATACTAATGTACTCAATATATAACAAAATAGCGGCCTGAAGCCGCTATTTTGTTATATAATCTGTCGGACGGACTGCTTAGCGCATCATTTTGTTCAGCTTGCCGGATGCCTGCATCTGGTTCATCTTCTTCATCATTTTGCGCATTTCATCAAATTGCTTCAGCAGATTGTTGACCTGCTGGATGGTGGTACCGCTACCGGCGGCAATCCGGCGTTTGCGGTTGTTGTCAATCATGTCTGGCCGTTCGCGCTCCTTGGGCGTCATGGAGTTGATCATGGCTTCGATGGGCTTGAAGGAGTCGTTGTCGATGTCCAGGTCCTTCACCATCTTGCCCATGCCCGGAATCATACCCAGCAGGTCCTTGACGTTACCCATCTTTTTGATCTGCTGCAGCTGCGACAGGAAGTCGTTAAAGTCGAACTGGTTCTTACGCATTTTGGCGTTGATCCGCTTGGCTTCATCTTCGTCGAAAGCCTGCTGCGCCCGCTCGACCAGCGATATGACGTCGCCCATCCCCAGAATCCGGCTGGCCATCCGGTCGGGGTAGAACACGTCGAGCGCTTCCATTTTCTCGCCGGTGCTGATAAACTTGATCGGCTTGTTCACGACCGTCTTGATCGATAGGGCCGCCCCACCTCGGGCATCACCGTCGAGCTTGGTCAGCACTACGCCGTCGAAGTTCAGCCGCTCATTGAAGGTTTTGGCCGTGTTGACGGCATCCTGTCCCGTCATAGAGTCTACCACGAACAGCGTCTCCGAGGGAGCCAGCGCTTTTTTGAGGTTTTCCACCTCCTGCATCATGGCTTCATCGATGGCCAGACGACCGGCGGTATCGACAATCACCACTTTCTTACCCGTTTTGCGGGCGTGGGCCAGGGCGTTCTGCGCAATCTGAACGGCATTTTTGTTCTCGGGTTCGGCGTATACCTCTACGCCTACCTGCTCACCCAGTACTTTCAACTGGTCGATGGCCGCCGGGCGGTAAATGTCGCAGGCGGTAAGCAGGACGTTGCGGCCCTGTTTTTTCAGGTGAGCCGCGAGTTTGCCGGAAAAGGTTGTTTTGCCCGAACCCTGCAGACCGGCGATCAGAATAATAGCCGGATCGCCTTTGACGTTGATGCTTTCGGCTTCACCGCCCATCAGCTCGGTCAGTTCCTCCTGCACGATTTTTACGAACAGCTGGCCCGGCTCTACAGCGATGAGTACCTTGCGGTCGAGTGCTTTCTGCTTGACGCGGTCGGTTACTTCTTTAGCCACTTTATAGTTAACGTCGGCGTCGGTCAGTGCCCGGCGCACCTCTTTCACGGTGGTGGCGACGTTGATTTCGGTAATCCGGCCCTGCCCTTTGAGGGTCTTGAAGGCCTGATTTAACTTATCCTGAAGATTCTCAAACATACAATGCTGTCTTGTCTATGCCTCAAACAGGGCGAAGTGCCTTATTTGAATCGTAATCGCAAAGTTAGTGATTTTTGGCGGGACGTTGTGAATCCTAACGGGTTAAGTTATCTTTGGGATATACCCGTTAAACCCGTTGTTTCTAAAGTTATGGCTGTTGCGTTGGGCGTGAAAAAGATGACCGTACACGAGTTCCGGAATCTGGAGTTCGCAGAGAACGACAGGCACTGGTATGAACTCTTAGATGGTGAACTTGTGAAAAAGAAGGCCCCAACGCCCGCCCACCAACGCGTCGCCCGGAAGCTTACCCTGGCCCTGGACGCATTTATCAGTCAGAATAATCTGGGCGAGTTGTTTTTCGCTCCGGTTGATGTTTTTCTGGATGATACCAATTCTCCCCAACCTGACTTAGTGTTTGTGGCGACCGCAAACGAGGCAATTGTCACTGATAACGGCATCGAAGGTGTTCCCCAACTGGTAGTCGAGATCATTTCGCCAACCTCGGTGGTGCGGGACCGGTTCACGAAGAAAGACCTGTACGAACGATTCGGCGTTAAGGAATACTGGATAGTAGACCCCTCTAACCAGGAAATAGAAATTTATACGCTCAACAACGAGCGGTATGAACTGCTGAGTGCCGCTTCGGTACTGGAAGGCGAACTCAAGTCCGCTGTGCCGGATGATCTGGTACTGGATGTAAAGACGCTGTTTTAACCTACTGCTGCGACCGAAGCCCCAGCCGGTTGCCTTCCGAATCTTCGAACAACCCCATAAATCCCTGTTCCGGGCTAATCTGCGTTTTCGTCCGGATGACCTTACCACCCGCCGGCTCTACCCGGTCGAGCAGCTCCGCCAGATCATTACCCCCGTCGAAAAACAGAAGCACACCTTCGTGGGAGGGCTTATAGGCGTGGTGTTGTACCAGCGCTCCCTGACCACCGGCAAGCAGGCCCATTTTCAGATCGCCCAGGTCCAGATGCATTACGGGGGTGTCAAACAACTTACCGTAAAAACCGGCGGCACGGGCCAGGTCCGACACGGGTATTTCGAACCATTTTACAGAAGGCTGCATACGTTTGAGTGATTAATTGAAATACTGCTTTAAGTTACTGTTTTCCACTGGAAAGACGGGCTTTTCGCCCGTCTTTCTAGTGTAGAAAAACTATCGTTTTGCCATATTTGCGTATTCGTTATTCGTCCGCATGGCTTTCAGGTAATCCACCAGATCGTCCAGCTCCTGTCTGGATATTTTGTTTTCCTTGAAAGACGGCATCTTCCCTAACCCCAGCGAGAACGCCTTGCTGCGGACGCGGAACTTGTAGGCAACGCCCGGAAGGGGCACCTGCGGGAATGGCCACCCGGCCGCTCCTTCGCCCTGCGGATGACACGGCTGGCAGTGCATCATATATACCTGCTGGCCATGAACTGCTTTATCATTCAGGGCCAGTGGCTTTCGGACAGGCTGGCGTTGCCGGTAGCTGCAGGATGACAGTGACAGGAGCAGAACGGTTACTATCAGTAGGATTTGTTGTCTTAGTCTCATGGTTTTACTGTTTAGTGATTCGCCAGATAACGCCGGTTTGTTTTTTAGGAGCCGGTCCGCTTTTCGTAATTTCCATCACCCCAAAATCGGCGATGTACATAGCGCGGTCGTCGGGCGAGAACTTTACATCGACCGGCCGTTCCAGACCTCCGCTTTTCTGCCGGGATGCGGGTCCATTCTTCCTACCTTTGTTGACGGCGAAGTCGGTGATCACGCCCGTGCCTGGGTTTACCCGCACTACCTTATAGCCAACATGCTGATAGATCTTGCCGACATCCGGTGCCTGATCGCCAAACTGGGCCACAAACACTTCTCCCCGGTATCCGAAGGCGTCACTATCGGAGAAGTCCATACCCACCGCCGACGAATGACAGCCAAACCGGGCCAGTGGGGTCGGCACCTGATTAGGCTGCGAAGCCAGTAGCTGGCCCTGCGGTTGCACAGAGAAATCGGCGGCATGGTCGGGCCAGCCGTACCAGCGGCCCCGCTCTACGCGCCACAGGAAGTCGGGCGCGGCCCAGACGGGCCGGCTGCCCCGGTCGTCGAAGCCATTGTCAGTCAGGTAAAGCTGGTTGTTGTGGAAGAGCAGGCCAAAGGGGTTACGGAAGCCCCACGCCACCAATTCTGGCTGCCCGCCTTCCAGCGGTATGCGCATGACGGCTCCACTGCACGGTATCTGTCCCTTGATTACCTGATTGGGCGTGGATGGCGTACCGTAAGGCAGAAACGCGCCGGTGGTTACCTTACCCTCGGCCAGCACGTTCTTTTCGGTGTAGTTCCGGCCGGTTAGCGTGATATCCTGACAGGGAATATCGTGGAAGTTGGGATGGCGCTTCAGCCAGCCGAATTTGAAATTGTCTTCGCCCACTATACCACTGTTCGTAGCGGTGCCGGTAGAAAAGTACAGGTAGTTGTCATTACCGATGACGGGGCCGTTGGTGTGATGGTCACCCATAGTGGGCAGGTTGGCGATAAGTACCCGGCGTTCGCCGGTGCGGGAGACGCGAACAATATTCCCACCGGCAGTTTCGCCCCCTTCGGCAATGTAGAAGTAGCCGTTGCGGTACGTGACACCATTCCAGGGAGCCGTTTTGGGGTCACCCTCCAGAATGGTCTGCTTGCTGCCGTCGGCATTGATTCGGACAAGGCGGGGTGTCTGAAAGTCTTCCCCGTAGCTGTAACCTGCCTCAATGACGTAGAGCGTCCCGTTTTCATCGAAGGTAATTGCAGAAGGGTAGGTGAGTCCCTGGGCAACGGCCTCTAGTTTGTAACCTTCCGGCAGGGCTACATCGGCCGGATTGATCGTTCGGGTGACGGGGTTAAAATTCTTATCGCCGTAAGGACCAATTCGGATGCAGGAGGTACAGGCGGTAAGTAAACCAATAAAACTAAATAGTCTATAAAGTCTCATACACAACTAGGAAAAAAGTATGAGACCGTAACGCGTCGTTAAAGTCGATGGTTATCCATCGTATCAAATACCTGATGGAATGGTCTGAAAACAGAAAAGCGGGTGATTGCCCGCCTTGCTGTTTTCAGACTTACTTACCTTTTGATTCTTTCTGTTTTACCAGTTCGGCCCGCTGGTCGTCGCGTAGCGTTGGGTATTTGATTCCTAACTGCTCCAGATACGTCTTATACTTGCTGGGGTCGTAGTAGTATTTTTTTAGCTCCGGTTTGAATTTGGCCATGATCTCGCGATTCAGGTACACGGCCGGTATCTCCTTCGGTGAAATCAGCGGAGTGTACTTCACCTCTTTAGTTTGCTCTTCCTTGTAGTAGGCCCAGGCGTTTCTGATGAGGTCCGGTTTGGTAAGCAGGTCGAGCAGCGTCATGGCTTCGGCCTTGGCCCCGGCCACGATCCCTTTGTGGGCAATGGGTGTCGCCATCGAAATGGCGTTGGACCAGTGGTGGCCGGGCAGCCCCGGAATGTTGGAGGGATAACGCAGCACCACCGTCGGCAGCGACCAGGAAATATCCGCAATGTCGTCGGAGCCACCAGCCATGACCATCATGGTTTGTCCTCCCATCATTACCGTTGGGGAGGCTGCTGGAAGCCCAATAGAGTCTAATCTCGTGTTTAAACCTGCTGTTTTGGGGGCCTGAATTTCGAGCTGAATAGCTTTTGCCAGCAATTGGTCTTCTTCCGACCAGGTAGGCAGACCTACCTTTTTTATATTTTCGAACATAGCTTCAGCAATGGGCTTATTAAAGTGCTGTGGCCATGCTGATCCTAGTATTTCATACGTAAACTTAGTGTCTGTCATCAATGCGGCTCCTTCAGCTGTCTTGAGGCCAGTTTCAAAAAGTTTTCTGATTTTAGGATACGACCGCTCACGGAAGTAATACCAGACAGAGGCTTTGGATGGCACAACATTAGGTTGATCTCCACCATCCGGGATGACATAGTGCGATCGCTGACTTAACTCCAGATGCTCACGGCGAAAATTCCAGCCAATGTTCATTAATTCTACTGCGTCTAACGCACTACGGCCCCGCCAGGGAGCTCCAGCAGCATGGGCAGCCTGTCCTTCAAAAGTAAATTTTGCTGAGATCAGTCCAGTAAAGCTTGCATCGCCGTACGATACGCCTAAGTTGTTGTCAACGTGGGTGAAGATGCAGGCGTCTACGTCTTTGAAGTAGCCGTCGCGGACGTAGAAGGCCTTGGCGGCCACGAGTTCCTCCGCCACACCGGGCCAGAGCATCAGCGTGCCCGGAATTTTCTCCCGCTCCATCAGTTGCTTGACGGCCAGGGCGGCTACGATGTTGAGCGCCTGCCCCGAGTTATGGCCTTCGCCGTGGCCGGGGGCTCCTTCAACCAGTGGCGAATGATAGGCGACACCCGGTTTTTGATTTGCTTTTGGGATGCAGTCGACGTCGCTGCCGATGGCGATCACCGGCTTGCCCGAACCCCAGGTGGCAATCCAGGCGGTAGGCATGTTGGCAATGCCTTTCTGCACGGTAAAACCTTCTTTCTCCAGCAGGGTGGTCAGGTACTTGAACGTTTCTTCTTCCTGAAAGCCCAGTTCGGAGAAACTGAACAGCATATCGTTGATCTGCTGGCCCAGTTCTTTTCGTTTTTCAACTTCAGCGATGGCTTCCTGTTTCAGCTTGTCGAGGCCGCGGTCGGCGGTTCTGGCTTTTTTTGGCTGGGCGATCAGCAGGCCTGGGAGCAGGGTAAACAGCAGCAGCCCTTTGGTAAAGATTTTCATGAAAGGCCAAATAATAAGAGGTCGTTGGGGATGTATTACCGATAAATATACGGAAAACTGCTAAGATGGTAGCAAACGGTAGAACTTGGGAATATTGTTTTCCCCGTTCGGGCATAATTACTACTTTTGCGCGTTGATTCCCGAATCGTTTCATCTGATTTACAAATCGAAGCACATGGAGAAAATTAAAGTGGCCAACCCGGTAGTCGAGCTGGATGGCGACGAAATGACCCGCATTATCTGGAAGTTCATTAAGGACAAGTTGATTCTCCCCTACATCGACGTAGACATCAAATATTATGACCTGGGTGTTGAGTATCGTGATGAGACCAACGACCAGGTAACCATCGACGCGGCCAATGCGATCAAGCAGTATGGTGTTGGTATCAAATGCGCCACCATTACGCCCGACGAAGACCGCGTGAAAGAATTCAATCTGAAGCAGATGTGGAAGTCGCCGAACGGTACCATCCGGAACATCCTGGACGGTACGGTATTCCGCGAGCCGATCGTAATTCAGAACGTACCGCGTCTGGTAACCAACTGGAAAGCGCCGATCATCGTGGGCCGTCACGCCTTTGGTGACCAGTACCGCGCCACGGATTTTGTGGTGCCGGGTCCGGGTAAGCTGACCATCAAATTTGAGGGTGAAGACGGTCAGGTACAGGAGTACGACGTCTATAACTTCAAAGGTGCCGGTGTGGCCATGGGTATGTACAATACCGAAGATTCGATCCGTGGTTTTGCTAAAGCGTGTTTCAACATGGCCCTGCAGAAAGGCTGGCCGCTGTACCTCTCCACTAAAAACACCATCCTGAAAAAGTACGATGGTCGTTTCAAAGATATTTTCCAGGAGATTTACGAAGCCGAATTCAAAGAGAAGGGCGTTCACTACGAACACCGCCTGATCGACGACATGGTGGCTTCCGCCCTGAAGTGGGAAGGTAACTTTGTTTGGGCCTGTAAGAACTACGATGGCGACGTTCAGTCGGACACCGTAGCGCAGGGCTTTGGCTCACTGGGTCTAATGACTTCCGTTCTGGTTACGCCGGACGGCAAAACCATGGAAGCCGAAGCGGCCCACGGTACCGTAACGCGCCACTACCGCGAACACCAGAAAGGTAACCCAACCTCTACCAATCCCATTGCCTCGATTTTTGCCTGGACCCGTGGTCTGGCGTTCCGGGGTAAACTGGATGGCAATCAGCAACTGATCGACTTCTGCCACGCGCTGGAGCAGGTATGTATCGAAACCGTAGAGAGCGGTAAGATGACCAAAGACCTGGCAATTTCCGTATATGGAAACGACGTAAAGCATGGTCTGCACTTCCTGTATACTCAGGAGTTCCTGGAAGCTTTGGATGCTAACCTGAAAGAGAAACTGGGACAGCCGGCGGAGCAGTAATGCCAGTATATTGGCCTGATCTGATACTTTTTGAAGCGCTGCCCTGTTTGGGGTGGCGCTTCTCATATCAAATCTACCTGTATAACCCATGAAACGAATTGTTGCGCTACTGGCTTTTACCTGCCTGTTGTCTGTAGGCGCGTATGCCCAAACCGGAAAGAAAATGAATGGAAATGTATTGCAGCACGTGGTGCTGTTTAAGTTTAAGCCGGAGACGACGCCGGAGAAAGTAAACGAGATTGTAGCCGCTTTTGAAGCGCTGCCCTCCAAGATCAAAGAAATCAAAGGCTTTCAGTGGGGCACCAACAATAGCCCCGAGAAGCTTGATAAAGGTCTAACCCATGCCTTCATCCTGACCTTTGACAATGAGAAGGATCGGGATACCTACCTGCCACACCCCGCCCATAAAGAATTTGGTAAAGTGGTTGGCCCGTGGCTGGCGGATGTAACAGTAGTTGATTTTACGAATAAGGGGAAGTAAGTAGACCGGAATTGTATTCCGGTCTACTTACGATTCAAATACCTCTTTTACATTTAACTCAAAACCTTCCAGCACACCTTCTCCAGATAAGGCTTCAGCGAAAGAACGCATTTCCGGCTCTTTACCAGGACGGTAGATATGCGTTTGCTCCGTCTCTGGATCAATCAGCCAGGCCAGACGAACGCCGTTCTGTAGCCACTTCTCCATCTTCCGCTGCAAATCAATCAGCGTATCTGATTCAGAACGGAGTTCGATAACAAAGTCGGGGCAGACGCGGGCAAACTTTTTCAGGTCATCGGGTGGTACAGTTGCTAAACGTTCATTGCTTACAAATCCTACATCTGGTGCCCGCATAGATGTGTCGGGCAAGGTATAGCCGCCGTTAGAGTCGGTTACAACTCCTGCTTTTTTGCGGTGGTTCCATTGCCAGACGGAACTCCCTAAACTCATATTTCGGCGGCTACTCTCAAGTCCGGTGGGGGGCATAATAATGATTTGTCCGTTTTCGTCGCGCTCGATGCGGAGGTCCGGGTTTGCCTGACAAAAGGCATACAACTCCTCATCCGAGAACACATCAATCCGCCGGGGTATCTGCAACGTGACCTGCATAAAGGAGAAAGGCTGTTTAGACAAATATAACAAAAGACGTTGGACAATAGACATCAGACGTTAAACTACAAACTGTCTGGTCCAACGTCTTCTTACAAATTCTTCTCCACAAAATCCGTCATCATCCGGTACAGGTGCAGGCGGGTATTGCCGCCGGAGATGCCGTGGGCCCGGTTGGGGTAGTAAAAGGACTGAAACTGTTTGCCGGCCTTGATCAGCGCATCCTGAAACGCCACGGCGTTCTGGAAATGGACGTTGTCATCGCCGGTGCCGTGGATGAGCAGGAAGTTGCCTTTCAGTTTGGCCGCGTGGGTCAGCGGAGAGTTGTCGTCGTAGCCGGACGGGTTGTCCTGCGGGCGCTTCAGGAAGCGTTCCGTATAAATGGTATCGTAGAAACGCCAGGTAGTAACCGGGGCAACTGAGATACCCGCCTTGAAGTAGTCGGCTCCGATAGTCATGCAGAGCGCCGACATATACCCACCGAAACTCCAGCCCCAGATACCAATCCGGCTTTTATCCACGTACGGCAACGTACCCAGGTATTTAGCCCCTTCGATCTGATCCTGCGTTTCCAGTTTACCTAACTGGCCATAGGTAACTGTCCGGAAATCTTTACCCCGGCCGCCGGTACCCCGGTTATCAACGCAGACCATCAGGTACCCTTTCTGCGCCAGCGTCTGGTACCAGAAAAAGTCACGGGCCTCCCACGTATTGCGTACCTGCTGGGAGCCGGGACCGCCGTACACAAACATCAGTACCGGGTACCGGCGGGTGCTGTCGAAATTCACGGGGCGAATCATCCAGCCGTTGAGCGAGACGTTTTCGGAGGTGGTAAACTGAAAAAAGCGCTTTGGCGAAATGCTGTATTCCTGCAAACGGGCTTTTAACGCATCATTATTTTCGGCGGTCCGGACCAGTTTGGCGGCAGTTTCCTTCCCGCGGGGAGCCTGCTGCACACTTACCGTATACGGCGATGCCGTAGTGGTATGGTATTGCAGGTAGTAGCTGTAATCCGGACTCATATTGATGCTATGCGTCCCGGCCTGCGGGGTCAGTCTGATCTTATTTTTACCGTCGAGTCCAACTCGGTACAGGTGGCGCTCCATGGGCGACACTTCTGTGGAGGTGAAGTAAACCACCTTGCTAGTCTCATCGACGCCCAGCACATTATCTACCTCCCAGTTACCGGTTGTGAGTTGCCGGATCGCCTTGCCGCTCATGTCGTGCAGGTAGAGGTGCTTGTAGCCGTTGCGTTCGCTGGAGTTGAGGAAGGTTTTGCCGTCTTGCAGGTACGTCAGGTCATCGGTCAGTTCTAGGTCCACGTAGGTGGGGCTTTTTTCGGTCAGCACAATTGACGTTTTGCCGGTCATGGCGTCGGCGTGGAGCAGATCCAGCCGGTTTTGCAGGCGGTTTAACCGGCGGACTGACAGTAGATTCGGGTTCTGGGTCCAGCGAATGCGGGGCAGGTACATGTCGGTTTCGGTGCCGGTATCGATCTGTACTTTCTTTTGCTTATCCAGGTCAATTACCCAGATCGTTACAATAGCGTTGGCTTCGCCGGCTTTGGGGTACTTGAAGCGGTAATCGGCCGGGTAAAGTGAGCCCCAACGCTGCATGTTGAATTCCGGTACGCGGCTTTCATCAAAGCGCTGCCAGGCAATCCGGCGGCTGTCCGGCGACCAGTCGAAGGCCCGCGACATGCTGAATTCTTCTTCGTACACCCAGTCGGCCGCACCGTTGATGATTTCGTTCCGCTTGCCGTCGGTGGTGAGCTGCGTCTCTGTCATGGTGCCGAGGTCGGTCACAAACAGGTTGTTGTCGCGGATAAAGGCGACTTTGCGACCGTTGGGGGAGAAGGTTGCATACATCTGTTTCCCTTTGGCCGACAGCCGGGTCAGTTTTTTTGTGTCAAGGTCGTACATGTAAAACTCCGCCTTGGACGACCGGCGGTAGATTTGTTCTTCATCGGTGGTGATCAGCAGCTTCCGTTCGTCGGCGCTGAGCTGGTAGTCTTCTATCTGAATGGCCTGCCCGGCTTCCGTTTTAGCCTGTTTTTCATCAAACAGCGTCTCAGCGGCCTGGCCTGAAGCAATGCTGTAGCGGACTACCCTGCCGCTTTCCAGGGAGGTATAATAGCCACCGGCTTTCATCCAGTTGACACCGGCAACCGTTTTCTGGGCGAAAGCATTCTGGCCCCAGACCTCATCCAGGGTAATCTGTCTTTTAGTTTGGGCGGTAACCGGCACCGTCAGGCTCAGCCACAGCCACGCAACAGCAAGTTTTCTCATGGGTAAAAAATCGCCCCTGACCGGGCGGATCGCAGGTCAGGGGCAGATACAGGGTTTGTATGAAGAAGTATAGGTTATTTCTCGGTCTCGGCCAGCAGCCCTTTCCGCTTCAGCAGGATATCCATAAAGCGGAGGTCGTTTTCGGTGGTGAAAATGCTGTAGGGCAGGTATAGAAACTGGGCGCGGGCCATTTGCTTCGCCAGCGCTTTCATGAAGAAGTTCATCGACAGCGACGAGATGGCGTCTTCGTTGGCGAGCATCAGCACATAGGCGTCTTTCTCCTTTTGAACTCCCCGGATCTGGTTCCATTTCAGAATGCCGCCTTCTTTGGCGTTGATGCGCATCAGGATCTGGCGGCTGTCAATTTCATATACGTACTTCTGGAACATCGGCTTAAACTGCTCCGACTGCGTAACCCCCGTAAACTGAATGGCCCAGAACACAACATACAGAATGGTGAGCAGGACCACCACGATGTAGATCCAGATGTTGGGGTAAACGCCGGTTACGTTCAGAATTACGTTCAGGATAATCAGCCCTAGCGGGATAAAACCCCAGTACCAGTTTGTTTTTAACCAGTTCCGAATGGCCAGACTGATGTACGTTTTGGTGTCTAAGGCGTATTTTTTGGTTTTAATAATCATAATCACTCATCAACCGACAGGTACCTCGGCAGCCTCTTTAAAATGAAGGCACAAAAATAGACAACTTCGGTGTAATTTGCAGCCAAATCTTTTATGAGCGCATGAGTTCGCAGCCTACGCAGATCCTGACTGCTGAGCAGTTACAGCAGAAAATCCGGCGCATTGCCTTTCAGATATATGAGAACAATTTTGAGGAGTCGGCGCTGGTGCTGGCGGGCGTATCGGGCGAGGGGTATGTATTTGCCCAACTGCTGGAGAATGAACTGAAACAGATCGCTCCGCTGGCCGTGACGCTGCTGCATCTGGACCTGGACAAAACCAGAAAAGCCCAGCCCCCGATCCAGATTGACAATCCGGCGGCTAACTACACAGATACCGTAGTGATTGTGGTAGATGATGTCTTGAATTCCGGCCGGACGCTGGCGTTCAGTCTGCAACCCTTTCTGACGGTTGCCGTGCGTAAACTCCAGGTGGCTGTGCTGGTCGACCGCAACCACCCCCGCTACCCGGTGGCCGCCGATTACATCGGCTATGAACTGTCGACGACCTTGACGGAGCACGTTGAGGTCGTGTTAAGCAATGAGAGCCGGATTGGGGTCTACCTGCACTAAGTGTCCGGATTTGATTCGTTTGCCGGATTTGTGTAACATTATTTCATTGTTGACAGAGAGTTTACGCCGTGCTGCTGACCACCCTTCGATACTGCCTGCTTATTCTCCTGGCCGGGGCGGGTTCGGTAATGGGGCAGAATCTGGTGCCAAACCCGGGTTTTGAAGACATCAAAAAGCCGCAATGTGATTTTACCCGCCAGAATGAAAACGTCAGTGAATACATCGTCGATTGGTATGCGCCCACGGCCGGTACGCCTGACATCTGGTCTGCTGCCGGCATATTACCGCAAAACTGCCAGCAGCGTTTAGATCAGGTTGAACCCCAACCCCGTACCGGTAGTAAATGCCTTGGGGTTTACACCTACGTGGCCCGCACCGGTTCGTACCGGGAGTATATACAGGTAAAGCTGAAACAACCGCTGAAACAGGGCGCTACTTATTATGCCGAGATGTACGTATTGCTGCTTGACCGCTCCCCGGGAGGGACATCGACGGAAGTAACCAGCAATACGGCTTCCAACAACCTGGGCCTGTTTTTCTCGGTCAATCCGGTGGGTATCCGGACGGGGCCGGTCAATTTCGGCTATGTGCTGACCGGTACACCGCAGATCAACCGGACCGAATTGGTCAGGGATACCAGACAGTGGGTAAAGGTTTCAGCCTGTTTTGTTGCCGAAGCTGCCTATAGCTACCTGACGATCGGAAACTTCTTTGCTGATGCGCAGACCCGGCTTCAGGTGGTGACGGCGGATTTACCCCGTAACGCAGCCTACTACCTGATTGATGATGTGTCGGTGACTGAGGTTTTCGACAGGATTCCGGTAGCTGACCTAGGCGCAGATACGACCCTGTGTGCCGGGCAGTCCGTGGCCCTGGATCTGCCCGATTCTGTAAATACAGCCTTTCGCTGGCAGGATGGCACCACCCGGGCCCGCTACCTGATCCGACAAACCGGGGTTTATTCCGTCACGGCGACCCGTGGTATCTGCAGCGTCAGCGATAGTTTACGCGTGGAGGTGGAGCCGGCCATTTCGTTACCGGCCGATACCGTGCTGTGTCAGGGAGAGCAACTGGTACTCCGCGCTAATCACCCGCTGGATGCGTACCTGTGGAGTACCGGTTCTACGTCCTCACAACTGAGCGTCACCACAAAAGGGGAGTACGTCCTGACGATTCCGTCCCGGTACTGCCTCATCACCGATACCATCCGGGTTGATGTGGTGGATTGTCCGGGCCCAATACCGAATGTGTTTACGCCCAACGGCGACGGACGCAACGAAACCTTCTACATCGATAACATTCAGTTTCTTCCCTGGCGGCTCTCCGTCTACAACCGCTCGGGGCAGCGCGTGTATCAGACTGAAGCGTACACCAACGACTGGGACGGTGCCAACCTGCCCACCGGGCTTTACTATTACCGACTGCAAAACACAAGGCTTAGGCGGGAACTAAAGGGGTGGGTGGAGTTGATGCGGTAGCTTATTCGAGCAGTGCCATTACATCTTCCTTTGTTAGTGACTTCACGAAGCTTTCTTCGCTGGAGATGAGGTCGCTGGCCAGCTTTTGCTTGGAACGCTGGAGCGCCAGAATCTTTTCCTCGACCGTATTTTTGGTAATAAACTTATAGGTGAATACCGTCTTCTCCTGCCCGATACGGTGCGCCCGGTCGACGGCCTGCGCTTCAATGGCCGGGTTCCACCAGGGGTCCAGGATAAAGACATAATCGGCGGCCGTCAGGTTATGGCCCAACCCGCCGGCCTTGAGCGAGATCAGGAATAGTTTGATGGAGTCGTCGGTCTGAAACAGTTTCACCTGCGACTGCCGGTCCTGCGTAGAGCCGTCGAGGTAGGCATAGCTGATCTGATTTTCTTTGAGGTACTGCCGGAACACGTTAAGGTGTTTGATGAACTGGCTGAACACCAGAACCTTGTGGTTGTCAGCCATGGCGCTTTCCAGACGCATCAACACATCTTCGAGCTTGCCGGAGTCCCCCGCATACGCTTCGTCGATCAGGCGGGGGTGGTTGGCAATCTGCCGCAGTTTGGTCAGGCCCTGCAGCACCACCATCTGTGATTTGGCCATGCCGTTCTCTTCAATCTGCTCCAGTATCAGGTTGCGGTAGTAGGATTTGGCTTCTTCGTATTTATCGGCCTGGTCGCCGGTCATCTCGCAGTAGTGAATACTTTCCACCTTTTCGGGCAGGTCGGTGGCCACCTGGGCTTTGTTGCGCCGGAGCATAAACGGCTTGATGAGGCTGTAGAGCCGTTGCGTCTTCTGCTCGTCATTGCGCTTCTCAATCGGCACCTGGTATTCGTTGCGAAAGAAGGTCTGGCTCCCCAGCAGGCCGGGGTTGATGAAGGTCATCTGGGCCCACAAATCCATGGTACTGTTCTCCAGCGGGGTACCGGTCAGAATAAGCCGGTGCCCGGAGTTGAGTTGCATGACCGCCCTGGTGATGTGTGAGGATGGGTTTTTGATGGCCTGCGACTCATCCAGAATGACGTAATTGAACCGGTACTCTTTTAACAGATCAATGTCGATCCGGACAATGCCGTAGGAGGTCAGGATCAGGTCGTATCCGTCGAACTGTTCGGTGTTTTTGTCGCGGTACGTGCCGGTGTAGACCATGACGCGCAGATTGGGGGTAAACTTGCGGGATTCCAGTTCCCAGTTGTACAGCAGGGACGTAGGCATGACCAGCAGCGATGGCTCCGGTGCGCCGGCTTCCTTCTGGGCCTGCAACATGGCTAGTGTCATGACGGTTTTACCCAGACCCATATCGTCGGCCAGGCAGCCACCAAAGCGGTACTGGTTCAGGAAATTCATCCAGTCGTAACCGGCTTTCTGGTAAGGCCGCAGCGCTCCCGCAAAGCCGCCGGGTAACGGATTGCTCTCGATCTCCTCGAAGTTACGCAGCCGTTCGAGTTTGCGGCTGATCACGGTGGTGGCCAGACTGTCGCGCTCCAGGTCCTGCACCAGGGCCAGGTGGTGCTTGCGCAGGACAAGCTGGTCGGTGCCGTCGGGGTGTTCCAGAAACGCCAGCAGCTCCGAGTATTTGGTAAACCAGGTGTCGGGGATTACGGCGATCTCACCATTGGGCAGGGTAAACTCCCGCTTCTTGTTGAGAATCAGCGAACGGAGCTTAATAAACGGAATCTCGAATTCTCCGAAACAGACCTTGGCGTAGATATCGAACCAGTCGCGGCCTTCCTGAATCGACACTTCAATCGACGAATAGCCTAGGAAATAACGTTTGGCGTTGGCTACCGGTTGCCGGACCACAAAGCCGGCATGATGCAGGGTATTGCCGCGGCTGGATAGCCACTCAAAAGCTTCTCCTTTGCCCAGGGTGATAAAGCCCTGCTTCAGGTCAAGGCCATTCTCTTTCAGCCAGAGCAACTTTTGCGTTTCGGTGCGGGCATCGCGTTTTACTTTGTAGAAGATGTACTCGTCTCCTTTTTTTTCCAGACTTACGTTGGCCGTGGCTGATGGCGAATTGTCGTACCGGAACAGAAACGTGCCATACTGGAAGAAAAGCTCAAACCGCATCCGGTCGGAGTCCTGCCGCTCCACGTCGTCTTCCTCCTCACCAGACCCGGCAAACAGCGCGGTCGTGACCGGCTGGCTGGTTGTCGGCTGCTCGGCTACGGTCAGTACCGGTACCGGGGCCAGCGTTTCGGTCCGGATTTCGAACCCTTTGGCGAAGACATCATACGAAGCAATGAGCGGGGCCACAAACCGCTGATAATACTGATCCTCAATATTTTTGGGGATAACAATGTGGTTTTTGTTCAGAAATGGCCGTAGCTTTTTGCCATCTACCTGTTTATCGAAGTGATAAAGGCGGTTGTTGACCATCATCCAGGCCGGGTCATCACACAGCAGCAGGGCGTTTTTGAACTGAAACTCCACGCGGGTATCCTCGTAGCGGATGATCGGGAAGTAATGCGTGGAGTCGGCATTCCGTACAAAATGAAAAAACACCCTGGCGGGTTCGGTCATCCATTCGACCGGCTGCCAGGCCGGGTTGCCGTCGTTGCCCATGATGTACAGCGGCTTACCGACAATGCTGGGCAGGATTCTGGCTTTCATCCGTTCCAGATAATCGGCAATGGCCTCCTGAATCAGTTTATCGCCTTTGTGCGGATCATACGTCTTCAGGAAAAAGTCTACGGAGGGGAGCTTTCGGGTATTGTACTTTTTTAGAATAACATCCTGCTGAATGGCTTCAATAAGCCGGACCGATTCAAAATCCCGTTCATCCAGCCCATCGGCAAACTCACCCGCGTTCTGAGTCGACAGCGTCTGGTTGAGCAGCGTGAGTTCGCCCCGGCCGTTCAACTGAACAACAAAAGCTTCGATCAGGTAGCCCAGAAATTCATGTTCCAGCAAGGAGTAAACAATCTGATACGGTTCGGTTGGTGAGACCTTCATAGAGAGTAAGGATGATAACGGTCAAATAATCAACAGAATGCGCACCAGAATAAACCACTATTCAACTTTGGACAAGCACACGGACAGGCAGGCAGCGCAATGAATGAAATTGCTTAAAACGAGCAGAATTGCCAACGTTTTGAAAAGCAACGATTTCAAATATACAAACCTGAATCAAAAGCACAAATGAAGAAAAAAGGAAAAAACAGAAAGTTTACGTTTCGGGTACACTTTAAAAGGAAAAACTACCCTACCCCTGCGTTCATCTGCCACGCCGAAATAGTTGTTCATCTGGGGATTACCCTATCTTTACCTGCCCGTTTCGTTGTTAAATGGAAGAGGATACAGTTTTATCAGAGCGGCCGCAGGCCGCGAGCCGTTATCCTATAAACGATCTACCCTTATGAATGCAGTGCCAGTAGCTTTGGTGACCTTGCCTTTCCCGTTACCCGTCAGTGGAACCATCACCCTGAGGGCTGTAAGAGACAAAGAAGGAGGGATTGCCGACCTGATCCTGGATGGACTCAACCCGCCGGCCGGACCGGAGTGGGCGGGGGATAGTCCGTTTGTATCCGGTGCAAAGCTATCTGCTTTTAAAGAAACCGCCGGGTGGGCACCGGTTGCTTCCTGGTTTGTCCGGCAGGCAGACGAAGTGATCCGGACCCAGCGGCCCGCCCGTTTCCCGCAGGGTTTTGGCACGCAGGATGGGGCGCTGCACTATGACCTGTCCGTTTTTCCGTTAGCGGATGGCATTATGGTCATGTATCAGCGCTGCCCCTTACAAGACACGAGGGTGACGGATGGGCTGCTACGCCAGATGCTGGAAACCGCTACCTGTGGGCTACTCTTTAGTAGCCCGTTGCGGGATGCTGAAGGCCAGATCATCGATTTTCAGGGCGAGGAGTGTAATCAGGCTATGTATGCCCTGGCCGGGTTTTCCCGCGAGCAGATGCTGACCCAGACGATGCTGACCTGCGACCCCGACGGACGGGTGAGTGGTATCTTTGACCGGTGGGTTCAGGTTGTTGAAACCGGTATTGCTCAGGAGGTAGATCATTATTTTGCGCAGCGGGGGCGGTGGCTGCGGCAACACCTGACAGCGTACAATGGTGGGGTACTGGCCTGCTTTGAGGATGTTACCGATCAGCGCAGGAACCAGCAGGTTGACCTGCTCCAAACCGTGATTGATAACATTCAGGCCGGGTTGCTCCTGGTTGATGCGGTACGGGAGCCGCAAACGGGCCGGATAACGGATTTTCGCTACCGGGTTACCAATGCGTATAACGCCCGGCTGGCCGGCAAAACCGTGGAGCAGATGAACGGGCGGCTAATTCATGACGTCTTTCCCGGCTGGCAGCATTCGGATTTGTTCCGGAGCATGGTGGCGGTGGTGGAGTCGGGTCAGCCGCAGAAGGCCATATTTCCCTATAGCGATTATGGCTGGAACGGGTGGTTCGATGGGTCGTTTATTCCCGTCGGCGATGGTCTCCTTTACACGTACATTGACGTCACCCAACTAAAGAAATCGGAACTGGAGGCCCGTCAGGCAGAGCGGGAGCGGCAGTATCAGGCCGAGACGTTTCAGGCGGTACTGGCCTCTATGCTCCACGCCATCGCTATTCTGAAAGTGGTGCGTGATCCTGCCGGTAAGCTGGAGGATCTGTATTATGAGTACATCGGCGACAAAGGTTTACGGGAGACGGGAATGCGCCGGGAGCAGATCGTGGGTCAATCCATGCTGCGGCTGTTTCCGGGTGTCCGGCAATCCAGGTTCTGGGCAGCCTACGAAGCCGTGCTGGAAACAGGTGAGCCGCAGCAGTTTGAGGAACACTACCAGCACGATGGCTACGACAATTACCTCAACTGCCAGGTGGTGCGGCTCGATGATGACCGGATCGTATCCATGTACCAGGTGATCAATGACCTGAAAAAGGCACAGCGGCAGACGGAGGAACAGGCCCGGACGCTACGAACAGTGCTGGACGGCTCCCAGAACGGAATTATCGCCTTCGAGGCCGTACGGAACGAGCGCGGAAAAATCATCGATTTTCGCTATAGGCTGCAGAACGAGGCCAACCGACAGCGGGTGAGCCGGACGGATGAACAGCTGCTTGGTCATACCATGCTGGAGTTCTTTCCGGATGTTGCAGCTAATGGATTGCTCGATAAATACATTGCGGTAGTGGAAACCGGAGTGCCCTTTCGGGAAGATATAGAGTATGACTATGGCCAGGGTAAAGGCTGGTATAACCTGTCGGTGGTGAAGCGCGACGATGGTATGGTGCTGACGGTTATGGACAAAACGGCCGAGAAGCGGGCCGAAGAAAGCCTGCGGGCCAACCAGCGTCAATTGGAAGCGGCCAACGAGGAGCTGCGCCAGTCGAACGAAAACCTGCAATCGTTTGCCTACGTGGCGTCGCACGATTTACAGGAGCCGCTGCGGAAGATACAAGCCTTTGGCGAACTGCTGGTAAACCAGTATGCGTCGCAAATACCCGCCGACGGCCAGGATCTGATCCGCCGAATGCAGTCGGCCTCGGCCCGGATGTCGAGCCTGATCCAGGACATTCTGGCATATTCCCGCATATCAACGCACGGTCAGCCGTTTGCCCCTGTTCCATTGAAGGAAGTGTTGCAGCAGGTAGAAGGCGATCTGGTGCCGGTGATCAATCAGGCCGGGGCGATTCTGGAGGTTGATCCGCTGCCGACCGTCTGGGGCGATCCTAGCCAACTCTGGCAGTTGTTTAATAACCTGTTGGGCAATGCATTGAAATTTACAAAGCCTGGTCAGCCGCCTTACATCCAGATCAGGGTCCGTGCTCTTCGGCAAGGCGAATTGCCTCAGGCTCTTCGAAAGCGGTCCGAGCCGGTATGGTGGGAGATCAGCGTCAGCGACAACGGCATCGGCTTTGAGGAGAAGCACCAGGAGCGCATCTTTCAGATCTTTCAGCGCCTGCACGGCCGCAGCCAGTACCCCGGCAGCGGCATTGGGCTGGCCATTTGCCGCCGGGTTGTCGAGCGGCATCAGGGCCTGCTCACCGCCAGCAGCCAGCCCGGCCAGGGTGCCACCTTCCGGATTTATTTGCCGGTCATGAGCGAGGAAGCACCCGCTCGTCCGCGTTTGTAACACTGTTCGTCCGCGTTTGTAACGCGAGACGGGCGAGGAGCGCATTTGTAATGCGCGTGTACTGGCTGGTAGCAGAAGTACGGAATCAGCGCGTCACAGACGCGGACCTCGCCCGTCTCGCGTTACAAACGCGGACGAGCAGCCGGTAAGGCAACAAAAAAGCCCAGGCGACCAACGGAAGCCTGGGTAAGTGTACGGTGGGTAAATTAGTTGGTGCTGAGCAATCGTCGGATTACTTAGCCGATGCAGTTGATACGGTGCTACCTGCTTTGCTGGCAACCAGATCAATGTTCAATTCGAAATCATTGTTGATGGCCTTGTCGCCGAGGTTGTCGAAGAAGCTGCCGGAACCGTATTTGATATCGTATTTGGTACGGTCAACAATCACTTTTGCTTTACCACGCAGTTGATTGCCATCCATTGTAATGGTAGCGGGGAACTCAACAGGCTTCTTGATACCCTTGATGGTCAGGTCACCGTTCACTTTGTACTGATTCTTACCCGTCGGTGTTACTTTGGTCAGCACCAGTGTTGAGGTGGGATACTTATCGGTGCTGAAAAAATCGTCTGACTTCAGGTGGCCTACCAGTTTCTGGTTGTAACCAGCATCGGTTAGGTCAGCGTTGGTGATCGAGCTCATGTCGATGGTAAAGAGACCGCCGATGATGGTGTTGCCTTTAGTGGTCAGCTTGCCGTCGGCCAGGTTGATCGAGCCATTGTGCTCGCCGGTTACTTTCTTACCTAACCAGGAAATTTTGGTTTGCTGCTTGTCCGCTTTGTACTCAACCGCTTTCGGGGTATTCGGCGTGAAGCCCATGGCCGTTACGGCTACTGCAGTCGACAGGAAAATGTTACGTAGATTCATAACTCTAAGTGATAGTTGGGTTAAAATTTTAATACTGTGTGTTTGCACATCTAATGTATATACATTTAATTTTTCCGAAAAATTCCCGGCTTCCAAAATTTTTTGATAATTTTTGGAAGCCGGGAAAAAGTCAATCGGCGTGCTGTTTGACCAGGGCTTCCAGCTTATGCAGCGGCTGCACGCCCGACTGCCGCCAGACGATCTTTCCTTTGTGAAACATAATCAGTGTCGGCACACTCTGGATCTGGTATTGCGTAGCGGCCGCCCGGCTCCGGTCAATGTCTACCTTCACGATCCGGACCTTATCGCCGGCCCGTTCGGCCAGTTGCTTCAAGGTTGGGGCCATCATCTTACAGGGGCCGCACCACTCCGCAAAGAAATCGACCAGCACCGGCTTGTCCCCCCGGATGATATCCTGAAAAGACTCTTTCTGCTGTGTATGGCTCATCGTTATGCGCTGCTTATGGTTGAACAGGTTGTTATCATCTGTAAAACAAAGGCGAACCGCAGACAGTTCGCCAGGTTTCAGATGTGATTCTCCAGTTAATCTGTCGGATAATCATTTTTGTTAAACCACCACTGATTTTCCGGGTTAACCTTCGTATCCGATAGACCGGAACAATCTCTCCAAATCATTTTCTTTATGAAAGCAGCAGTTTTTCACAAGCCTAAAGACATTCGCGTGGAGACGGTAGATGATCCGCGCATTGAGCAATCCCGCGATGCCATTCTCCGTGTTACATCCACTGCCATTTGCGGCTCCGACCTGCACATCTATAACGGCATGGTGCCGCAGCCCCGGAGTATGGTGCTGGGCCACGAGTTTATGGGTATTGTTGAAGAGGTAGGCCCCGGCGTTCCAAATCTGAAAGTAGGCGACCGGGTGGTGGTGCCGTTCCCGATTTCCTGCGGAGGGTGTTTCTTCTGCACGAATAATCTGCCTACGCATTGTGAAAACTCCAACCACAAAACCTACGGTCCTGAGGGGGAACTGATCAAAGCGAAGGGTGCCGGCGCTGCCTTGTTCGGCTATACCGATCTGTACGGCGGCTACGATGGCGGTCAGGCCGAGTACGTACGGGTTCCCTACGCTGACTACGGTCCGCGCAAGGTGCCCGATAACCTGACTGATGAACAGGTACTGTTTCTGACCGACATTTTCCCAACTGGCTGGGCTGCTATCGACTGGGCCGAACTGAAGGGGGGAGAAACCGTTGTGGTATTCGGCTGCGGTCCGGTCGGTATCATGGCTATGAAATCGGCCTGGATTCAGGGGGCTGGTCGGGTAATTGGTGTCGATATTGAGCCGTACCGGCTGGAGATGGCCCGCAAATCAGCCAATGCTGAAGTACTGAATGCCGATGAGATGGACGTAATTGAGGTGATACGCGCAATGACCGGTGGCTACGGAGCCGATGTGTGCGTGGATGCCGTAGGTATGGAAGCGCACCGGTCTGCTTTCGAAAAGGCTATGAACGTAGTGCAGATGGAAAAAGGCTCGATGAAGGTGCTGGAGATGTGTCTGGATGCCGTCCGGCGTGCCGGTGTGGTCACAGTCGTGGGTGTCTATGGTTCGCCTTACAATAATTTCCCTCTGTATAAATGGTTCGACAAAGGTATTAAGATGATGGGTGGTCAGGCGTGGGTTCATCGGTACATTGACCACCTGATCTCGCTGGTGCAGGATGGTAAGGTGGTGCTCAACGACATCATTACCCACGAAGTACCGCTGAGCGAAGCCTCCCGCATGTATGATATCTTCAATAAGAAGGAAGATAACTGCGTAAAGGTGGTGCTGAAGCCTTAAACTAATAGCCTTCTGCTATACGCTTAGAAGCCCCGACCAGCACTGGTCGGGGCTTCTGTATGAAGAAAATCACCACAAGCAAAAAGCAGCTGATTTCCCTATTGTTGCAACTCCCGAAGCAGACTTTCCAGATTTAGCGGCCGGGTAAACATATCCAAACCGCCTTCATCATTCACCGGCCATTGGTCGCGGGGACGATCCCAGTACAGCTCGACGCCATTCTGGTCGGGATCATTCAGGTAAAGCGCTTCGGAGACGCCATGGTCGGAGGCACCTGTCAGCGGATACCCGGCTTCGTGCAGGCGCTGAAACACTACTGCCAGGTCTTTGCGCTCCGGGTAAAGAATGGCCGTATGGAACAATCCGGCGCTTCGCACGGGTGCCGGCGGGGCATTCTTGCTGTACCAGGTATTGAGCCCGATATGGTGGTGGTAACCACCCGCCGAAATAAAGGCAGCATCTTTGCCGTACATCTGCGTGAGCGTAAAGCCCAGCAGATCGCAGTAAAAGGCCAGCGCACGGTCCAGGTCAGCTACCTTCAGGTGGACGTGACCAATGCGGGTCTGAGCAGGTATTGTGTAGGACATAGTCTGTTGGCTCACGAAATAGCCTCGTAAACCGCAGCTGCAAACTACGAATACATTGGGGATTCAGACGCAGCATTGCCTATTTCTTACTGAATACCTTATTCAAAAAGTTAACCGTGTAGCTCACTGTTGGCTCAAACCAGGGATGGAACAGCCAGAACGGGTGTGGCGCATCGGCAAAGGTGTGGACTTCGGAATAAATGCCCAGTGCGTTTAGCTTGCCAATCATATCGTCACGGCCGGCGTGCATGCGGTCCACCGAGCTGTTCAGGAACAGAATGGGCGGGGTGCTTTTATCGACGTAGGTAAGCGCAGACGCTTCATGCCATAGCTTCGGCTTTTCGGTTTTGGACGCGCCGAACCAGTAGGTAGCGGCTGAGGTGGAGCGGCTATCATCGCCCTCACCGGACTCGGGATGGATAAACGCCAGAACGCCATCCACATCCACAATGGCCTGCACGGCGCTGGATTGTTCGGTGTGGCAGCTGGTACCTTCCAACTCCTTGCGGTTACCGGTAGTGCCGAGCAGAGCCGCCAGCTGTCCACCCGCCGAGCAACCCAGTATAGCAATCCGATCAGGATCAATGTTGTATTCGCGGGCGTTGGTGCGCAGCCATCGGATAGCCGCTTTCAGATCGTGTACGGCAGCGGGGTAGAGGGCTTCGGTCGACAGGCGGTATTCAGCAGTGACGGCCACGTAACCATTGGTGGCCAACTGCTGCGCCATCGGAATCTGCTGCGACCGATCACCCGAACGCCAGCCCCCGCCATGGATAAGCAGCACTGCCGGGAGTTGGTTGCGATTAGTTGATTGGTTAACTGGGTAAAAGGCGTCGATGTGGAGGTCACGGCCGTTCTGGTTGCAGTAGACCACATTTAGGTTAGCCTGTACAGTTGGCGGCAGGGCAGGGGCGGCAATGCGGATATCGGGATGGGTTTTCTTCGCTTTTGAGTAGGCGCTGTGTACCGTAAATGAGGTGTCAGGTACGCCGATCAGCCCACTGGTGCGCTGCCCCATCGTCAGACCAGGACTCAGCCAAAGATAAAGCGAACCAGCAATAACCGCGATCTTACTCATTCCTGATTAAAGAGGTATTTAGTTGTTCTCCGGGGCCGTCAGTCGGTCGGAGAGGTCAAGGTGTAAGGCCCGGATATTTGCCAACACCAGCAGGTCTGTGTGGACTGGACAGACAGTCGGTTGGGTAAGATGCGGGGTATCTTCCAGATTGTCGGAGATAGTTGATTCAATACCTGGCTCCACGGGTTTAGGGTAGATTTAAAAATTGGCTTTGGTTATTTTCGATAAAGGCTTCCACTGATCGTCGCCGGCCAGCACGTGGTTCCGGTCGTAGCGCTGGACTTCTGCTTTGGTCAATTGCTTCGACCAGGCTACCCGCGTCTGCGGAGAGGCTCCCGGTCCTTCTGAGTTGTATTCAGCGTAAAAAGCAGTTTTTTCGGCGTCCGGCTTGCTCCAGTTGTGCCATCCTTCGGGCCGGATGTGTTCGCCCATGCGGGTGCGGATAAAGACGGTCTGCGCAAAGTTGCGCCAGGGCCGGCCCAGATACACACTCGCTTTGGGCGCGTCACCTATGAGGTTACAATCCACGAAAACATACCCGAACGGTTTGCCTTCCGGCGTTGACGCGGCCGTGATGTATTGGCCGCCTTTTTTGCTGAAGATGGTGCAGGTTTCGAAAACCGCCGTAGCCGAGCCAAAGATGAAATCGGTGGTACCCTCAATGTAGCAGTCCTTGTAATACTGGCGACCGTAATGACGCGGACTGCCGGTATATAGCGTGTCCTGAAAGCCCAGAAATCGGCAGTTGATAAATACCGCTCGGTCGCCGGTGACAAAGGCGGCTACGGCCTGTCCTACCGGTCCGGCGGTGTTTTCAAACGTGAGGTTCTCGGCCCGGAAGTCGTTGGCAAAGATGTAAAACGAGCCGGAAGTGGAGGTGGTGAGTTTCGTGCCATCGGCCAGCGTTTTGCCGGAGTAATCGTCGTACGTCAGGATGGTCGACGCTTTATCTTCCCCAATCAGGGTGACAAAATGCTTTGTGGAGTCGAGAGAGAGCTTTTCTTTGTAAGTACCCTTTTTAATTAGGATGGTGATCCGGTTGGGGTTGTTCTGTGGAATGGCATCCAGGGCAGCCTGTACCGTTTTGTAATCGCCACTGCCGTCCTGCGCTACCACCAATTGCTGTTTCTGCGCAACAGCAATTGAAGCAAATATAGTGCAGCAAAGCAGCAGAAAGAGCGGAAGGCGAATAGTGCCTGGGTTTACACGAATCATAGTCGGGAATCTGGTTGGAAAAGGTTAGTGTCCCCACTTTTTTACCCAATCCGGATACTCTTTTGCGAGGAGTTTTGCCGGCCAGGTGCCATACCAGGCATAGCCGGCCCGGCGCTCATTTTCGATTTCGGCCAGACTTTTCTTCTTCACGCCATCGCGGCCGGAGAAGAAGGGGGTATTGGTGTCAAGATCGTAGAACCGGGCCCAGAGGGTGGAGGAAGGATCCTGCACCACAATGACGTCCTGACCTTTGGGCTGCGACGGGTCTTTTATGCGCTTAGTAGCAATGCCGGTCAGCTTCACCGATTCCAGCCAGGCTACAGCCGCATGAACAGCCTGCCGAACTTCCGGTGAGGGGTTGTCCAGGCTCATCAGAAATTCCACGATACCTACACTCTCACTGCCACTAAGGGAGGCTAATTCAAAGGCACGGGCGTTGGCCGGCAGGAGCGTTTTCCGGTCGTGCTGGGCACACCAGGCGGTCAGTTTGCCTTGCTGTTTGTACTGCGTTTTGAGGATGCATTGTACTCCCCAGTTGACGGCCTGACGAGCCTGAGGAATTAAAGCCTTATCGATTGCCTCAAAGCCATTACTGGCGTCGGCGGTGTACTTCATCACCCACATCACATTAATCATTGCCTGATCATTGTAGGTGATGTGCTTGTGATACCCGCTGGTATCGGGGTAAAACTGCCCCCAGCCACCAGCGGCATTCTGGGCCGTAATCAGGTAACGAATGCCCCGTTCGGCGGCCTGGCGATACGCCGGATTCTGCGTTTGCTGAAACGCCTGGACTAAATGATTTATTTCCCGCGTGGTGGCCTGGTCGTCGATGGTCGCGTCCAGCTTTCCCTTCTCTTGCCTGAGCTTGTTCTGCTGGGCTTCCGTCAGCGGTTTCCGGTAATTGATGGGATCGCCACCCGGCTGCGGCCAGCCCCCGTTTTCCCGCTGAAACAGCAGCATCCGCTCAGCTACCGAGTCAATTTGTATCTGAACTTCAGGTCCGATAGGTGGCGACCCATACGACAGACCGTACTGTAGAAGGAATACAAGCGTAATCCAGATTCTTTTCCTCACTTGTTGATAGCTTCTCATCTCTCTTATCCAGTACGGCCCATCTGATGGTTCCTCTTTTAACGCTCAATTGCCGGGCAATCGCGTCTTAACGCATTACCCATTAGTACCCGTAATCTTGCTTCAGCTTCGGATTGGCATCCAGAGCAGCCTGGTTGATGGGAAACAGCTCACTCTTGTTCGGGGTGAAGTACTGCGCTACACTGTTGACGTATGTTGTGGTAATGTTCTGCCGCCAGTCTACGCGGGTCCAGCCGGTGGGAGCGGTCGTCAGCGTCGTTGGCTTGTACAGCGAGTTCAGAAAGACCATCTCCTCACCGTTGTTGCGGTAGAACAGATACCGCGGTACGTTGGCGTATTTACCGGTGGCGTTCAGCATATCGGTCAGGTTGGCGCGAGTTTCCTTGATCTTCGCGTCCAGCAGGTTCCAGCGGATCAGGTCGTACTTGCGGATGCCTTCACCCCCAAATTCCAGATAGCGTTCGTTAGCTACGGCGTTAAAGAACTCCTGTTTAGTCGTGGGCGTCACCCCGATCTTGCTGGCGTCACCTTTGAAGGCCCGCTTCCGGACTTCTTCGTAGGCGGCAATAGCCTCGGCAGTGGGGCCGTTCTTGAGTTCGTTCTCGGCTTCCGCAAACATCAGCAGCACGTCAGAGAAACGGATCAGCGGCCAGTTGATTCCCAGGTTTTGGGCCGAGCCAGACAGCAGCGGACTACGCCAGTCCCGACGGAACTTACCATCGGTGATGGTAGTCAGACGCTGCGGACTCTTCAGGTTATTGGCCGCCACCTGGTAGATCGTGATGGTTACATCCCGGCGCACATCCGTCGAGTCGAAGGCGTAGAAGTACGTCGGTAGCGCATTGATACCGCCCCCGCCCTGACCATAGCGTGAGTTTGCATCGAGCCGAGGACCGTTGTAGTAGCCCAGCTTGCTATCCGACTGCGCACTGTTACCGGCTGAACCTACTTCAAACATAATTTCGTAAGCCGGATCGGGTTGTAAGCCGTTCACGTATTTCTTGAACAGGTCTTCGTAGCTGGCGTTCAGGGTGTGCTGATCCCGGCGCTGCATCAGTTCGTGCGTTTCGTCGCGGGCGATTTGGTAGTATTTCTGGTGATCGGCTCGGCGCTCCATCTGTTTGGTGTCGCGCCGGAGCGAGTAACCGCCCCGGTACAGGGCCATCCGCGCCCGCAGGGCTTTCACGGCTCCTTTGGTAATCCGCTCATTACGCACCCCGGCATCCGTCCGCCAGGGAACCAGCTCGGTAGCCGTTTTCAGGTCGTCGAGCAAGAGGTCGTATACCTTGTCGCGATCTTCTTTCTCCAGAAACAGATCCGGCTGCTGGTACGAGGGTTTCAGCGGAGCCGGTACATCGCCCCAGGTACGAATCAGTTCAAGGTAGTATTGCGCCCGCAGTGTCAGAGCCTCACCGTGCAGCCGGCGCAGTTCCTTTTGCTCTGCGGCTGTGCCGTTGGTGTACAGCGACATCTGCGGGATTTGTTCAATGCACAGGTTGGCCCGCTCAATACCCCGGTAGAGCTCATTCCAACTGGAGGTAAGCTCCGTATTTCCGGCCCGGAGGTCGTACCGGCCGATACCCCGCCGACCATTGTCCAGGTTACCGCTGGTCATCATCTCATCGGAGTCGTACGGGTAGTACATGCTGATGCGGATACCATATCCGGCATCGCCCGAGAGGGGATCATAGGCTCCGAGTACGGCCAGCGTTGCGTTGCTGACGTTGGAGAAAACCGCCTGGTTGTCGAATTGCGAGATCGGTTCAACGGCCAGGTATTCTTTGCAGGCCGACAAACCACCCAGGGAGAGGACAGCGGCCAGGGCCAGTATTTTATAGGAACGAGTTGATTTCATTGCGTTTCGGGGTTGGAAATTAGAACGTGATATTGACACCCATGACGTATGTACGCGTTTTCGGATAGGCCGCAAAGTCGACACCCGGGGTCAGCGGGTTAAACCGGCGGGCGTTTACCTCCGGATCGAAGCCGGAATAGTTCGTCAGCGTAGCCAGGTTGTTGATCGTCCCAAAGAATCGGGCGTTCTGCATCTTTACTTTATTGATCAGCGTTTTCGGCAGGGAGTAACCCAGCGTTACGTTATTGATCCGCAGGAACGAGCCGTCTTCAATGGCCCATGAGTGCAGGTACGGCCGGTTGTTGGTAATGGGCTGCCAGATGCTGGCGTTGGCGTTCAGCGCGGCTAGTTCGGCCGGGTCGGTCACCACCTGCCCCTGTGCGTTTACAGTCCTCCACCGGTCGGCCATCACATCCAGCATGTTCACATTGCGGTAGAAGCCGGAGGTTAGTTCGATCTTGTTGGCGTTGTAGATGTCGTTGCCGTACACCCAGTTCATAAATACGCTGAAGTCGAAGTTCTTGTAGGTGAATTGGTTGTTGAAACCACCGATATGCTTCGGGTTGGCATCGCCGATGATCGTCCGGTCGTCTTCCAGCCGGATTACCCCGTCGCTGTTCAGGTCTTTCAGTTTGATAGTGCCGGGCTGCGGAGCACCGAAGATGGCGGCTGCCGTTGGTACGCCTTCTTTCAGCGTATACGTGCGGGTGGCCGCGTTGTAGTTGAAGTCATCCACTTTGTAGAAACCATCCGTGACGAAGCCGTACATCTGGCCCACCGGCTGACCCACCTTCAGAATGTAGTCGTCGGCTCCGTCGCTGCCTTGCCAGCCTGAGTTGGTCGTTTGCTGCTGCACCGGTCCCAGGTCTTCAACGCGGTTCCTGTTGAACGAAACGTTGAAGTTGGCAGTCCAGTTGAAGTCACGCGTCCGCATCACGTTGGCGCTTACTTGTAGTTCGACACCCCGGTTTGAGGTAGCACCCACGTTCTTGATCTGCGAGGTATAGCCGGAGGTAGACGGGATCGGAAGGTTGACCAGCAGATTTTTCGTCAGGTTGTTGTACACGTCGGCCGACAACTGCACCCGACCGCTCCACAGGCTCACATCCAGACCAATATTGCGGGAGTAAGTCGTCTCCCACGTCAGGTTCTGCTGTGCCAGCGAGGCCGGTGCAAACGCGGGCAGCACCGCATCGCCGAGGGCATACTGGCCGCTGGTGTTGTATAACTGCGCGAACAGGAAGTCACTAATCCGGTTGTTACCGGCGGCTCCGTAACTCAGGCGGAGTTTGGCGTCGTTGACAAACGCCAGGCCCTGCATAAAGTTTTCCTGCGAGAAACGCCACGCCAGCGATGCCGACGGGAAGTAGCCCCACTGATTAGCCGGTGCGAACTTAGACGAGCCGTCGGCCCGCATCGTGACCGTAGCCAGGTACTTCTTGTCGTAGGCGTAGTTAATCCGCCCAAAGAAGGACAGCAACCGGCTCTGCGACTCGGAACTGGTCGGCTGCGGCTGCACCGAACCCGGCGGAGGTGAGCCCAGGTTCATGTTGGCCAGCGCCTTCCCGGCAGAAATGTCCGATGGGAAGTACCGGGTCTCCAGACCCGTAGCGCGTGAACTGGTCTGGTAAATTTCCTGCCCTAATAAGGCGTCGATGTCATGCTTCCCCGCAATACCAGACCGGTTATACGTCAGCACGTTGGAGTTGTTGATGGTGACGCCGTTGGCGTTCCGGATCATGGCAACGGGTAGCCCAGAGTAGTTGCGGGCGGTACCCGTTACCTTGCTGTAGAACAGGTCGTCCCGGCTCACGTTGTTGTCGTAACCCGCCGTTACGCGCAGGGACAGACCCGGAATAAACTGGTAGCTGAAATACCCGCTGATGTTGGTCGCGTTGGTGTACCGCTTCTGATACTCGGCTTCCGTCAGGATGACCGGATTGCTCAGCCGGGTAGCGTTGTAGTAATCTTCGTCGAAGTCCATAACCGATGCGGCACCCCGGCGATTCAGTTCCAGCGGCTGGTACTGAATGGTGTGGCGGAGTCGGTTGTTACCGGCCGACCCGCTGCTGGAGGTACCGGCACCGTCGACCCGCTGACCGAGGTAGCGGACCACAAAACCTACTTTGGCCTTGTCGGAAATGGTATGGTCTAATTTGAAGTTGGCCAGTTTCCGGTCAAACGCCGACTGCAGCATCACGCCTTCTTCGGTGTTGCTGGTCAGACTCAGGTTGTAACTGGTGGTCCGGTTACCGCCGTTGATGGAGATATTATGGTTCTGGTAAGCGGCTTTCCGGCCGAAGATCTCATCCTGCCAGTTGATAAACGGGGCATTGCGGTAGTTGGACAGTGTATCCCAGGAGGAACCGTACTGGTTGGCAAAGCTGGTACTGTCGGTAGCGTTATTACGGGTTTTTTCGTACTGGTAGAGCACGTAATCGTACGGCTTCAGCACGCCCAGGTTTTTGAGGTTCTCCCGGAAGCCAAACGAGCCGTTATAGTTGACGGTGGTGCGGCTGTTGGTCTTTCCCGATTTGGTGGTGATGATGATAACTCCGTTCGCACCCCGTGCGCCGTAGATGGCGGTTGCCGACGCATCTTTCAGGACGTCGATGGTTTCTATATCCTGCGGGTTCAGGGTGTTGAGCGCGTTTTCTAACTGAATACCGTCTACTACATAGATCGGCGAGTTATCCTGCGTAATGGAGTTGCCCCCGCGTACGCGGATGCGGATATCGGCACCCGGTCCACCTTCGGAGGTCGTGACCTGCACCCCCGCCAGCCGGCCCGTAATGGCTTCGGCGGCATTGGTGATGGGGATATCCCGTAACTGTTTGGACCCCACCGACGATACTGATCCGGTCAGGTCCCGGCGATTTACGGTTCCGTAGCCAATCACAACTACCTCATTCAGCGTCTTTTCGTCGGGGCTCAGCGTAATATCAACCGCGCTGCGGTTGCCAACGGCTACCTCCTGGGGCGTATAGCCGATAAAGCTGAACGTCAGCGTAATGTTGCCGCGCTCGGGAACACGGAGCGTGTACTTGCCGTCGGCGTCGGTCGACGTACCAGTGGAGGTGCCTTTCAGAACGATGCTGACACCGGGGAGGGTTCCGCCGGAGCCGCCGTCTTTTACCTGACCCGTGATCGTCCGGGCCTGCTGGGCGTAGACAACGACAACGCAGCCAAGTAGGAGCAGGGTGAGAAATAGTTGTTTAATTTTCATAAGGTAGAACGTAAACAGTTAGACATAATCAGATCAAACTGTAATAGAAATTTTTTAAGATATAATAGGTTGGTTGTTGTTGCTGGTATAAGGAAGTACCGCTATGAAGCTATAGACGTATTTTGGAGGGAGCAAGCAAAATACAGACTCTTTTTACGCAATCGTTACCGGGAACGTTGTCATTCGGTACAATTTCGAGTAGGTGTTGTAACGTGCCGGGAAAATGGCTGGCAAGAAGGTAGGGTTAGACGATAGATAGCGCCTGGCTGACTTACAATTATTTTTTGGACAAAAGGTAGAATGCTTTAGCGGAAAGCAGAGGGAATAGGTTACTCCGACAGCAGGCGCAGGTAAACGCCGTTGGTCCAGCCGAAGCCGTCCTGGTTCGGGTAGTTGCCGCCCCCGGCCAGTAAGGTGGTATCTACGACGTTGTATTTCTCCATCATCTTGCCCGTTTCTTTGTAGACCTTATCGTTCAGGGCCAGCCAGCGGCTGCGAACTTCCCGCGCCGTTTCGGTGAAGCCATAGTTCGTCAGGCCCCGGTACGCCATCCACTGCAACGGTGCCCAGCCGTTGGGCGCATCCCACTGCTGGCCGGAGTTAACCAGCGTAGTAACGAGTCCACCGGGCTGCAAAAATTCATGCCGGAGCCGTTGGTGTACATGATTGGCCTGTTCCTCGGTAGCGATCCTGAAGAACAGCGGATACACGGCGGCTACCGTTAGTGAAGAAGTTGGCTGGCTGGTAGCGTGCTCATAGTCCGCGAAGAAATTAGTGTCAGTATTCCAGAACACAGTCTGAATAAGACGCTTCCGTTCTTCGGCAGCCTGCTCAAACTGGTCGGCTTTGTCCGGATTGCTCGTTTGACTGAAGGCAGTAGCCAGCGTGAGTTCCAGATAATACAGCAGGCAGTTGAGGTCTACCGGCACCAGATCGGCCGCCCGAATGGTAGTCATGGATTTCCCGTCGGCAAACCAGCGGCTGCTGAAGTCCCAGCCCGATTCGCACGCAGCCCGGTTGTGGCCATAAAATACTTCTGTTGGCATGCCCAACTCCTGGGCCTGTTGTTGAGCAGGTACTTCTTTGGGGTAGGCTTCGGGCCTTGGTGTTCCCTTCGGATCCCAATGGCGGTTCAGCACCGAGCCGTCCGGCAGTTGTACCACCCGCCGACAGACAGGGTTTTCGGCTGAAAGCTGGTCGTGGCCGCTCATCCAGAACTCGTATTCCTGTTCCAGTTGGGGCAAGTACTTTGTCAGTATGTTGCGTCCATCAACCTCGGCCAGCAACTGCACCATCAGGGCAAAGAAGGGCGGCTGCGACCGGCTCAGAAAGTACGTTCTATTACCATTGGGTATAAAACCATACAGGTCGATCAGGTAGGCAAAGTTGTTGACCATACTCCGGATCAGGCTAACCCGCCCCGACTGCTGCAGGCCGAGCATGGTAAAGTAGCTGTCCCAGTAAAATATTTCCCGGAAGCGCCCGCCGGGAACTATATAGGGGTAAGGCAGAGCCAGCCGCGAGCTTCCTTCTACGTCTGGATCGGGTGGGCGGGTCAGGTGGTCCCATAGCCGTTCGATATGCTCGGCGGTGGAGATGGACCGGTCGCTGACGTAGTCCGACGCCGGCTGGCTGGGGAGGGTGAAGTGTTGATGAACAAACGCCGATAAATCAAAGTCGGGTTTTGCTTTCTGCTCGTTGTACAGGGTTACAATATCGGCCGGGGCCATCATCGGAACACTGTCTACAAAGGTTTTAGTATCACCCAAGACCCGGCTTTGCTGAACAGCCTCGAATAAAGGCCCGTAGAGTTCGTCGGGCGTAGGCGTATAAAGTGACTGGATTATCATGCCGTCTTGTAAGGGTAACCAGGCAGGCGTACGTTCCGCTGCTTTCTGACAATAAACCGCCCACTGGTTTGGATGTTCATTCACCCGGAAAAGAAAAGGTGAGCCGTATTGCGGCTCACCTTTTCAACTACCAAACAGTTTCTCTCCGTTTCTTTTCAGAATCTGCTGCTTACCAGCTCGTCGCCTTCAGGGTCATGGCCTGCGTGTCAGACGGTGTATCTTTGATCAATAGTTTCTTCTGGCCGTTTTGTACAACTACTTCGTAGTAGAATGTACCCCCTTTTAGTTCGCTCTGTTTTGCATCACGCTTGAAATTTTTGCTAGGTGCGCAGGAGTAGTTACCCCGGTAATTACCCGATTTGGGCGTTAGCGTAAACGTCTGCTCATCTTCGTCAAACTTCACCTTGCCTTTGATGTACGTATAGGCTTCGGTGCGGCAGTTGTAGCTTGTGGTGGCGTTGATGACGTACTGTTCGTACTCGCCGTTCGGCTTGAAATCAAACACGACTGATTGCTCATAGGGATTGCCAGCGTATTGGCCTTCCTTCCAGAAGTTACTCATTGAGAACGTACCCCACATCCATTTGCCCGATACGTCGCCGGGTACTTTACTCTGGATGGCAGGTTCAATCTGGTTGTCTGGATTCGTGCAGGCAGTAGCCAGGAATGACAGCGTAAGCAGTGATAGAATTAACTTTTTCATGGTTGTGTGGATAGAATTGTGGTTGAAAAAAAGAGGTAATTAATAGGCTTGATAAATCAGGCGGCCGGTGGTTGCCTGCTTCAGGTTCGACTCGATCAGGACGCTGATGGCCAGCAGGCTCCAGGCGATAGCCGAGTAAAAACTACTGATGGTACCCACGGTGCCCACGCGACCCAGGGTGATCATCAGGACAAGCATGGTTGGTAACCATAGCCCGACGAAGAGGGGAACGTACCGACGCCAGCCTGATAAACCTTTTTTGACAATAACGGTAATCCCAATGACCAGCATAAGCAGGTTGCTGATGGGCCAGAATGCATCGAGTATGATAAACAAGAGGGGTCTGTCACCGGGGAAGAGGCCGGCATACACGTTCGAGAAATTGGCCAGAATCAGCGAACCAATCGCAATCTTCAGAATGGCTTTGCCGAAACGGCTGCTACCGGTCGCCTGAAGCCGCTGCATGACAAGAAGGCTACAAATCCAGGCCGACATGTACACGATCCCCCAGACTCCGTAGAACCAGGTGTTCTTCAACTGAGGATAAACACTTTCGAGGTATGAGCAAATGCCCAATGTGGGGGCTCCAATGAGGGCAAGTAGCCCTAGAACGCGGTTGTTCATTGTTGTTTTTGTTTGTGGTGTGAATAGATGTATTGAAAAAAGGGTATTGACGAATTCAAGACCGGGCTAAAGCCGCAGTGGCGGACCACCGGGTGGCGGACCACCGGGTGGCGGACCACCGGGGGCCGTTCTCAGCCGCCCAGCCATTCTTTAAAATCACGGGCGCGGTCGCGGCTCACGTACAGGGCTTCGTCGGAAGCGGGCTTCAGCGTTACCTTTAGCTTGCCGTTCAGGTGAACGTATACCGCTCCGATAGCTCTCCGGTCAACCAGGTGCTGGCGGCTTGCCCGGAAGAACTGTTTGGTATCAACCTGATCCTCCACATCATCCAGTGAGAAGTCGAGCGGGAAATACCGGTTGTCGTGGGTTTTCAGAAACGTTACCCGGTCTTCGCTGTAGAAGTAGGCCACCTCGCCGATGCCGATGGAGATCAGCCGCTGCCCCTGCCGTACCAGAAAATGCTCGCGGTGCGTAATGGGAGCCGGTGCTGACGAACGACGTAACTCCTGAATCAGCGACTCTACATTGAGCGCCGGGGCCGCCTGGAACATACTGCGCAGTTGCCGGAATTTGGCGATGCTTTTCTGCAGGTCATCTTTCTGGATGGGCTTCAGCAGGTAGTCGATGCTGTGTACCCGGAACGCCTGGAGGGCGTACTCGTCGTAGGCCGTCGTGAAGATGACCGGGCAGGTTACCTCGACCTCCTGAAAGATCTCGAAGCTTTGCCCATCTACCAGTTCAATATCCAGCAGGATCAGATCCGGCATTGGCCGGGTTTGCAGAAATTCCACCGTATCCTCAATGCTGTCGGTGCAGCCGACAATCTGCGCGTCGGGTGCCGTTTGCTGCACCAGTTCCTGAATGCGCTCGGCTGCTACTACCTCGTCTTCGACAATTAATACCTTCATGGCGTGGTCACTTGAATTAAGGGTATCTTTACGTTGAAACGCTTGGGCTCTTCCGTGACGACAATGTCGGGCTGGTTGAGCAGTTTATATTTGGTGGCGATGTTGGATAGTCCCATGCCGTTGGTTGGCACCGCTACCCGCTTCCGCTGAATGTTGTTCGTTACCACGAGCCACCGGTTCTGCTCGATCAGAACGTTCACCTGCAGTGGCTTCCGCACCGAAACCTGGTTGTGCTTCACCGCATTTTCTACCAGAATCTGGAGGGTCAGCGGTGGAATCAGCGTGTCCAGACAACCATCCGCCACATCTACGTTCAGCGCTATGCCGTTGCCGAAGCGGGTTTGCAGCAGGAAGAAGTAAGCCTGGGTGAACTCCAGTTCGCTGGTCAGCGAAATCAGCTCCTTCTCGTTACTCTGCAAGAGGTACCGGTACACTTTCGATAGCTCTGCGATGAACTTCACCGCCTGATCCGAATCCTTTTCCACGAGTGCCGTCAGCGTGTTAAGGCTGTTGAACAGAAAGTGTGGTTTTACCTGATTTTTCAGCGAATCGAGCTGGCTGATCAAGTTGGCTTTCTTCAGTTGCTCCGCTTCCTGATTGGCTTTCTGCCAGGCTTCAATGAACAGCAGCATTTTGTAAAAAGCCGCCACCAGTGTACTGTACAGAAGTGTATCCAGCAAGCCGTACAGCATAAAGCTGATCGGCGTGGGGTTATCCAGATGCGTTACCTCATACGCGAACCGATGCACACTGAACAGTGCCGTGGTGACCAGCAGCAGCGTCAGCGCTTCCGCCGTAAACCGACGCCGGGAAAGCTGCTCTGTCGGGTACCGTCGCTGGAAGTACACCACTACCAGCCGGCTGGATTCCCAGATAATCACGGAGGCCAGGAGAATGTGGTCCAGCAGACCCAGCAACGGAGCTGTTTCTTCGCCCCCGGCCCTTGCCGCCTGCATCAGCCCAAACCGGTGGATGGCAATCACCAGGATGCCTATCAGTCGGATTCGGAAATCGGTGGCAAGTTTCACGTTCTTATCTCAGCAGGTACGTTACAAAGTAAACAGATTGATTTTGGCTGCGAAACAGCCGGTTGCCCGACTCGTTGGATGGAGCTACCGACTCGTAGGTATCGGTGCCCGACTCGTCGGCAATGGGTCACGAATTTACCTGCTCCAGCAGGGGCACCGTGACGATAAAATGGCTCTCCGTCTCCCGGATTTCCATCTCATCTTTCGACAGGAGCTGGTACTTGGCGGCAATGTTCGATAGGCCCACGCGGTTCGAAGCGACCGGCGTGCGTTTGCGCTGCAGGTTATTACGGATCATCAGCCGGCCCTCGGGTGTTGACTGTATCTCGATCAGCAGCGGCTTATTGCTTTTGACAATGTTGTGCTTCACCGCATTTTCTACCAGCAGTTGCAGCGTCAGGGGAGGGAGGTAGCGGTTCAGGTACCGGTCATCAATAGCAAGGTCCATTGAGACACCATTGCCGAAGCGGGTCTTCAGCATATGGTAGTACGACTGAATAAACTTTAGCTCTGTTTCGAGGGTGGTCGTCTCGTAATTGTTGGTCTGCAACAGATAGCGGTATACCTGCGACATCTCGGTGACGAACTCCTCGGCTTTGTCGGGATCTTTGGAAATCAGGGCCGTCAGGGAATTCAGGGAATTGAACAGAAAGTGCGGATTGACCTGATTTTTGAGCCCGTCGATCTGGCTTTGCAGATTAGCCTTCCGGAGCTGCTCTTTCTCAATGGTACTGGCTTTCCATTCGGTAATGGAATAGATGCCTTCATAGATACCCACCGATACCACATTGGCCAGCAGATTAAGCAACAGGATCTGTTTGATGGCGTTGTAATCGGCTACATAGTTGAGGATACTGAAATGCGTGTACACCCAGAACGTGGAGATGATCACCGAGGAGGTCACGATGGCGAACGCCAGAAACATGAACAGGATACGCCGACCCGTTTGCTTCATGCCCGAAAAACGGGTGGAAATGCCCAGTACCAGCGCATCCATGGTGAAAAACGTGATCGTCGCTACCGACAGGTTGATGGCCGTGGCGGTGAAAAAGACACGCGGCTGGGTCAGGTACGGGTTGCCCAGCAGCAGATAGCCGATCAGCGGAATAAACCACGGGAACAATAAGCCATAGACCCATTTACAATGAGCGCTGAACCGGATCTGTGGCAATCGACTTCGGTAAGATTCCATAGTCAGGCGTTAGTCGGGTTAGGGGTAAGTAACGGTAGCTGCACGATGAACTGATTATCTTTTTCCAGAATAAGAGGCTCTGCTTCTACTAATTGACGGTATTTGGCGCTGATGTTGACCAGCCCCATACCGCCCGAGGATACCCGCAGGTTTTTACGCTGCAGTGTATTGCTGACGGTGAGTTGATCCTCTTCGTCCGTGCGAATAGTAATCGTCAGGGGCGACGCGGCATCCACAATGTTGTGTTTGACCGCATTTTCGATCAGCAGTTGCATCGTAGCCGGAGGCAGGCAATAACCAAGATGGTGTTCTTTTACTTCGTATTGAAACAGGATACCCTGCCCGAACCGGATACCGAGCAGGTGGGCGTAGGAGTGAACATAGTTCAATTCGGCTTCCAGCGTGGTGAGTTCGATATGGTTGGCCTGAAGCTGGTAGCGATAGACTTTTGATAGTTCACCCACGAATTTCTCGGCTTCTTCCGTGTTCTCCCCAATCAGTGCCGTCAGCGTGTTGAGCGAATTGAACAAAAAATGCGGGTTCACCTGTCCCTTGATCTTATCAAACTGCTGTTGCAGCGCGGCCCGCTTTAGCTCCTCTTTCTCCTGCAGATTGTCCTGCCATTTGGCATACATATACGATACACCCAGAAACAGGCAGTAAACGATAGCAAACACCAGACCCAGGGTGCAGATGGCACGGAGGGTAGGCCAGTCGAAGCGGGTGCCAAAGAGTGGGATCTGGCTGTAGAGAAAGGTATAAACGACACAAACGGTCAGTGTCAGCAGAATCAGGGAGACCAGCATCACCACCGACCGGATAAACGTCTGATGCATCTCCGGAAACCAGCGAAAAATTTGCCGGACGTTAACCGCCAGTAAGGCCAGGCCAATAACGTAGAGTGGTATAAGCAGCAGCGTAGCCAGCACGAATACGGTAAGGTTGGAGAAGAAGCGGGGGCCAATAAAGATATAATTGCCGATCGGAAGAAAGACCGGCATAATCAGCAAGTGGTACCAGAGTTCAAATCTGGCATTGGCCAGAAATTTTGCAAGGTTGGTTAAGGGCATACCTCGAATCGCAGACCGTCATCGCGCACCCGGCTGTATTTCACGGTTACTGTTGACCGTCGGGTGGTAAATACACAGCTAATTTCGAAAAATTAAGGCACAAAGTCCACCTGATTTGTTAGCTATTGTATAAACGGTCATCTGATAAAACCTATGTGGCTTTTTCCGGCTTTACATTGTAGCTTTATCGGTCGGTCTATGCGCATTTATTGTATGAAGCTTTTGTGGTGTTTGTTTCTGTATAGCCTGGTGTCTGGCGTATATGCTCAATCCAAACCGGAAACGTACGCCGGCCAGATCCGGCAGCATCGGGAGGAGTATAAAGCGGGCTTTCTGAAGTCGCCCAACAGTCCGCTTAAAACCGAAACCGACGTATCTTACCTGCGGTTTTATGAGCCAGACTCGACTTATCGCTTTGAGGCAGATGTCCGGCTGACACCCGAAGCCGAGCCGTTCGATATGCCGACATACGAAGGATTGCATAAACCCTACGTTCAGTATGCCGTACTAACGTTTACCCATAAGGGTAAGCCATACCAGTTGGCGTTGTTCCGAAGTTTGCAACTGATGCGGACTCCCCAATACCGTGATTACCTATTTTTACCGTTCAAGGATATAACCAACGGAGAGGAAACCTACGGGGGCGGCCGCTACCTCGACTTCAAATTGGGTGATATAAAAAACGGCAGACTCACCCTTGATTTCAACAAGGCGTATAACCCGTACTGTGCCTTCAGCGACGGGTATGCCTGCCCGGTGCCACCCAGAGAAAACCGGCTGCCCATTGCTATTACGGTGGGTGAGAAGAACTACGGCAAACCGCATTAACTCCCTACCGCACCCGCGTCCAGACCGATGTTTTCCCCAGAAAACTCATCCCCATCAGATACCCCCTGATGTGAAGGGTATTCGGGTCCTTAAGCAGCAGTTCGCAACTGTAAGTTCGACCATCCTCCGGATTGTAAATCTGGCCATTACCCCAGACGTTTTCCCCTTCAAAGGTGAAATTGGTCATTATATCCAGGTTCAGTAACGGACGGTTGCGGAGTTTTTCGTTGGGGTTTTTCAGATCTACTTTAGGTCTTTGAGTAGCCGGGTCATGCGAATCCTGCATCCAGACCAGTCTGCCAAAATACCGGTCTCCCCGCTTATACACCTGAACCTGATTCTTTTTTCGGGCGCTCAGCCAGGTGCCAACCACCGCATCGGAATGGTTGGCCTCGGGCGCAAAGCCAGTCGAAAAGACCAGTATGAGTAGCATCCAGAGGCTATACCGCAGTACGTTCATGAGTAATGTTGTTCTGTGTTTTGTAGTCGTCCGTATATAAACGCAGTTTAGCCCGAAATAAGTTTACGCCGGCGCGTTACTGATGCCTTAAAACGATTGGCGGTGCGCCGGAAACAGAAAAAGCCGGCGCGACTTTGGTGCCCTGTCGGGTGGTGGCATGCCCCCGCGTTTGCTCCTGACGGCACAGCGAGGCAACCTGTAATGCCTGTTGCAGAATTTGATGGGGCGCATCGATCACGCTGGCTACGACGGCCACACTGGGCAGCGTAAATGTAAAGCCGAGGAATCCATTTTTCTCCGGGCGCTGATCCAGGTAACAAAGGGTGGGTGTGATACGTGCATAGCGGCCTAACGCCTGCGCGGGGCAGGAGTAGAGTACCGAATCGATCCCATCCAGATACGTTAACCCCATAGCGGCCAGGTAAGCCAGGTAATAAACTCCACTATGCCGGAACTCTTTCAGCACACAGATCCGGCTGAATTCAGCCTTTGGGTCCAGATAGCTCTGTCTGGTGCCGGGCTGGTAATCAAATACAGCTTCCGAGGGTAACCCATATCCGGTGGCCGGGCGCACAGAAAGGTCCCACTCCGCCCGGATCTCATCGAGAGCATAGGCTGTCTGAGGAACAATCTGGCGCTTCACGACCCGTATGCCGGCGATCTGCCGCCCCTTATGGAAAATTCCGACTAAGTGAGAACGCCAGTCGTACGGGTCCAGATCCAGATTACCTTTCTTGTCGTCAATGCCAAACGCATCTTTAAACAAGGTGTACCGAAGCCGTAAGTGCTCAACAATATTTTCTTTTTGAGTCAATTCACGTATTTCCAGCGTTTCCAGCATGGATAGAATGTCGTAGTACATGGTTTTGTTGGTGTGGTGTGGATAAATGGTGTATCACTTCTGAATGAACTCCCGGAATTTGCTGGTAAACGACTCCGACCGGCGGTTGAGGAACCAGGAGAATTCATTGGTGTTTTCGTGGCCCAGTTCAGGCGTGTAGCGCTCAATATGCTGCTGCGTCCTGGGCAATTTGTACCAGGGCACCCACGGGAACAGGTGGTGCGCCGTGTGCATGTTGAAATTGAGCAGCACCCAGTCGGACCAGAAGGGAATGGTGTCGCAGGAGTGGGTCGTTACATCCTGCTCCCACAGCGCCAGGGGCTTCTGCGTGTCGATGTGCGGAGCGTCGATATGGTGCGGCAGGTTAATATTTTCTTCGATCACCAGTAAGAGCAACGAAGCGGGCAGAAACCAGATCAGGAAGGTTGTGAAGATACCCAGTTGCCAGATAGCCAGCCCAAAGCAGGCGTAAGCGAGCAGGTAGCCGATCTGATAGGTGATTTCCTTCTTTGTTCCTTTGCTGCGGTCACTTTGCTGCCACTCTTTAAACGGCAGCATCCAGAGCGCGAGCCGTTCGTTGAAAGCGATGAACGGAACGTAGATCGACCACATGAAGTTGAAGCGCTGCAACTTGGCGTCGGAGGCACTCGACAGGTAAGCGATCATGCGCTTGTGGGTGGGGTCGCCCATACTGCCCGACCAGCTGTGGTGATCCAAATGCGATTGCCGACGCGGCAGGAAAGGCAGGCCAATAAACAGGCTCAGAAAATGGCCCAGTGCCTCGTTGTGCGCTCTCCGTTTAAAGACCGCCAGATGACAGCATCGTGGTGAATAACATACAAATGAATCAGCGCAACGATCAGTAACAACTGACCAATCAGCCAGCTCATCCATTGGTAGTGAGTGGTAAGCTGCCAAGAAGCGGTAAGTAGGGCCGCATCAACGAATAAAATGAGCAGGCTGGGCAGCGCTGTGTAGGATTCTTTGACTTCAGCGCGAATCTGAGTCCAGGTAACTTTGTTCATGATAAACAGGTGTTGGCGTGGATGATGTTGTAAAGGTATCATCCAGCCACACCCTGAGCCAAGCGACCGCAGCCCCACTCGTTGAACCGGGCGACCCACTCGTCAAATTCAATTGCCAAATCGTAAAAAAGCCCCGACACCAAAGCGCCGGGGCTGATACTGCTAACTTCAAGCCGGAGTGAACAACCTGCTTACCGGAGCACCGGCCGCTGCAAATTGCCCACTGCCCGGTGACTTAACTCCATTCGCGGTCGTTGGAGTCGCGGGTATTCCAGGAGTCGGTCGGGGCGAACCACTGCGTATCTTTCTTGAGGAACTTCTTGGCGGCTTCTTCGTTTAGTTCGACGCCCAGGCCCGGTCTGTCAGGTACCCGAACAAAGCCTTTGTCGGCTATGGGCTTCAGGCCAGTAACGATGTCTTCCCAACCGGCCACATCGACGCCATGGTGTTCCAGCGCCACAAAGTTTTCGGTAGCGGCCGCGCAGTGTATGTTGGCCATCATTGAGATGGGCGAGCCGGCAAAGTGCATCGCCATCGGAATACCCCGCTCTTCGGCATAATCCCCGATCTTCTTGGTCTCCAGAATACCGCCCGACGAAGCCAGATCCGGGTGAATCATATCAATGGCCTTCGCGTCGATCAATTTGATGAATTCTTCTTTCAGGTAAATATCTTCACCGGTCAGCGTCGGTGTTTCAATAGCGTCCGAAATCTGTTTCCATTGGTCGGTGTAGAACCAGGGCACCAGGTCTTCGAGCCATGCCAGCCGGAACGGCTCCATCGCCTTACCAATCTGAATAGCCGTGTTTACGTCGAAGTGACCGAAGTGGTCGGCCGCCAGCGGTGTTTCGTAGCCGACAATTTCACGAACTCGACCGACATGCTCTACCAGTTGGTCCATGCCTTTTTTGGTCACCTGAATGCGGGTGAAGGGGTGCTTGGTATTCGCATAATTACCAAACTTGCCCGGAGCGCTGTCATTCCACTGCTGCCGGACACTCCACTGCTTGGCACCGACCAGCGCATCTTTCTTATCTGCCAGCATCCCGATACCGAAGTCCATCTTCAGGAAGGTAAAGCCCTGATCCCGGCGTTTTTCCATGTTTTTGGCAAACTCCTCATACGTTTTACCTTCCGGGGTATCGGCATAAATCCGGATGAAGTCGCGGAATTTGCCGCCCAGCATCTGGTAGACCGGGACATTATAGGCTTTACCGGCCAGATCCCACAGCGCCATTTCAACGCCACAGACACCCCCGGCCGCCCGGCTATGGTTACCAAACTGTTTAATCTCCTTAAAAATTTTCTCTACGTTACAGGGGTTTTTACCCAGCAGCCGGCTCTTGAGCATGAGCGCGTAGTTCGGGCTGGCTCCGTCGCGCACTTCGCCCCAGCCAACAAGGCCCTGGTTGGTATCAATACGGATAATCGGACTGCCGAAGGGTACACCCACCAAATGGGCAATGCGCAGGTCGGTAATCTTCAGGTCGGAGGGCTTGGAAGCTTTCTGTACCTTCTGGGTCAGAAACTCCATTTCCTGCTCCACCTTACCGTCGAACAGCATCCCCAGCGAAAGGCCACCCAGCGCCGAGTTGCGCAGGAAACTACGGCGGTCGCCCGCGGGCAGGTCAGTATCAGCAGCTTGTTTGGTGGAAGTACCTGGCCCCGGATGGTTCTTGGGTAACTGAAACAGGTGCTTGAAATTTTTCATGGGTCTATAAGGGTTTTTAGGGAATTAGCGCTACTTCAACAAAAAAGCGGAAAAATATCGAGATATAATTCTATTAATCGTGAAATTTATACATTTACCTGCTTTACTCAAAAAAGTGGCGTGCCTGATTGAATCACGTAAACTCCTTAAACCTTTATAAGAATTATGAATAAGAAAGCACTACTGGTGCTGGCATTGATGGTCAGTGGATTCTGCGCCAGTGCCCAGCGTGTAGGTTCAAGTCCTGAGCATATTCAGGCGCTAACGTCTAAGTGGCAGGGCGAGCGGTTTCCGGATGGGCGCCCGAAAGTACCTGATATCGTTGTGGAACGGCTGAAAAATTGTACGCTGGAACAAGTCTGGGGGTATATGGAGCGGAAAGGCTACCGCAACCAGGTTGAGCGCGACTGGATTATCCTGAAGCCCGGTGAAACCATGACCGGCCGCGTGGTAACCGCTCAGTTTATGCCTACCCGTCCCGACCTCGACAGCCTGGTGCGGGCGCAGGGCAAAGCCGAAGGCCGCTCTCAGAAAGGGGGCATCAACATCTGGCCCATCGATATCCTGACCAAAGGCGATGTGTACGTTGCCGATGGCTACGGCAAGATCAAAGACGGTACGCTGATCGGCTCCAGCCTGGGTAACGCCATCTACGGCAAAACCGGCAATGGCGTGATCTTCTACGGCTCCATCCGGGATATGCAGGAGCTGAGAGATACCAAAGGCTTTAATGCCTGGGTAAAAGGTCATCACCCTTCGTACATCAAAGACATGACGCCTACCGCCATCAACGCGCCCATCCGCATCGGCGAGGTGACGGTACTGCCGGGCGATATAGTGTTCGCCAACGAATACGGGGTTGCCTTTGTACCGGCTCATCTGGTCGAAGGGCTGGTTTCCGCTTCGGAAATGACCGCGTTGCGCGACGAATTTGAGCGTTACCTGTTGCAGCAGAGTAAATACCCGTCGGGGGAGATCCACGGCGACTGGTCCGACAAGATCAAAAATGAATTCAGAACCTGGGTAGGCAAATACCCCAAAAAGCTGGCGGTAACCCAGAAAGAGATTGAAGCCTATCTGGCCAAAGATGGTCATTAATTCAAGAGCTGACGATGAATGTAAACCGGTTTTCTATTGCAGTCGTATTATCACTCCTCTTTACTACGGTAGGAGGAGTTTCTTTATTTGCCCAGACAATTTCCAGAGACGAACTGGTCTTCCTGACCTCGGAGTGGAAAGGGGAGCGGTTTCCGGATGGGCGCCCGAAAGTGGCGGACAACCTGCTGGGGCGGGCCAGAAACATTGGTATTGCCGATGCCTGGACGGTGCTGAAGAACGAAGGCTACCTGAACCAGTACGAAGGTAACTGGAAGATGGTGCGCGACGATGTGCCGGTAGTCGGGCGGGCTGTTACGGCCATGTTTATGCCCAGTCGGCCGGATGTTGAAAAAAACATCAAGGAGCGCGGTATTAGCAAACAGGGCCGCAAAGGCAACACCAACTCCTGGCCGATTGATGTCTTGACCAAAGGCGATGTGTACGTAGCTGATGGTTTCGGCAAAATCGGCGGAGGAACGCTGATTGGGGCCACCCTGGCGAACTCCATCTTCAGCAAGTCCGGCAACGGCGTTATTTTCAACGGAGCCGCCCGCGATCTGGCCGAAATCCAGACCATTCAGGGCTTCAATGCCTTTGTCCGGGACTTCCACCCATCTTTTCTGGAAGAAATGGTGCTGATGGGCCTGAACACGCCCATTCGGATCGGCAGTGCGATGGTGCTGCCCGGTGATCTGGTCATGGCCCAGCGTGAAGGCGTGCTGTTCATCCCGGCGCACCTGGCCGAGCAGGTTATCAGCACCTGCGAGTTTGTGACCCGTAAGGATAAGTTTGGGTTTGAAATGGTGAAGTCCGGCCGCTACACCGCCGGCCAGATCGACAGCCAGTGGAACGACGATCTGAAAAATGAATTTCTCAAATGGCTTGCCCAGCACCCTGAACTCGGCAGCATGAACCGCGCCGACCTGGACAGAGTAATGAGTAAGCGAACGTGGTAAACCGAACTGGCCGCCTTTCCCGTGTGTTTTACAAGTATGACTGATCGCTTAAAAGATGCGCTGCGAAAGGCGGCTTCGTTCTGTGCCTATCAGGAGCGTACCCAGCAGGAGGTGCGCGAACGGCTCGATGACTGGGGGATTTACGGCGACGATGCCGATGAGGTAATCGCTGAACTGATTACTCTGAATTACCTGAACGAAGAGCGATTTGCCAAAACATTTGCCGGTGGAAAGTTCCGGGTGAAGCAGTGGGGAAAACGAAAGATCCGGCAGCATTTGCAGCAGCGCGGCATTACCGGCTATAATTTGGATCAGGCAATGACCGAGATCGGGGCAGACGACTACCGCGAAGCGCTGGCGGCCCTGCTCGATAAAAAGCGCCGGAGCCTGCGCGACGATAATCCGCTTGTAATAAAGCAGAAACTGGCCCGCTATGCCATGAGCAAAGGCTACGAATCCGACCTGATCTGGCAGGTGCTGGGCGAGGCAGAATAACCAACATCCCTCCTAAAGTCTACTGTATTCAATTGCCATTCCGGGCTTATCAACCGGATGTTTTCCCCTGGGTGCTTAAAAACCGATACCTGCGTCATAATGCATTTTATCACCCTGTAAACGTATACTCCTACCGTTAATACGGCGGCTTTATCCCGCTGAATCAGTTTTCTGCTTTGGAAAGTCCGTACATGCTGATTGCCTGAACAAGGTAACACTTCATGCGTTAATATAAAGATTTGCTACTATCTGAATGCCCGCCGGTTCCGGCAGCGTGTTTAGACTCTGCCTCAGTTCATCAGCTTATACGTTTTACCACCTGACTATGCGTGCAACTATACTACTATTTGTTATGGGGCCTTTGACCGCGTACAGCCAACAAACCCTGCCGTCTCTCAGGCCCACGCACCTGTTTGGCGAAGTTGGGGGATTCTTCGCGCCGGCTAAACCTACCCCTTTCTGGTTACAGGCCAATCAGTACGGTATTGTACCTGACATCCTGCCGCAAAGTACGTTTCGCCTGGGTTTACGGCATGACGAGGGGCATTTGTACAAAGAGCCGGATGGTCGCCAGCCTAACGGTGTTGTTCGACGATCCTTTTTCCGGCTGGGCTACGGGCTGGAGGCCGTGGTGAACAGCCATGCAGGTAAGAGTCCCCAATTGATACTGCCGGAGGCCTATGTGAAAGCGAGAGCAGGCGTGTGGGAAATATGGGCCGGCCGCCGGCGGGAAGTGATTGGCCTGGCCGATTCAACGATTGGTATTGGGCCCTATAGCTGGTCAGGAAACGCCCTGCCGATTCCGAAAATACAGATTGCCCTGCCGGAGTATACGGCAATCCCTTTTACAGGGGGGCTGTTGGCGGCTCGTGGTTTGTACGCCCATGGCTGGTTTGCAAACCAGGGATATGTCAGGGGGTCAAGGCTTCACCAGAAGGCGTTGTATATTCGGTTTGGTAAACCTGTCTGGCCTGTAAAGTTTTATGGTGGCATTAACCATCAGGTGCAGTGGGGGGGACAAACAGAGAACCTGCCGGGCGGCTACATTCGTAACGGACAATTACCTTCTGGGTTTGGTGACTACATCGATATTGTGACGGCAAAAAGCCTGGGGGCGCGGCCGAATGTTGATACGCTCAAGTACAGTCCCTTTGACCGGGAGAACCGCATCGGCAACCACCTGGGTACTGTTGATGTCGGTGTAGAATTTACGAATACCAACTTCTCTCTATCGGTGTATCGCCAGTCGATCTACGAAGATGGCTCACTGGTTTACCTGACCAACATTACCGATGGGCTGCATGGGCTGCGCTTTGTAAATAACCGTCCGGCACAGGGACTCTTCACCGTTCAGCGGGCGTTGCTGGAGTTTCTCAACACGACAAGTCAGGGCGGTGCCGTGTTTCAGGACTCGCCCGCCAAATTACGAGGCAAGGATAACTATTTTAATCACGGGCAGTACCGCGATGGCTGGGCGTATCAGGGGCGCACCATCGGGACCCCTTTTATAACACCCGCCTCGGCAACCCTTGCCGGACTGCCGCGCCACTGGTTCAGCAATAATACCCGGGTAATGGCTTTCCATGGTGCGCTGGTAGGCTCAATAGCGTCCAGATATACCCTTACGTTCAAATGCTCGGTCAGCGAAAACCTGGGCACGTATGATACGCCCTTTTCGGAGCCGATCTGGCAACTATCGTCGATGATGTCGCTTCAAGTGCCCCTGGCCCAGAGCGGCTGGCAGATCAATACAGCGTTTGGGCTTGATCGGGGCGCCCTTTACGCCAACAGTACAGGGCTTTATATTGGCGTCCGCAAGAGCTGGGAGAAGAAGGTATCCGTCGATAAAAAGTCTCCCAACTACTTTTTACGGGGTAGAGGTTTTTAGTCAGCCGTCTGTTACTAACATGGAGCTATGCCGTACTATGTGGTCGAGGTAGGGACACCCGAGGGCGAATGGCTACCTATTGCCGGGTTCGGAGAGGATCATTCTATCCTTCTACCGGATTCGCACCAGCGAATGACTTTTGAGGAGGCCAATCGCCGGTACCGGCAGTTAACCGCTACCTTTCCGTTCGAGGAGTTCAGGATAAGCCGGAAAGACGAATAGGTTACCTTCCGCTTCTAGTAGTAAAAAGCCCCCGACTGCTCGGAGGCTTTTGGATATTGAAACAAGAAACAGACTTTTCAAAAGTCCTCCTCAAGCGTAAACTTCGCCGTTTCTCGCTCGTTCAGATTCGACATCACACCCGCTTTTTGGTATTCGCCGACGCGCTTCTCGAAGAAGTTGGTCTTGCCCTGCAATGAAATCATATCCATGAAATCAAACGGGTTGGTTACGTTATAGACCTTCTGCAGCCCCAGCGAGACCAACAGGTGATCGGCGACAAATTCAATGTACTGCTTCATCAGGTCGGCGTTCATTCCGATCAGCGATACCGGCAGTGCATCGCTCACAAACTCCTGCTCGATGTCGACGGCATCCTTGATGAGCGTGTATACCTGCTCATCCGGTAGTTTGTTCCGGATGTGATCCGTGTAGAGCAGGCAGGCAAAATCGCGGTGGAGCCCTTCGTCGCGGGAGATCAGCTCATTGGAGAATGACAGGCCGGGCATAAGCCCCCGCTTTTTCAGCCAGAAAATAGAGCAGAATGAACCCGAGAAGAAAATACCCTCTACGGCCGCGAAAGCCAGCAGGCGCTCTACAAACGAGCCATTGTCAATCCAGCGAAGTGCCCATTCGGCTTTCTTCTGTACGCAGGGAATGGTGTCGATGGCGTTCAGCATCTTGTCTTTCTCGACCGGATCTTTAATATAGGTATCGATCAGCAGCGAGTAGGTTTCCGAGTGGATGTTTTCCATCATGACCTGGAAGCCATAAAAACATTTGGCTTCGGCGTATTGCACCTGCGACAGAAAGTTGACGGCCAGGTTTTCGTTGACGATCCCATCGCTGGCGGCAAAGAAAGCCAGGACATGGGAAACGAAATGCCGTTCGCCGTCGCTCAGGTTTTCCCAGTCTTTGAGGTCTTGCGAAAGGTCTATTTCTTCGGCAGTCCAGAACGAAGCCTCGTGCTTCTTGTACATCTGCCAGATGTCGCCGTGCTGGATGGGGAACAGCACAAACCGGCCCTTATCCTCTTCAAGGATTGGCTCAATCGCATTATTCTGTATCATAAAAACGAGAGTTTACAAATAGCGCTTTACGATTTCCAAAAACCGTAAATGGTCATTAGTAGGCTTGCTGACCAGCCAACAAAAATAGCCGATTCAACAGGATAGTCAAGGGTGAAAACTGGTCGTTTGCTAAGTAGTAAACTTACTAAACTGGTAACGCCTACTGTATCAGCGAGTTGGGTGTTTTGCCGGAAAGCAAGTTCTTTGTTTAGTGCTATAAAATTATAAGGCGTTGATTATCAAGAAGCTTATACGTTCTCAATCTCAATCTAAATAACTCAGATGCCCTGGGACTACCTCTTTATTTTCTCCAATTCCTGTGTATTTTTGCTTATTTCCTTTACATCGTAATCCATCTTGACTATTCCTATCTCTGCTGTAATGATCACGTTCAACTCCGAGCGTGTGTTGCCTGATGTGCTGCAGGCTTTGGCCTGGTGCGACGAAATTGTGATTGTTGATTCGGGCAGTACCGACTGCACCCTGGGTATTGCCGGGCGGTTTGGCTGCCGGGTTATCCATCGTGCCTTCGACGGGTTTGGTGCCCAGAAAGGCTTTGCCGTGACTCAGGCCAGCCACGACTGGGTGTTAGTAGTTGACGCCGATGAGATAGTGACCCCTGAACTGCGTGACGAGATGCGGCAACGCGTCGGGCGCGAGAAAGCGGTAGGCTACGCGGTTCCGATCTCGCTGGTATTTCTGAACAAACTGATGCGCTACGGGGGGGAATACAAGATGCCCCATCTTCGGTTGTTCAACCGGCAGTACGGCAACTACAACACCAACCGGGTACACGAAGATGTAGTGCTGAACGGCCCGGTAGCCCGGTTGCAAAACCATATGCTGCACCATAGCTATGGCTCGTTGCACGAGTATTTCGAGAAATTTAACCGCTATACCACCGCCGGCGCCAGGGATCTGGCCAGCCGGCAAAAGAAAGGTTCACTTGTGCAGGTTGTATTCCGGCTACCTATTACCTTTTTCAAGGAGTATATTCTTAAACTAAACCTCCTGAACGGGTATCCCGGTTTTCTCTGGTCGCTGTTTTCGGCTATGTACCCGGTGGTGAAGTATGCGAAACTGCGGGAGATGCAGAAGGGGTAGACCGGTCTACAACTAAAAAAGGCCCGATTCCGTAGAAGCAGGCCTTCGATATATGTTGACAGAGCCAGAGAGCGGCTCCGGATACGGGAAGAAAGAATTCAGGAGTATAAACTCTTCAGTCGGATAAAACGCTGGTCAGTAAATTGACAGAGACTCCCGAATTTAGAATAAACCTTCAATGTCGATCCGGCGGTTGAGGTGCTCTTCATTCTTGAAGGGCAGCGACACCATTACCCGGCCGTGTTCGTGAACGGCTTCAATCTGCTCGGCGTCAACAAACGTCGGAATGTCCAACACCCGTAAAAACATCGGCACAGCCAGACGCTGACCTACTGTATCGTTATCCTGTACCAACAAGGTGTATAGTACAAGCTTATTTCCTTCAATCAGGACGTTAAACGCATTGGCGTCTACGCCTGGGGCAGATAGTGTAATGATTAAACGATCTTCTTCGCGCTGAACATCCATGGTTGTCATACTCGAACCACCGTAAAGCGTGTTCAACAGATCTATCTGACCTCCCGTTCCACTGAATACATTCTCTATCGCTCTCATGGTATCTGTTGTTTACTGTTCAACTTAAGTTTTACAAAACCCGTGCCTACTTTTTAAAATGGTGTGTGTAAGCCAAGCTGTCAGTTGATGTAGGCCAAAAACTGTGCAAACCTGTCCTTTTGACTTAAAAATTTTCTAAAAGTTTAATATAATTGCCAAATTTGTCGTATAATGGGGATTTTGGGCCTTCTAGTATCATCAGCTATCCTGTTGCTCATTGGGGCATATGTGTGGTTCAACTTCCACAGGCAAGTCAACAGTTTGCGGGTGTTAATGTACCACAAAGTGGACCCGGAGCGGACAGACAGGCTTACGGTAACCGTATCGCAACTACAGGAGCAGCTTACCTATCTCCAGTCAGCCGGATACCATTTTGTGCCTCTACGGGCCGTATTGGCCAGTTTGGCCTCTCCCGGCGCTGCGTTGCCACCCCGCTCCGTGCTGCTTACCTTCGACGATGGGTACCAGAACAATCTGACGTATGTCCTTCCCATTCTACAGTCTTCCACAATTCCGGCTGTCGTTTTTGTCCCCACCGATTTTATCGGTAAGACCAATGAGTGGGATGGGAGCCCAGACCCACTGATGACTGTGGACGAATTGCGCCACCTGGTTAGCCACGGTGTGGAATTGGCGTACCACTCCCACCAGCATCTGAACTACAAACACCTGACGGCCGCCGAGATCCGGATGGATTTACAAGCCAGCGTGACAACTGCGCGGCAACTTGGCTTACCCTTATTGCCGGCATTTGCCTATCCGTACGGCGGGCGCCCCAAAGACGCGGCAAGTTACCAGAGCATGCAGGCCGCCCTGCGGGAAGCTGGTATCCAGCTGGCGTTCCGGATTGGTAACCGGATCAACCCACTACCCTTCCGGAAGCCGCTGGAGGTAAACCGCATCGATGTGCGGGGAACGGATTCATTCACGGCGTTCAAACGGAAGGTGCGCTGGGGGCGTTTATTCTGATCGTGTTACTGAAAACTCCCGCCGGTAGTTTCTTTTTTCCTAATTCCAACGGAAGTTTGCACCGGCTTAGCCATAGCCGGGTTACTGACTTATAGAAGAAGGAGAAGTATGCACATAAAAATTGGAACACGAAGCAGCCGGCTGGCCTTATGGCAGGCGGAACATATTCAGGCGTTGCTGGGCAGGGAGGGAGTAAGTTCTGAGTTAGTGCTGATTGAAACAAAGGGGGATAAAATATTGGACCGGTCCATTGCCAAGATCGGCAGCAAAGGCATTTTCACGCAGGAACTGGAAGATCAGCTCCGGGCCGGTACCATCGATATTGCGGTACATAGCGCCAAAGACCTGCAGTCATCGCTGCCGCCTGATCTGGGTATCATTGCTTTTACAGAGCGGGAGCAGGTGAATGATGTTCTGGTGAGCCGCAATACGAACGTCTCGCTGACGAGCGGACAGCCGTTTATCATCGGTACGTCTTCCACCCGGCGCGTGGCCATGATCAAACATTTCTGTCCGCACCTGACTACCGTTGATATGCGGGGGAACTTACAAACTCGGCTGCGCAAGCTGGATGAAGGGCAGTGTGATGCCCTGCTGCTGGCGTATGCGGGGGTCCACCGGATGCAGTACGACGACCTGATTGTGGCGTATCTGCCCGTTAGTGAGTTTACCCCGGCCGTCGGGCAGGGGAGCGTAGCCATTGAAGCGGCCATGAGCCTGCCTACTGATAAGCTGCAAACCATCCGGCGGCTGACCAACCACGAGGCAACAGAAGCCTGTCTGAAGGCGGAGCGGGCGTTTCTGCGCCGGCTGGAAGGGGGGTGTAGTATCCCGGTCTTTGGTCTGGCTACCTGGGCCGGTGACGAAATCAGCCTGACGGGCGGTATTATTAATCTGGAAGGTAATCAGATGCTGCGGGAGACCTTCACGGGCGCACCGGCCGTGGCTGAGCAGTTGGGTCACCAACTGGCCGAAAGCATTCTGGCTCAGGGTGGAGACGAGATTCTGCTGACCATCCGCGAAAAACTATAATCCATGGTAAAAATAGCCACGACCGAAGCCGACATCCGGCGCTGTCTACCGGCCATGCTGGCGCTGAGGCCTCACCTCTCAGAAGAACAGGCACTAACCCAGATTCCGGTGCAGCAGGAAGAAGGATACACACTGGCATTTGTTGATGCGGGCGAGCGGGTTCCGGCGGTGATTGGCTACCGGATCATGCACCTGCTGCATACTGGTAAAACCCTGTATATCGATGACCTGTCGACGCTGCCGGAGGCTCGCGGAAAAGGGTATGCCGGTATGCTGCTGGATTTTGTGATTGAGCAGGCCCGGCAGGCCGGTTGCGCCTATGTTACTCTGGATTCAGGGCATAGTCCGCAGCGGTACGATGCCCACCGCTTGTATCTGACCAAGCGGTTTAATATTGTCAGTCACCATTTTGCGTTGCCGTTGTAGCGCTGTCCGGCTCTGCGCCCGGCTGGCCTTTAGCTAAATGAAGGCCCGTTCGTATATTTGTTCGCCCGCGCATCAGCAAGGATGCTGATGCCGACACCATTCACTATGAACCTATTCCGAATTAGCTGGAGTAACCTGAAGGATAAACCGCTGAGCAGCTTTCTGAGCGGGTTGCTGATGACGCTGGGAATTACCATTATCTCGCTGCTGCTGCTGCTAAACAAGCAGCTGGATGAGCAGTTCGCCAAAAACATCAAAGGCATTGATATGGTACTGGGTGCCAAAGGAAGTCCGCTGCAACTAATCCTGTCGAGCATTTACCAGATTGATGCGCCTACCGGCAATATACCGATGGCCGAGGCTGAGCGGCTGACCCGCAATCCCATGATCAAAACGGCCATTCCGCTGGCTATCGGCGATAATTACCGTTCTTTCCGCATTTTGGGCACGAACAAAAAGTATCTGGACCATTACGAGGTCACCGTTGGTCAGGGCAAGCTGTTTGCCGACGATATGGACGTGGTCATTGGTCCACGGGTGGCGGAAGTAACAGGGCTGAAAATTGGTGATACGTTTTCCGGCTCCCACGGGCTGGACGAAGAAGGGGAAGCCCACAAAGAGGCAGAATACAAGGTGGTTGGTATCCTGAACCGCAGCAACACCGTTACCGACCAGCTTATCCTTACTAATATTTCCAGCGTTTGGGCCATCCACGAACACCACGAAAACACGCCGGGTACCCCGGCCGGTAGCGAAGAGGCTCATGAACACGAGGAGGGAGAAGACCATGACCACGAAGCTGCCGCCGACGAAGATCGTGAAATCACCAGCATGCTGATTCAGTTCCGGAACCCAATGGGCATGATGCTGGCGCGGGGAATTAACAATAATTCGAAGCTTCAGGCAGCGCTGCCATCTATTGAAATCAACCGCTTATTCTCCTTATTGGGTGTTGGTGTAGAAACGCTCAGGGGACTGGCCATTGTCATTATGCTGATTTCCGGCATCAGCGTTTTCGTCTCCCTCTACAATTCACTGAAGGAGCGACGGTATGAAATGGCCCTGATGCTCTCGATGGGGGCTACCCGAACGCAGCTGTTCGGTATGCTGCTGCTGGAAGGACTGGTACTGGCGCTGATCGGCTTTGGGCTGGGAATACTGTTCAGCCGCATTGGGCTGATGCTGTTTTCGGCCAGTGTGCAGCAGCAATACCACTACAGCTTTGCCTCCTTCAACATTCTGCCCGAAGAATGGGCTTTGTTGGGCGTTGCCGTTCTGATTGGCCTTCTCGCAGCTGCTTTACCCGCGATCGGCGTTTACCGGATGAACATCTCGCGGACGCTGGCGGAGGAATAAAAAAGTTTCAGCGGGGCCGCCCGGCGGCTCCGCTGAAACCTGAAACAATAAGATTATACGTTCGTCGACGTCAGCTTCGCACCCAGGTACTCACGGTTCAGGCGGGCAATGTGGTCGAGAGAAATTGACTTGGGACATTCAACGGAGCAGGCACCGGTAAAAGAGCAGGCACCGAACCCTTCATCGTCCATCTGCGCCACCATCTTCTCGGCCCGCATCTTCCGCTCCGGCTGTCCCTGCGGTAACAAAGCGAAATGCGATACCTTAGCCGCCACAAACAACATAGCTGAGGCATTTTTACAGGCCGCTACGCAGGCTCCGCAGGCAATACACGCTGCCGCATCCATGGCTTCTTCCTGTACCTCTCTTGGTATCGGAATCTCGTTGGCATCGGGTGCCGAACCCGTATTTACCGAGATGTATCCGCCCGCCTGTGTGATCCGGTCGAACGAGGTACGGTCGGTTACCAGATCTTTGATAACCGGAAATGCCCGCGCCCGCCAGGGTTCTACTACAATGGTGTCGCCGTCGTTGAACGAGCGCATATGCAACTGGCAGGTTGTGGCACCGGTTTGCGGACCATGCGCCCGGCCGTTGATGTACATTGAGCACTGGCCACAGATACCTTCGCGGCAGTCGTGGTCAAACGCTACAGGTTCTTCTCCCCGATGGGTCAATTCGGCGTTCAGTACGTCGAACATCTCCAGGAAAGACATATCGGGCGAGATATTATCCAGCTGGTACTCCACCAGCTTGCCCGGTGTCTGATTATTCTTTTGTCTCCAGACTTTCAGTGTTACTTTCATGGTTGTAAAGCCAGTCTACAGTGGGCAGTTTTCAGTAGGCAGTATGCAGACTTGTTCTGCATACTGCCTACTGAAAACTGCCCACTGTAGACTTATTTATAGCTACGCTGGGTTAGCTTCACGTTTTCGAATACTAAGTCTTCTTTGTGCAGTTCAGACTGCTGGTTTTCACCTTTATACTCCCAGGCGGCAACGTAGGTAAAGTGAGCGTCGTCGCGCAGGGCTTCACCTTCTTCCGTCTGGTATTCCTCCCGGAAGTGACCTCCGCAGGATTCGTTCCGGTGCAGGGCATCATCCACCATCAGTTCGCCAAGCTCCAGGAAGTCGGCTACGCGTCCGGCATGTTCGAGCGACTGGTTCAACTCTTCGTTTTCGCCCATCACCCGCACGTTCATCCAGAACTCCCGGCGCAGTTCCTGAATCATCCTCTTGGCTTTCTTCAGGCCTTCGGCGCTTCGCGACATACCACAGTACTCCCACATGATGTGACCCAGTTCGCGGTGGAATTCGTCGGTAGTTTTGTCGCCTTTGATGGCCAGCAGCCGGTCAATCATATCTTTTACACTCTGCTCTGCTTCTTTGAAAGCCGGGTGTTCAACCGGGACCTTGTCGCCGGGACCAATCGTAGCCAGGTAATCACCAATGGTGTACGGAATTACGAAATAACCGTCGGCAAGGCCCTGCATCAGCGCACTTGCACCGAGCCGGTTGGCACCGTGGTCGGAGAAGTTCGCTTCACCCAGGGCATAGAGTCCCGGAATATTGGTCATCAGGTTATAATCAACCCAAAGGCCACCCATGGTATAGTGTACAGCCGGGTAAATCATCATCGGCGTCTCGTACGGATTGTCATCAACAATCTTTTCGTACATTTCGAAGAGGTTACCGTATTTAGCCTCAATCGTCTTTTGGCCGTCGCGCTTGATGGCATCGGCAAAGTCGAGATAAACGGCCAGACCCGTTGAGGCTACTCCACGGCCTTCGTCGCAGACGTATTTGGCGTTGCGGGAGGCTACGTCGCGGGGCACCAGGTTACCGAATGAGGGATACCGGCGTTCCAGGAAGTAATCCCGGTCTTCTTCCTTGATATCCGTTGCCTTCAGCTCGCCTTTACGAACACGCTCCGCCATTTCCTTCGTCTTGGGTACCCACACCCGGCCGTCGTTCCGCAGCGACTCCGACATCAGCGTCAGCTTTGACTGATAGCTGCCTTTTACCGGAATACAGGTCGGGTGAATCTGCGTGTAGCAGGGGTTACCAAACAGGGCTCCTTTCCGGTGGGCTCGCCAGGCTGCCGTTACATTGCAGTTCATGGCGTTTGTGGACAGGTAGAACACGTTGCCGTAGCCGCCGGTACACAGCAGCACGGCATGTGCTGAATGCGATTCGATCTTACCGGTAATCAGGTTACGGGTGATAATACCGCGAGCTTTACCCCCTTCGACCACTACATCGAGCATTTCGGTACGTGGGTACAGCTTTATCTTACCGTTTGCAACCTGCCGGCTCATGGCATGGTAAGCACCAATGAGCAACTGCTGGCCGGTCTGACCACGGGCGTAGAACGTACGCGATACCTGCGCACCCCCAAAGGACCGGTTGGCCAGCAAGCCGCCGTACTCCCGCGCAAAAGGAACTCCCTGCGCTACACACTGGTCAATGATATTGACGCTGACTTCAGCCAGGCGATACACATTGGCTTCGCGGGCACGGTAGTCACCGCCTTTAATGGTATCGTAAAACAGCCGGAAAACGCTGTCACCATCATTCTGATAATTTTTAGCCGCATTGATACCGCCTTGTGCTGCAATACTGTGCGCCCGGCGGGGGCTGTCGTGGAACGTAAACGCTTTTACGTTATAGCCCAGTTCAGCCAGTGAGGCTGCGGCCGAGGCACCAGCAAGGCCGGTGCCGACAACAATAATATCGTACTTACGCTTGTTGGCCGGATTTACCAGCTTCAAGCTGAACTTATGCCGCGGCCACTTTTCTGCGAGTGGGCCTTCAGGGATTTTTGAATCCAGTTTCATAAAGCTAAACAGCGAAAGAGTGATTGAGCGAAACCGGGCAGCCGGTGCGGAGTGATCAAGCGAGCGTATCGTCGCTCATTCACTCGTTCGCTCTTTAAATAATACCGTTAACTTTCAAAAAAATGTAAACAGGCATGGCCGCAAATAATGCCGGAATCAGAATGGCAAATACGTACATACCAAGGGCCTCAATGAGCGGAGTGTATTTTTTATGACGAACACCCAGCGACTGAAAGCCGCTCTTGAAGCCATGCACCAGGTGATAGCCAAGTGCTACCATCGCCAGCACGTAAAACAGCACATACCACCAGTGTGAGAAGGCTTCAACCACGACTTTATACAAGTCTTTATACTGCTGTCCATCGTACTCCGCCATCGGAATTGGGCCGAAGTGCATCGTGTACCAAAACGTTCGCATGTGGATGACGATGAAGATAAACAGGACGGTACCCAGAATACCCATATTGCGTGACGACCAGGGGCTGTTAGCCTCCGGCCGGGCAAATGCGTACTTTACCGGCCGCGATGCCTGATTGTGGCGCGTTAGAATGAGCGACATCAGCGCGTGAGCCAGAATGGATGTGTACAGCAGGTACGATACCGTCATGATAAGCGGATTATGCGTCATGAAGTAGCTGTACTCATTAAATGCCCGACCTTCATCCCCTTTAAACAACTGGAGATTACCGGCTGCATGAACTACCAGAAACGTACACAAAAACAGCCCCGTCGCAGCCATAATTACCTTGCGGCCGAGGGAGCTGGATAGTGTTTGAGTTACCCAAGACATACGGTCTATTGCACGAAATTTTAAGGATAAATGTTAAGTAAACAGCCGTTTAAGCTGTGGTTTTCAACCCGAGGGCCAAAACTAAACCACAAACCCGAGGCAAACAACTAAGTACTTTCTTTTTTCAGGTTAGCCGGCCTATTTTGTAATTACTTCCTCTTGGATGTACCCTCTGATTCACTAACAGAGCGTTTTAAATTTTTGTTTGTCGTATATACTTAAAAATTTATAACAATTTAAAGTCTAGTTAAAGATCTGATAATCAGTATATTTTATTTAAATTTTTGTTGTTTTTTGCACGATGGATATTGTACTTTTTGACGGTGTATGCAATCTCTGCAATGGAGCAGTCAACTTCATCATTGACCACGATCCGCAGCACCGGTTCCGCTATGCATCGCTGCAATCCGAAACCGGAAAACAACTGGTAGCCCGGCACCCGGAACTGGCCGGTATGGATAGCATTGTGCTGCTGTCAGGCGATCAGGTTTTAAGTAAGTCAGGGGCTGTATTACGGATTGCCAGTCTGCTGTCAGGCCCCTGGCGGTGGCTGGCTGTATTTCGGATCGTACCCCAGTCCCTGCGCGACATTGTGTACGACTGGGTGGCCCGCAACCGGTACCGCCTGTTTGGCCGCACCGATGCCTGCCGGATACCGACGCCTGAACTTCGGGACTTGTTTTTGGAATAGTCGCCCCGGCCCGGTTATTTTGCGCCCACCTTATTTAACCTCATTTATTATGAAGGCATACGTATTTCCCGGCCAGGGCTCCCAGTTTAAAGGAATGGGTCAGGACCTGTATCAGCAGTCCGACAAAGCCCGTGCGCTGTTCGACCGGGCCGATGAGATTCTGGGCTTTAGCCTGACGCGGGTCATGTTTGAGGGCACCGACGAAGAACTGAAACAGACTAATGTAACCCAGCCGGCCATTTTTCTTCACTCAGTGGCTCTCGCTCTGACAACAGACTCATTCTCGCCCGATATGGTAGCCGGCCATTCCCTGGGCGAGTTTTCGGCGCTGGTTGCCGCCGGTGCATTGTCGTTCGAGGACGGACTGAAACTGGTGTCACAGCGGGCATCGGCCATGCAGCGGGCCTGCGAGATGAACCCCTCCACGATGGCCGCCATTCTGGGGCTGGACGATGCCACTATTGAGCGTATCTGCGCCGACATTGAAGGCGAAGTGGTGGTGCCGGCCAACTATAATTGTCCGGGCCAGGTGGTAATCTCGGGAACTAACGAGGGCGTACGGATTGCCTGTGAGCGGCTAAAAGAAGCGGGTGCCAAGCGGGCGCTGCCCTTGCCCGTAGGTGGCGCTTTTCACTCACCCCTGATGGAACCGGCGCGCGAAGAACTGGCTAACGCGATTGAGAATACCCCCTTCCGCCAGCCGGACTGCCCGATCTACCAGAACGTAAATGCGCAACCGTCGACGGATGTTGACACCATCAAAGCAAACCTGATCGCGCAGTTGACCGCTCCGGTGCGCTGGACCCAGTCCGTTGAGGCCATGGTATCTGATGGTGCTGCGCAGTTTGTGGAGTGCGGACCCGGTAAAGTGCTGCAGGGCTTGGTGAAGAAAATTGCACCTTCGGCGGAAACACAAAGTCTGTGACAGAGAATCTGATAAATTTTTTGTCTTTTTTTGAGACTGAGAATTAAGGATTTGTCGGCTGATTGCTTCAGAAATGACAAAAGATTTTAAAAAGACTCTTGCGTAGTGCTATCGGATCAGCTATCTTTGCACTCGCAATTGCCGGATCGTCTAAGGGTAGGACGACAGATTTTGGTTCTGTTTGTGAGGGTTCGAATCCTTCTCCGGCAACTGTTCAGGCCAGCCTTTTTACCGGGGCTGGCTTTTTGTTTTAGCGCCCACAGCACACCCTTCTCCTTTCCGGGAACTTGCGGCCCGGCCCGCGTCTCTCCAATTTACCGTTCAGTAAATACATTGCTTAATATTTACGTAATAACAACAATTTAAGTTACCCTAAGGTAACTTGGTTTGCATAGTAATTTTTTCCTATTTAATTTGTATCTTAAATACCGGATAAGGAGCGTTGTATTTATGTATTCGGCTTATTTTCAGGTTAGCAGCGGAATAAGTGTAGTTCAAAAAAATAGGTATTTATCCAGAGTTGATTTATGGATCATCTGATTGCCGGAAGCTAACTTAAGTGACTATTTGAATATAAAACCGTCAAATTTATACACCGTCATAGCATATCATTTATGGAGAAAATAAGGAGAAATCGGGCAAAGACCACCCAACGGATTATTGACGCACTGGAAGAAGTAATAGCTGAGCGTGGCCTGGAAGGGATAGGCGTAAACCGTATTGCCGAAAAGGCGGGGGTCAGCAAGGTGTTGATTTATCGCTATTTTGGCGGATTGGACGGCTTGCTCGAGTATTATGTGAAAATGGGCAAACTCTTTCCGATGTTTACCCCTGCCGTGCTGGACCAAATCCGTCCCCTTCACGAATCTGACCTCGCCAGAGTATGGTATCGGCAGGTTATTCAAACGTTCCGCTTTTTCAGGACGTTTAAAGCCGCCCGTGAGATTCTGAAGGCTAATATCATTGAGAATGACACCACGGCCGAAGTGACCAGCAAAGCCCAGGATGAGGAACTGACCCGACTGGTGGAGCAGTTATCGTTTGTAAAAGGCGCTGATGTGCAGGCGGTATCGGCCGTCATGATCGGAGCGATGTCTTATCTGACGCTCCTGGCTCAGAACAACCGGACGATGATTGGTATTGACCTGCGGAGCGAAGAAGGCTGGAACCGGATCGAAAATGCCGTAAAGACCATTTACATCGCCCTGAACAAAATTGTCGTGCAGTCTAAAGACACTACGCTGGAACTACAGTCATCCGGGCTGCCGACCGGCTATTGGTAAAACCTAAACTAAACGTCTGTAACCGAAAAAAGCCTCCGCTGACTCGTGGAGGCTTTTTTCGGTTACAGACGTTTAGTTTACCTGCACTGTCTTCTGCTGCGTACCGACTCCCTTTATGGTAAGTGATTTCCACTTCTTTGGCAATCGGGTCTTTAACTGGACAATACCGTTGTCGTTAATATCAATGCCAGCAAAGCCGTTTAACAGCGTTTGCAGCATACCACCCGCGCCGGTGGCGAAGTAGGGATTCGTTCCGCCGGCCGTCTCCGCCAGTACGCCGAAGGGTGGGACCTCGTTAGGCTTGTAGCTCTTCACAAACAGATCATAGGCTTTTTCGGGCTCACCCAGCCGGGCATACAGCGTAGCCAGTACGGCATGGCCCATCGCGGGGCCATCCTTCGACATTCGGGGTTCGTAATACTTCAAATCTCTCCGGATCTGGGCTTCTTCGGCAACCAGTCGGAGCGGATAGGCTAGCAGGTTGGCATCGGCCTGCTTGATCTCTACGCCATCGTAGGTGCGGTTTTCTTTCGTGACACCGTCCGGGAACTTCAGAATTGGAATGTTATCAGCGACGTGTTTCCAGTCGGGATCGGGCGTCATGCCGAGTTCCTGCGCGGCCTGGACGGCAAAATTCAGGACCGTTTTGGCCATGCCGTTGGTGAAGGCATTGTTATCGATGTTCTCCTGCCATTCGTTGGCCCCGATCACATTGTTAATGTCGTATTGGCCGGGCCCTTTGCGCTCGACCCGGCTTGTCCAGAAATCGGCTACTTCTTTCAGCATCGGATACCCCCGCGTCCGGAGCCATTCTTTGTCCTTCGTTACCTGGTAATATTTCCAGAACGCCCAGCCGACACAGCCCGTAATATGGTGCTGAAACGGTCCCGTCAGGGCCCAGACCGGGGTGGCTTCCTGGCCGTCGGCATCCGATTCCCAGGGGAACATAACGCCCTGGTAGCCGTGACTGAAGGCGTTTTGCCGGGCCATCGGCATCCGCTCGAAGCGATACTCCAGCATCGACTTTGCCAGTTCCGGTTTCATGACCAGCACAGCGGGGTACATCCAGAGTTCAGTATCCCAGAATACATGGCCGTTGTACCCTAATCCGGATAACCCCATCGGCGACAGGCTATAAGCGGTACCTTCCCGCGCAAAAGAATACAGATGGTACAAGGCCGACCGGACTGCCTTTTGCGACTGCAGATCGCCTTCGATAACAATGTCACTCTGCCAGAGCTTGGCCCACTCGGTCTCGTGGCGCTGGAGCAGCCGGGGCGTCCGTTCCAGAGCGGCAAAGATGGTGAGCCGTTCGGCTTCGTTATGCGGGTCTGGCGTACTGGCGGTGGAGGTTACCGAACCGACGACGCTAAAGCGGTATGTTTGCCCTGCCTTCAATCGCTTCTTAAACTTGGCCAGGTGCATGTTGTAGTCCCAGTCTTCGTGGATGACGTCGGGCTCCTGGCCGTGGGGTTCCTCAAAAATAAAGCTGTTGGACGCTGCCACAGTTAACCGGCCGGTAGGGCTTTTGGCCACGGAGGTAAGCAGGCGTATTGTCACGTGTGGCCGGTCGATTTCCGAGTAAAAGTTTTTTACCTCCTTCAGGTTCTCCGGCGATTCAATGACACTCATCGGAATGATTTCGCAGTCCTTTTTCGCGGTAACCTCAAAAGTTGACAGGGTGGTGTAGGGCAGGTGGCGAAGCGCCATCATGGTCTGGCGAACGCTGACCTTATCCCGGTAGTCAAATGTGGTCGTCAGGGCCGCTTTCTGCATGTCGAGCGTCTGGCGATAATTGGCTATGTCACGCGGACCGAGCCGTTGGCCGTCGACATCCAGGTTCATGTTGGCGAAGTTGAACACCTTCAGGATGTTGGAAACACGGCCACGTCCGTAGGTATCAAATGCGCCATTAAGCACTACATCGCGCACTTTCATCGGCTCCGGCGACGAAACCAAACCAATGATACCATTGGCGACGGTGATGCCGTAATAATTGGCGGGATTGATATTCTGGCCGACAATGTGCCAGGGCGAGTTGGTTAAATCCTGCTGGGCCTGGGTTGGGAGGGTGGCAACCAGACAGAGTAATGTAAATAGCCTTTTTTTCATAAATACATCATAGGAAAATTAAGACTTAAATTTAGACTTTTTGCCCATATGGGTCGACTACCCTCCGCATTTTGTTATAACAGGGGCGGTGCCTGAGAATGGGTCAACCTTCAGGATCCTGCTCCTGAAGACCAGGCCGCGTTGTAATAGTAGCGGATAAAGAGACCAGCCGCAGCGGCATAACAGGCGAGAGCCAATCCCCAGATTGGCAGTCTGTACATGATCAGGAAGAAAAAGCCAATGACTGCCCAGAACACCACAGGCATAAAGCGGTCAGGCGGGCGGTGATGCATGAACAGCACCGGGAAAAGGCCCAGTAGCAGACTATGGGCAAATACCCAAACGCTGAAAATAGCTGCCAGGGGGACATTGGCCGGGCTATTGCGCAACAGGATAAAAAGCTCCGGCAGGATAAGAAGCGCGAGCACAAAGGCGTATTGGGCAAATCGGTAGCCTAAAGGAACGGGCAGGTTGCGGAGCAGGGGTAGTTGCGTCAGGTCAAACTGGTATAACTGATAGACCACCGCCCCATGAAAGGCACCCGTCAGCAGTGCGCCCAGGGCGAGCAGTCGAATGTCGTACGCATCGGTGGGGTAGAGCCAGCATAAACCCATCAGCAGGAGGCAGGTGCCGCCTTTTGTCAGTAACAGCAGTACCGGCTGACGGTGAAGCAGATGCCGGATGAAGAATAGGTTATACGGTGTGGTAAATCGGTTCTGAATGGTCAGACGAAGCGCACTCAGCCGCCGGTCAGGATTAGGATGACGCAGGGTATGCTCAACCCAGGCAAGCGGAGCGGTGGTTAGTACGAACAGGCTGGCGATAATCATAACGGTGGCTGTAATCGTATGCGCCTGCAGGCTGAGCGATAGCACAAAACCGGCATAGGCCATGATAGGTACCAGCAGCGACACCTGGCTAACCCATAACGCGGCCAGCCGATTGGTAGCTGGTTGCAGGCGCAGCAACAGCAGGAACTCATTAGCGCGGAAAACGCCCACCATAAACCGGGTGGCATGAACGGTGTATACTGCCCAGAGGCCTATATAGCCCAGTAGCATACCTGGTGAGTGGATGGCATACGTAGCCAGGGCAATGTGTTCGGTGGAACGCATAAAGCTACCAGCAATAAACAGCACAACCAGCAGCAAACCGGCATTCTGGCGGTAAAATGCCTGCACAATCGTTTTTCGCAGAACAGTCAAGACTGGGTTCATCGGTCAGACGGTCTGGGAAACAGAAGTAAGGGTCTGCCGGGCCACCTGCCAGACAGATTCGACCGGCAGACCCGATAAACTGAAATCCTGGTGGGAGGAGAGCAGGAAATTGACGCCCTGTTGTCGCCCGGTTTGAATAAGATCCGCAACGGTATGTGTTGCGTTCTGGTCGAGGGTGATCAGCGGTTCGTCGAGCAGGATCAGTCGGGGGTTGCCCAGAAAAGCCATAATCAGCGATACCTTTTTCAGCATTCCGCTGGAGTACGTACCAACCGGCGTTTTCAGGAAGTCCGCCACGGCAAACCGCCCGATCAGTTCGCTAATCTGGCTTTGGGGAGCCTGTTTGGCCGAGGCAACCCAGTTTATCAGCTCCCAGCCGGTTAGAAACTCCGGATAGAAAGGCTCCGCTTCGCCGTAATTAACCCTAAGCCGGTACGCCACCGGATGCCGGCGCAGGTCATACTGACCATCCAGCAGCACCGTGCCATCATAGGGTAACAACCCGGCAATAATCTTAAACAGGGTGGTTTTGCCGGAGCCATTCTGACCTTTCAGCCAGTGAATGCCGGGAGCAAAGTCGATGGCTGGCACCGACAGCACTAACCGGCCACTATATGATTTATTCAGGTTTTGAACGGATAGAATAGGGGGCATACCAAAGTTAGTTCACATAAAAAAGCCGGAAGAGATTCTTCCGGCTGATGAATGTATGTCAAATCTGGTTATTTTGAGGCAATGGTGCCGTCTTTTTTGGCTTTCAACTTGTGAAAAACGTAGGCACCCAACTGCTGGCCCTGTAGGTTTCCCAGCTCCAGGGCATCGCGGAAGTGGATACCACCGTAAAGCCGGCTGTACGATGCCTCAACCGCAGCTTCCCGCAGCGACTTGAACGAACGTACGCCATGGCCGTATGGATGCTCAGTTGAATCAGTAAATGCTACATTATCGCCGAACAGGTTTGTTAATACCTCGGCGGCTGCGGCCGAAATTACGCTGTGGCCGCTGGTATACTCGGGGAAGGCCGGCGTTTGCAGGTAAGGCGTCCATTTCGGGTCAATGTACTTATTGATGACCGTCTCCGGCCGGACGCGGTTGGTGCGGTATTTTTCGTCCCAGCAACTGATAAATCCGTCGGATAGAGCAAACGATGTCAGGGCGTAGGCCTCCACCGTCTGACCGAAATCCGCTTTCTTCTGACGGGCTATTGTTTGCGTAATGGCCAGCCAGTGCCCACCGGGCGTCATTTTCTTGGAAGCGTATGACACGTGACCGGCTACGTTCATAACAAAAGCGTTGTCGTCCCAGAAATAGGCGATTTTTTTCTGCTCTTCGGTCAGGTTTTTGCCAAGTTCGTATACCTCTTCGGTAAGCTTACTAAAGGGGCTTCCTTTCTTTACATTATAAGCGGCCGGACGGGGCGGCATGAACTGGGAGCAGGTATCCATCACCCAGCAGCGGATTTTGGCCCACTGCGGCTCGGCGGCATCCATGTAGGCGGGTGGCGTTGGTACCCAGGTCCCTTCTTCGTTAGTCACCGTATGCTTAAAGCCCCGGGTTTGCTTATAGGTATCTTTGCTGGCGAAATCGAGAATATGTTTGGCCACGGCATCGCCGTACGCAACCGAGCGCTCGTAGACTTCGTCGGGCATACCATCCTGCCTGTACTGCTCGTAAAAGTTCTTTTCAAAGTCGTCAAAGAAGTTGGCGGAGAATGTCAGCGCCCGGCCTACGACCAGAAAGGCCCGCGTACTGGCAAGCGGATAGCAATACTCCTGACCAGCTTCCGGCTTTGGTGGGGTGTCGTATTTCTTCAGCTTGCCGGCCATCGATTCGTACTTTGGCTGACCGGGCAGCATAGCTTCATAGCCTGCGAGATTGGCGTACGAATAAATCCGGCTGGCAACGGGAGGGGAGAAAATATCGTGGATGACAACCTCCGTCAATTTGTTAAGGCACTGGTTGTAGCGCTCCGGGTTAGAGGCTTTAGCATTGTACTCGTCGGGGGTGGCTTTCTTCTGGCAACCGGCTGCGCTCCACAGGACAATGAGCAGCAACCAGCCAAGCTTTCGGTACGTATTCATCTTCATCATACAAGTTGTCCTTAAGCGGAATACAAATTTACCCTAAAAAAACTATATTATCTTGGTAGGGTACTGATTAAAATCAACTTAAAGGCTGATTTATGGACGCCAGGCTGCCAACAGGTTGGCTTGTCTGAGGGTCTGAAACACCTGTAAAGGGGCTCCATTCCGGGCTACCAGCCACAGGGGACCTGCCGGTGTTCTCACGGGTTTTATATCCCGGATTTCCCCGTCGAGCCAGAAGCCTGAGTCTGCCGGCGACAGGGCCGAGAAGCCTCCCTTGCCGTTGTTGCGGAGTATAAGACCGTAATTGGCATCATACCGGCCCTGGTAGGTGCTGACACCGTAGAAGTTACCGCCCGCCAGGATGTCGAGGTAGCCGTCATTATCGACATCTGCGGCCTGTAAGGCGAACAGTTTAGACACCTGCGCCAGTAATGGCAGTTCATGGACCACAAATTGCCCACCCTGATTTTCCAGATACACAGAGGCAAACTGATTCACCTGGTATTCTTCGGCGCTTTTGAGCTCATCTCCTTTAAAGATGTCATCGATTGGTTTACCGGCAATGGATTTGTAATCAGTAAACCGTTTGTTGATAATGCCCGGCATCTGTTTACCCAGCTCATCTTTGAACGCAACCGGGTACCAGCTGCCGTCAATATCGTAGGCCAGTATCTGCTCCAGGCTCTGATTATTATCCACATCTTTTACCCACATCCGCAGTTGAGAGTCCGGCCGTTTGCGGAATTTGGTGTTGGTGCCCAGGTTACCGGCAATCAGGTCCATGTCGCCGTCTTTATCGAAGTCAGCCGCCAGCAGGCTCTGATAGAAGCCGTTGAGGGGTGTCTTATCAGCCACCAGGTTTTCAACGGCCTCCAGTTTTCCGCCCTGATTGGCGAAGATGCGGATGGGCATCCAGTCGCCGGCCAGAATCAGGTCGAGGTCCTTATCGCCATCGTAATCGGCCCAGACCGCATCGGTAATCATGCCGGCCTTGCGCAGGTCGGGGGCCCGTTGGTCCGTCTGGTCGGTAAAGCGTCCCTTGCCGTCGTTAATCAGCAAATACGAATCCGGAATCCGGCCGTACTGGAAGGCAATGACCCGCCCGCCGACAAACAGATCCAAGTCACCATCCCGGTCAATGTCTACCGGTCGAACACAGCTTTTGTGGACATACATGGGCGGCAGGCCGTTGGAGCGGCTGAAATTACCCTTGCCGTCGTTCAGGTAGAGCCGGTCGAGCTGCTCGGGCATTTTGTCGTAGAACTCATTGCCACCAGACACTACGTACAGGTCCAGATCTTTGTCGCCATCGGCATCAAAAAAGGTCGCATCCACATCTTCGTAAACCGAATCGGCGGCAAATACCGGCTGGGTAGCGGCCACAAAACGGCCGTTGGCCTGCTGGAGCATCAGACTTCCTGCCTGCCATTTGGCTCCGCCGGCGTAAAAATCCTCCAGACCGTCGCCGTTGACATCGCCCACCGCCAGCTTCGGCCCTTCGGTCGAAATTTTAAACGGTATCAGCGACTCGCGGACCATATCATAATAGGCGACGTTTTCCTTATGGGTATAACTCATACCTGCCTGACCGGAAATATCGGCAAACAACGGCTGCTGCGCCGGAGCCGTGTAGCGGAACCCTTTGGCGTCCAGCTGCGCATCGGTTTGTTTCAGCGTCAGCGTTTGATTAGTCTGTACATTGGTCCGGACCTCCATCCGCTGGTTAGGCCAGATCACGATCAGTGAATCAAAGGTAGCCGTTTCGCCCATCCCGAAGTTCAGCACCGGCTCTACCGACGATTCAAATCCACGTGTCGGCATCAGTTGCTGCACCTGTATACCGACTTTCGTCTTGATAACCACCTTCGCGCCAATGCCAAACGTATTCGGAGTTTCACCGGCCAGGCGAACTTTCAGGAAGCGGTTGTTCGGGAACAGCGTACTGGCCTGATTCTGGTGCAGACCGGCGGGGTCGTTGATGTTGTTCGTAACCAGATCCAGGTCACCATCGTTGTCCAGATCGGCATAAACGGCTCCGTTGGAGAACGTCGGCATATCGAAACCCCAGACCTGCGACTTGTCTTCAAACCGGAGACTGGCTGTGCCCCGGTACAGGTAGTTATGGACCTTCCCCTCCGGCATCATGGCGATTGCCCGCTGGTCGAGCGAGTTGGAGGTCTCCATGGCGTACCGCAGCGAATCGTCGGAGGCAAACTTGGTGTAGTCGAGGTTATTGGGCCGGTGAACAATGCCGTTGGAGACAAACAGGTCTTTATGGCCGTCGTTGTCGTAGTCGGCCAGCAGGGGAGACCAGCTCCAGTCGGTAGCGGCAATGCCCGCCATTGAGCCCACTTCCATGAACTTCTGGCCCGACAAACTAAGCTGCAGACAGTTCCGGCTGTACTGGTTCATGTAGCCATAGGCCAGCTTGTACTGGTAGATGTCCAGCGGATCTTCGCCCATGGATGATTTCTCGACGGTTTCATCTTCCGGGTACATATCCAGGGTCACTATATCCGGGTAACCATCATTGTTGACGTCGGCAATGTCGTTACCCATCGAAAAGCGGCTGACGTGGGCAAAGGCCTGGCGGCTGGTTTCGGTAAAAGTACTGTTGCCGTTATTGAGGTAATAATAGTCGTCTTCGTGGAAGTCGTTCGATACGTAAATGTCTTCCCAGCCATCGTTGTTGATGTCGGCAACCGAGATTCCCAGGCCATAGCCCATGGCCGCGCCATAGATCCCACTTTTCTCGCTCACATCCACAAACTTTACCGGCTTCTTACTGGCCAGAGAGTCCTTGCCGCCTGCCATTGGGTTCATAAATAACCGGTCCCCCGACTCATTATGCCGTAGGTGACGGGTCGATACGCGGTCGTAGCTGCGGGAGGTGTGTACCGCATGGTTGAGCAGGTAACAGTCCAGATCACCATCGTGGTCGTAGTCGAAGAAGGCAGCCTGGGTAGAGAAGCCGGTGAAGTCCAGCCCATAATCGGCGGCTTTTTCGGTAAAGGTTGGCGGACCGCCGTTGCGGGAACCGTTGTTGATATAGAGTTCATTAGACCCCTCCAGGCCCCGGAAATTACCCACCGCCGAGACATAGATGTCCAGCAGGCCGTCGCCGTTGACGTCGGCCATGGTTACGCCGGTCTGCCAGTCGGAGAAGCCCTCCACGCCGGCTTCTTCGGAAATGTCTTCAAAGGTAAAGTTCCCCTTGTTCAGGTAGAGCTTGTTTTTACCTTGGTTGGAGACAAAATACAGGTCAGTGAGTCCGTCGTTGTTAATGTCGCCGGCTGCCACCCCGGCCCCGTTGTAGAAGTACAGGTAATCCAGCAGGTTTAGTTTCTCCGTTTCCTTAAGCTGATTGACAAAGCTGATCCCGGTCTGGGTGGAATCGAGGGTTTCAAAAAGCGGTTTTTCAGAAATTGATCTCAATTGCTGGCACCCGACGAGCAGCAGGGCTCCGGCGGTTACCACACTTATAATACGTTTCATCATAGGTTAGTTGACGTTACGGGCGGCTATCAGCCTTTCCTGGTTACGCAGGGTAAGCACCTGCACCCGATCGTTATTTTTTGCAATGATCAATTGCCCCTGGGCCAACCGCTTCAGGTGCCGTACCTGCCCCCGGATCAGTAAGCCGGACGTTGCTGGCGTCATTACCTCAAATGAGGGTTTCCCCCGGCTCCCGGTGCTGCGTAGTAGTAGGCCGTAACTGGCATCGTAACGGCCTATTTCGGGCAGTACGTCATAGAAGTTGCCGGCCAGCAGCAGGTCAGTGCGTCCGTCGCCGTCGTAGTCCAGCATTTCCACCCCACATACGGGCGAGAACTGTACCTCCGTCGGCAGGGATGAGAACGTTAACTGACCCTTGCCGTTGTTGAGGAGTATCGCCGACTCGCCGGTGAATGCCTGTTGTACAACGGCCTTGCTTAAGGCATTTTCATCCACAATGTCCTTCAGCTTCTTGCCTGAGTAGTCGGCGTACTTGATGTATTTTTTCTTAATAGCGGGCATGGTCTTTTGCAGATCCTGCTTCAGCACCATGGGGTAAAGTTCACCCGTTTCGTCGGCGCAGTTGATGATCTGTTCGTACACGCCATTTCCGTCGAAATCATTGGTGTACAGTTCGGCCGGTACAGATTGCGTCGCTCTGATGCGGGAGTTCTGCCCCAGGTTACCCACTACCAGGTCCATATCGCCGTCGCCGTCCATATCGCCGGCTTTCACGCAGTTCCACCAGCCGTTGGTCTTCAGGGTTTCGCCGTTCGGGGCCTGAATGGCCAGGGCCGGATTCAGGCTTAGCCTGCCCCGCTTGTTTTCGAATACCTGGATGGGCATCCAGTCGCCCACCACAATCAGTTCGGGATAGCGGTCGCCGTTAAGGTCAGCCCAGGTGGCGGCCGTCACCATGCCCAACTGCTCCGCTTCGGGGAGGTAGCGTTTGGTATAGTTTTTAAAATTGCCCGTACCGTCGTTGGTGAGCAGGTAGCTGGGCGGATTGTAGCCGTACTTTCCTGGTATCAGCCTTGAGCCTACAAACAGGTCGATATCGCCATCCCCATCGAAATCGGCGGCTGCTACGCAGGAGCCGCTGGCTTTCAGGCTCGGCAACCGCGTATCCGGCGTAAAGTTGCCCTTGCCGTCGTTCAGGAACAGCCGGTCGAGCAGTTCATCGGCTTCGCTATCGTACTCGTTGCTGCCCGTGACCACATACAGGTCAAGGTCCTTATCGCCGTCGGCGTCAAAGAGAACGGCGGCTACGGCTTCGGCCGTGGTATCCTGCCGGATGGCCGCTGGTGTTTTCTCGGCGAAGGTGCCCCCCGGCTGTTGCAGGTAAAGGCGGCTGGGTTTGCCGTTGGCTCCCCCAAAAAAAACATCATCCAGGTTATCGCCGTTTACATCACCCGTTGCCAGGGCCGGCCCCTGGGTGGAGATCATCTGCTTGAGCAGTGGGTCGCGGTTGTAATCGACAAAACCGCTTTCCTGGTGTACAAACGAAAGACCGCTTTGCGACGAAATATCCCGGAAAGGCCCATCGGTAGTCGGATTGACTGGTTGCCAGATAGCCCTGGCGTCCTGGTGACGAAGGGTTAGCTGCTGGTTCGCCTGTGGCTGGCGGATAACCTGCATCCGGTCATCGGGCCAGATCACCCGCACGGAATCGATCCGGCTGTTGTCGCCCAGGCCGAATACCAGATTCAGGTCTACGGAGGACTGAAAGCCCCGGTTGGGCATTTGTTGCAACACCTGTAACTGATCCGCCTGGTACACATACACTTTGGCCCCAATCGCATCCGGATTTTTGCCGGCCCCGGCCAGTTTTACCCTCAGAAAATTGGCTTTGCTGGTTTGCTCCGTCCGGTTCTGAAAGATAGATACAGGGCTATTGACGTTGTTGACAATCAGGTCCAGGTCGCCGTCATTGTCGAGGTCACCGTAGGCAGCTCCGTTGGAAAAGCCGGGTTCGCCCAGTCCCCAACCGGCGGCTTTGTTGACAAAGGTCAGATTGCCTTCGTTTCGGAACGCGTAGTTGGGTATGGGTTCTGAGGGAGCCTTATCCAGAAACTCTTTAAAGTTGAACTGGCGCTGCCGGGCAATCTGCGCCATATTTTCCCGGTCGGCCAGAAAATTGACAAAGTCCTGATTGGTTACATCTTTGGCAATGCCGTTGGCCACGAAGATATCTTTCCGGCCGTCATTGTCCATGTCAAAGAGCAACGCCCCCCAGCTCCAGTCTGTCGAGTGAACCCCCGCAAAGCGGGCCACATCGCTGAAGATGGGCGTGGCACTTGGGGCCTGGGATGAGCCAGTTTTGACGCCCTGCCTGCCTGCCGGACCGCTACGTTCCCCCGCATCCTGCACCACCCCCCGGTTTAGGTGCAGCATATTCTGCATGTACTGGTAATGGAAGTCCCGTTCGAGCTTGATCTGAACAAGCTCATGGCTTTCAAACGTAGAAACCTTTTTGAGCCGCTGGTCGTTGCCGGGCAGCATGTCTGTTACAAAGATGTCGAGCAGGCCGTCGTTATTCACATCCGCCACATCGGCTCCCATCGACGACAGACTGATATGATTCATGGCGTCCTTTACCGACTCCCGGAAGGTGCCGTCCTGGTTGTTGATGTACAGGTAATCGCGTTCGTAGAAGTCGTTGGAGATAAAAATATCGGGCCAGTTGTCTTCGTTGACATCACCGATGGTTATGCCCAGCCCGAAACCAATCAGGCTGCCGTAGATACCGGCCTTTTCGCTGACATCCGTGAACAGCTCCCCATCGTTGCGAAACAGTTTGTCGCCACCCAGGGAGTCCCGCTGCGCCCGCAGGTTAGCGTAGCCCAGCCGGCCTACTGGTGTGAAGCTGTTATTGAGCAGGTACATGTCCAGATCGCCGTCGCGGTCATAGTCAAAGAAGGCGGCATGAGTTGAGAAACCGTGATCATCCAGACCATACTCTTTAGCTTTCTCCGTAAAGGTGCCGTTACCGTTGTTGAGGTAGAGTTCATTGCCGCGTTCGTCGCCCGGACGGATACCAGCATTGCAGACGTATAAATCCAGCAGGCCATCACCATTGACATCGGCGAAGGTAGCGCCGGTACTCCAGTCGTGTTTGCCGGCTACCCCGGCTTTGGCGGTGATGTCTTCAAACGCCAGGTTGCCTTTGTTGAGGTAGAGCTTATTGTCGCCCATGTTGGCGATCAGGAAGACATCCGGCAACCCATCCTTGTTGATATCGCCGATGGCTACGCCACCGCCGTTATAGAAGTTGCGGTAATTGAAGATGTTGAAATCTTTGTCGTCGGTAACGGTATTGGTGAAGTGAATATGGGTCTGCTCAGCCGAAAGCTGTTTAAAAAGCTGGTCATCGGAGGTAGTTTGCCCGAACCGGCAACCTGCCGCAACAACCAGAAGGAAAAAGACAAGCCGGTGACGCATGTATCGCTTTATAGGGTAAAACAAATTCAAATTTACGGAATATTAGCGGGTAATAAAGGACTTGTACTGACAATCAGCGGGGTCCCTTTCAGATAACGCTGGCAGTGGACGGAATAATGAGTTCTAACCAATACTTAATGTGCCGGCTGATGGCATGACCGGTAATCAAAAAGCCCTCCCCGACCGGGGAGGGCTTTTGAACTGACATTCGGGAACCAGGCTTAGTAGCCGGGGTTCTGCTTAAGCTTTGGGTTCAGCGACAGCTGGTCCTTCGGAATCGGGAACAGTTCGCGGAACTTCTGCGAAGCCGGTTTAAACTGCCATGCTCTTGTATACTGATCAAAGCGAATCAGGTCCTGACGACGGTGGTATTCCCACGCCAGCTCCCGGCCCCGCTCGGCCAGAATATCGTTCAGGGTCAGTGCTGAGAACGCCTGAACACCTGCACGTGACCGAATCCGGTTGATGTCTGCAAGGGCATCCGCTGTTTTGCCTAAACGGAAATTTGCTTCACCCCGCATCAGGTAGGCGTCGGCCAGACGATAGATCACAAAGTCATTGCTCTGATCGTTGGTCGTGTTATTCCGCTGAATCTCATACTTCTGACTACGGGCCCCTGCCAGACGGGCAACAGGGCCAGCCGGCATTTCAAAGGCGGGAATTTCCGGGGTGATCACCAGGGGTAATTCGCCATCCTTCAACGGAGTGCCGGCTGCATCAAATTGCTGGCCAACGATCCACATTTTCTTCCGGGCATCCTGATCGGTAAAGGTGTTGTAGAACTCAGCAATGGTAGCGTAACCATTCCAGGGACTTGCAGGCAGATTGTAGGTCAGTTTATGATCATAATGCAGCGTCCGCATGTGAATATTCATACCGCCCCGCTTGGAGTTGTCAAAAGGAGTAGCCAGAATAATCTCCGGTGAGCCCTGGTTCTGCACCTTAAAGTTATCAAAGAAATCACCAGACAGCGAGAACTTGCCTGAGTTAATAATGGTGTTCAGCCGGTCGATAGACTTCTGCCACTGTGGCGTGCCGGTGTACACCTGCGCGTTCAGGTACATCTTGGCCAGGATCATATCGACCACGTACTTGTTGAAACGACCGTAGTAGGCACCACCTACCGTTTCGCTCAGCTTAGGATAAACCTCCAGCAGTTCCTTTTCTACCCAGTTGAATACCTCTGTACGGGATTTCTGATCAGGCGAACCCGTGCCAACGTTTTCGGCAATAATGACATTGCCGAACAGATCCATGGCCACATAATGGAAAAAAGCCCGAAGTGCCCGTAACTCAGCGCGGGTATTTTCATCGGTGATCGTACCTAACTGCTGGTTGATGGACGTAATACTGTTGTAGATCCAGTTCCAGCGGCCGTTGAACTGATTATTGTCAGTAATCGGGTCCCAGGTATGGGTATACAGACGCTTCCAGTTATCGCCATCTTTCCAGTCACCACCCCGAGTCGGCACAATCTGCTCATCCGTAGTGGCATTCAATTCGTTGTAATTACCAAAATATTCCCCCAAACTGTTGTACAGGGGACCGATAAGGGCAGCTTGTTGTTCAGGCGTGGTCCCAAACTGATCCGTTGGGATAACGTCGAATGTCTTTTCATTCAGATCTGTACAGGCCTGCCCGGCAAGGAGCACAGCCGTACAGCCGGCAAAGACTAGTATGTTGAAACGAAACATAGGTTTGTGTTTATTGATAAATTAGAATGTCAGGTTAACACCCAATTGGAACGAACGCGTTTTCGGGTAGATACCACCCGCATCCATACCAATGCTTTCCGGTGCACGACCCCGGCCGTTGTCTGAGAGATTCCCTCTCACTTCCAGTTCCGGATCAACACCTTTATACCCCGTCAATACAAACAGGTTGTTACCACCAGCATAAATCCGGGCGTTGGTAATGTACTTACCAGGCGTTAGCGGTACATTGTAACCGATCTGCCAGTTGTCCAGACGCGCAAACGAGCCGCTCTCCAGCCAGTAGGTCGACAATACGTTGGTGCTGTACTCTTTCGGCAGCGTGGTTACGTCGCGCAGCATATTAGTCTCCAGGATCGAGCCGGGAATCATCAGGTTCGAACGCAGGTTGTTCAGGATCTTGTTGCCGAACACTCCGCGAATCTGGAAGTTCAGGTCGAAGTTACCAAACCGGAAGCTGTTGATAAAGGCACCCGTCAGGAACGGCTGGGGATTACCCTGGTTCAGCGGGTTACCGGCGGCAAAGCGAACAGCTGCGTCAGCCTTGCTCACATCAGTTACCGGCTGATCGCCACTACCCGATACCAATAATACTTTGCCATCTGATGAGAAGCCAGCAAAGGTTGGTACGTTGTTGAACGTGCCCAGCGGACTACCCGGCTGTACAATAGACGCAAATACGTCTGACAAACCACGACCACCAAAGGCATTGAATCGAACGATACCTGAATCGAACTGGTCATTCTTCAGGGAGACAATCTCGTTGCGGTTCAATGATCCAACGATGCGTGCCGTCCAGACAAAGTTCTCTTTGGCAATCACATCACCACCCAATGAAAGTTCAATACCCTGGTTGCGCATCGAGCCTACGTTGGCCGTAATGCGGTCGGTAAAATAGCGAACACCATCGGCGGGTACAGTATAGTTGTAGAGCATGTCGCGGGTCAGCTTGTTATACACCTCCAGTGTACCCGTCAGGCGGCTGTTGAACAGCTGGAAGTCGAGACCAACGTTGGTCTGCTCGACCACCTCCCACTTCAGATCCGGGTTGGCGTTCTGGGTGATACCATAACCCGGCAGGAAGTCGCCAATAGAACCGTTGTAGTACGTACCACGCGGACCATACAACTGCAGCGACTGGTATGGGCTAATCCCTTCGGTGTTACCCGTCTGACCCCAGCCGGCGCGCAGCTTCAGGAAGTTCAGCACGTTGCCTTTGGGGAAGAAGGACTCGTTGGTCAGCGTCCAGCCGGCAGCCAGGGATGGGAACAATCCCCACTTGTTATTAGCACCCAGTTTAGAGCTGCCATCCCGACGCAGGGTAGCCGTTACGTTGTACTTGTCGCCCAGGTTAACCGTTGCCCGACCGAAGAACGAAGCCAGCTTGAGCTGGTTACGGTACGACGACGCATAATCAGAACGCGGACTGGTCAGTGAACCGGCACCTAATCCCAGGTTATTATAGCTGATCGCGTTGGTGAGGAACTGAGAGTTGTAGGCTCCGAAACCATCATAATCCACCTGCTGGTACGAATAACCACCCAGCACCGTAAAATTGCTGTTGTTCTCACCAAAGCCACGGGTATAGTTTGCGGTCAGTTCGAGCAGGCGGTCATTGGTGGTGTTCAGGTAACGCTCTGCACCACGTACTTCACCCGCATAGGCCTTAATGTTCCGGGCCCGGAAACGACTGGTTGTGTTATTTTCATTCCGGTATTGGCCATTAACGCCAAGCGTCAGGCCATCCAGAACTTCGTACCGCACGTTCATACCCCCAATAATCTGCCGGTTCGACTGATCAAAGTTTTGATTTTCCAGCATGGCAACCGGATTGAACAAATCGAAGCTGCCAGGAATCTCATAATAAGATCCATCGGCATTACGTACCGGTAGGGTAGGCAGGAAGGTAACAGCACGCCCAATAATGCCCCAGTCAGCCAGTTTACTTTCGCGGCTCTGTACTGACAGGTTATAGGCGATGTTCAATCGGTTGTCCAGCGCTTTCTGATCAAGGTTGATCCGGCCGGTTAACCGGTTGAATCCGGTGTTCTTTACAGTACCCTGCTGGTTAATGTAGTTTAATGAACCCCGGTAACTGAATCCCTGTGAACCACCAGAAACGGCCAGATCATGGTTGTTGGTATAAGCCGTCCGGGTGATTTCTTTAACCCAGTCGGTGTCATAGTTACCATCCGGGAAACGCTGCTTATCGCTCAGGTTGGTAGACCCTTTAATGGCGGTTACAGCATCTCGGTAACTAGGTCCATCGAGCAGATCGAGCCGGTTCGAAATGGTTTCCATACCCACGTAGTTATTGAAGTTAACCACGGTCCGGCCTGATTTACCCCGCTTGGTCGTAACGATGATAACGCCGTTGGCCGCGCGTGAACCGTAGATCGCAGCCGCCGAAGCATCCTTCAACACATCCATTGACTCAATGTCTTCCGGCGCGATGGTGTTAATTGGCACACCAATCATGCCATCGACCACGTACAACGGATCAGAGCCACCGGCCAGTGAGGTATAACCCCGCAAACGAACGGTTGGGTTCTGGTTGGGGTCGCCGGAAGGCCGGGTAATAACCAGACCGGCTACTTTACCCTGAATGGCCTGCAGCGGGTTCGGGTTGATACCAGGGTTAAAATCCTTAGCGCTCACCTGAACTACGGAACCCGTTACATCTTTACGACGCTGGGTACCGTAACCCACCACCACAACTTCCTCCAGTGCTTTAGTGTCGGAGGAGAGGTTAACATCAACCGTCGAGCGGTTACCCACGGCTACTTCCTGCGTTGTCAGACCGATAAAGCTGAACACCAGAGTAGCGTTATCGGGTACGTTACTGAGGGTGTACACCCCTTCTCCGTTGGTGGTGGTACCCCGATTGGTACCTTTGATCTGGACCGTTACACCGGGCAGGCCCGTGTTGTCTTCTGCCGAGACAACTTTACCGGTAACGGTTCTGTCCTGAGCTAAGGCCACCTGGTTACCGAGTAGTAAAAACAAAGCAAAAACCGTCAGCAAGCCGGAGAAAAGGCTTTTCTGTCCGGTTCGCCGGTACCAGGGAACTCTGGTCTGACCTACTTGGCCGCATGAGCGAAACATCCTGTAGGATTTGTGCATCATAGGATTAGATTAATTGGTTAGTAATATATGTGAAAAAAGCGGGGCGCTTATGTAGCCTACAATCAACCGTGACGCGGAACGTCCATAGCCAAATCCAGTCAACGTATATATTGTGCGAAGGAGTAACTGTCTGCAAATCAGTTCGTTTATATGGCGCCTTGACGGGTAATTATAGAATATCAACCTGACCCCAGCCGGCAAATTACAAAAATTAAACTCTATAATACAAATGCCATTTTGCAAAAATTTAATTAGATTTTGGTTAAATAAAGTCAGTTAAAATCAGTAGATGCGTCGCTCATCGCGGACAGAGATTCTGTGAGCAGCACCCAGGGTATAAATAAACCTGATTATCAAAGCGGTAAAGGCTCGATAGGCGGCCAGTAGATGCGCCCCCAGGCCGGTAAAAGGTTGTGGGTTTCTGCCCCCATTTACCGATAATTTCTTATTTTTAGGGCTTAATTGGCGGGCTTCTCCGGCTGCTTTACTTTCTCTCCTGCCTGTCAGGTAAATGCTTATGACTTCAGATGCGCTCCGGCAACTGGCCGGACAATTGGAGGGTACACTCTACGATGATACCACCATGCGGACGCTCTACGCCACCGATGCGTCGGCTTACCGCGAAATGCCTCAGGCGGTGGTGGTGCCCCAAACAACCCGCGATCTCAAAACACTCATCGCGTTTGCGACCCAGCACAAGACGTCGCTGATCCCCCGCACCGGCGGCACCTCGCTGGCCGGTCAGGTAGTCGGCAATGGCATTGTGGTCGATCTTTCGGTGCATTTTACGCAGATTCTGGAGCTGAATCAGGCCGAAGGCTGGGTAAGGGTGCAGCCCGGGGTGATCCGCGATGAACTGAACATGTTCCTGAAGCCATATGGCCTCTATTTCGGGCCCGAAACGTCGACTGCCAACCGCGCCATGATCGGGGGGATGGTCGGCAACAATTCCTGTGGTTCCAACTCGGTGGTTTATGGCTCTACACGGGAACATCTGCTGGAGGTGAAGGCGATACTGGCGGATGGGAGCGAGGTTGAATTTAAAGAAATTAAGACGGGGTCGACCGGCGATGAAGCGTTAAGAGTTAAGAGTCAGGAGAGCACGCTGGAGGGGGCCATTTACCGGCAGGTGGTGAATGCGCTGGCGGAGCCGGCCACGCAGGAGGAGATCCGGCGGAATTTTCCGAAGCCGAGCATCGAGCGCCGGAATACCGGTTACGCGCTGGATATGCTGCTGGGTTGTGAGCCCTTTACACCGGGCGGGGAGCCGTTCAACTTCTGCAAGCTCATTGCGGGTTCAGAAGGTACGCTTTGCTTCCTGACCGAGATAAAACTGAACGTGGTACCCCTGCCGCCGAAAGAGGGCGGGGTGGTGTGTATCCACTTCAACACCATTGATGAGTCCTTGCGGGCCAACCTGATCGCGCTGAAGTACCAGCCTCAGGCCGTGGAACTCATAGATCATTATATTCTGGAATGTACCAAAGACAATATCGAGCAGCGCAAGAACCGCTTCTTTGTACAGGGCGATCCCGGCGCCATTCTGGTCGTCGACCTGTCGAGTGAAAACCGCGCCGAGATTGAGCGCCAGGCGGCCCAGTTGGAAGCCGAGATGCGCGAAGCCGGGCTGGGATACCATTTTCCGCTGCTCTTTGGCGACGACGTTAAAAAGGTGTGGACGCTGCGGAAAGCGGGCCTGGGCCTGCTGGGCAACCTGCCCGGCGACGAAAAAGCGGTAGCGGTGATCGAAGACACCGCCGTAGACGTGCGCGATCTGCCCGATTACATCCGTGATTTCAACGCCATCCTGGCGAAGCACGGCATGTACTCCGTCCACTACGCCCATGCCGGTTCCGGCGAATTGCACCTGCGGCCCATCATCAACCTGAAGACTCAGGAGGGCCATCAGCAGTACCGGATGATTGCCGAGGAGATTGCTATGCTGGTTAAGAAATACGACGGCTCGCTCTCCGGCGAACACGGCGACGGCCGGCTACGGGGCGAATTTATCCCACAAATGGTGGGCCCGAAGAACTACGAACTGATGCGTCAGTTGAAGTATACCTGGGATCCGCAGAATATCTTCAATCCCGGCAAGATTGTGGATACGCCCCCGATGGATACCTTCCTGCGGTACGAAGCGGGGCAGTCGTCTCCTCAATTTAATACGGTGTTCCGCTACCACGACCAGACGGTGCTACAGCATGCCGAGCAGTGCAACGGCTCCGGCGACTGCCGCAAAACCCAACTGTCCGGCGGTACCATGTGCCCCAGCTACATGGCTACGCGTAGTGAACGCGATACCACCCGCGCCCGTGCCAATATGCTGCGCGAAATGCTGACCCGCTCGCCCAAAGAGAACCGCTTCGACCATGAGGAGATTAAAGACGTAATGGACCTCTGCATCTCCTGCAAAGGCTGCAAGTCAGAGTGCCCGTCGGGCGTGGATATGGCGAAACTAAAAGCTGAATTCCTCCAGCATTATTACGACGCAAACGGCGTGCCCGTCCGCTCCCGGCTGATTGCCAACTTCGCCCGGCTGACGAACCTGGCGTCGCTGGTACCCTGGGCCTACAATGCCATATTTGATACCGAGCCGCTCCGGCGCATCGCCAACCGGGTGGTCGGCTTCCATCCCGACCGCACCATGCCGCTGCTGCATAAGACGACGCTGCGGAAGTGGTTTGCCGGCAGGCAGCACACCCCCCCGGCCCCCCTTGACAGGGGGGAGGGCCGCTTCGTTCCTGCGGCTTCGGATCAGGAGCATATACCAACCGCTGCTATTCCAACTCAGGGTGTCAATAGCCCTACTCATCCCATGCCGGGGACGCCTTTCCCCCCTAACAAGGGGGGCAGGGGGGTGTACCTCTTCTGCGATGAGTTCACCAACTACAACGACGTTGAAATCGGACAGAAGGCCATATTGCTGCTGGAGAAACTGGGCTATAATGTAATCATTCCCGAACACGGCGAAAGCGGCCGGGCACCCATCTCAAAGGGCTTGATTCGGTATGCCAAAACGCTGGCGGAGCGGAATGTGCGGGACCTGAAAGACCTCATCACCGTTGAAACACCCCTGGTGGGTCTGGAGCCGTCGGCGATCCTGACCTTCCGGGATGAGTACCCCGACCTGGTTGATCAGTCACTGCTGCCCGACGCCCGACGGCTGGCCGAAAACTCTCTGACGTTCGAGGAGTTTATAGCGAGAGAGATCGACAAGGGGAACATTACCAAGCAGCAGTTTACGTCGGAGAAACGATTAATAAAACTGCACGGGCATTGCCAGCAGAAAGCGGTATCGTCGCTGGTGCCGGCCAAGAAGATGCTGTCGCTGCCGGAGAACTTCACGGTGCATCTGATTCCGTCGGGCTGTTGCGGTATGGCGGGTTCGTTCGGGTACGAGGCCGAGCATTACGAGGTATCGATGAAGATTGGCGAACTGGTGCTGTTTCCGACGGTACGGCAGCAGCCGGACGATGTGATCATTGCCGCACCGGGAACCAGTTGCCGGCATCAGATCAAAGACGGAACCGGTCGCAAGGCAAAACATCCGGCCGAGATTTTATACGAAGCCCTGCGGTAAGGCAGAATACCATTTCGGGCAAGAGCGCGTTTATTGTAACATATATTTTAGCTATAGTTTTCTTAACGACCACTTCATGAGAAAAGCAGGTATCTGGGCGGGGCTTCTTTGCCTTAGCATCAGTATCGGAGCCTGGGCCCAGTCCGGCGCATCCACAGCCAAATACGATCCGAAAGAACTCTTTCACCCGTTGTTCAATATGCAGCCGGGCAACGATTACCGCACCGGCAGCGGAGCCCCCGGTCCCCGCTACTGGCAGAACCGGGCCGACTACAAAATCAACGCCAGCCTGGACGATGTGCAGAACGTGCTGACGGGCAACGTAGAAATTACCTACACCAATAACTCACCGGAGGATCTGCCGTTTCTGTGGCTGCAGCTCGACCAGAATGCCTTTGCTGATACCTCACGGGCTGCCAAGACAACGCCCGTGACGGGTGGCCGCTTCGGTAACGCGAACTTCGCCGGAGGGGTGGTCATTACCTCCGTTACCGTAGAACAAGGCAAGAGTAAACCGGTTGCGGCTTCGTACACCATCACCGACACCCGGATGCAGTTGCGGCTGACGGAACCCTTAAAAAAAGGGGGCGATAACCTGAAAATCCGCATCGCCTATTCCTTCCGGATACCGGAGTACGGCTCCGACCGGATGGGGCAGCAGCGTACCCGCAACGGGATTATCTACGAAATAGCCCAGTGGTATCCGCGTATGTGTGTGTTCGATGACGTTGAAGGCTGGAACGTGCTGCCCTACCTGGGCGCGGGTGAGTTTTACCTGAATTACGGCGATTTTGAATACGCGATCGATGTACCCTGGAATCATATCGTCGTTGGCTCAGGTGAGTTACTGAACCCGAACGAAGTGCTCACACCGGAGCAGATCCGGCGGCTGGCGCAGGCCCGGCAGAGCGACAAAACCGTCATTATCCGGGGTAAAGATGAGGTAAATGATAACACCACGCGGCCTAAGCAGTCGGGCCGGCTGACGTGGCGGTTTCGCTGCCAGAACGCCCGCGATGTGGCTTGGGCTACCTCTAAGGCGTTTGTGTGGGATGCCGCCCGTATGAACCTGCCGAGCGGCAAAACGGCGCTGGCTCAATCAGCCTACCCGGTCGAAAGTGCGACCACCGATTCGTGGAGCCGGTCTACCGAGTACGTGAAGGGCTGTATCGAGTTTTATTCAAAGTACCTGTACGAATATACCTATCCCGTGGCCACGAATGTAGCCGGCATCGTTGGTGGTATGGAATATCCGGGTATTGTCTTTTGTGATTTCCGGGACAAAAAGAGCGCGCTCTGGGGGGTAACCGACCATGAGTTTGGCCATAACTGGTTCCCGATGATCGTGGGTAACAACGAGCGGAAGTTTGGCTGGATGGACGAAGGCTTCAACACCTTCATCAATATGCTCTCGACGGCCAATTTCAACAACGGCGAGTACCACAATGAGCGGGCAACCATGCACGATGTGGCCCCGGCGCTGTTTGGCCCCGTTGAGCCGATTATGACCCTGCCCGACGTGCAGCAGTCGCGTAACCTGGGTATTCTGGCGTACTACAAACCCGGTATGGGACTCAAACTGTTACGCGACGTTGTGCTGGGTCCGGAGCGGTTCGATTACGCCTTTCGGGAGTATATGAAACGCTGGGCGTTCAAACACCCGACACCGTACGATTTCTTCCGCACCATTGAAGACGCAGCCGGTGAAGACCTGGGCTGGTTCTGGCGCGGCTATTTCTACGAAAACTGGCGACTGGACCAGAGCGTAAAAGAAGTGAAATACGTGGAGCAAAGCCCGCAAAAAGGAGCATTGATTACGATTGAGAACCTGGAGAAAATGGCTATGCCGGTGACGGTGGAAATTCAGGAGAGCAGCGGCAAAAAAACGCGGATCAATCTGCCGGTTGAAGTCTGGCAGCGGGGCGGCACCTGGACGTTAAAACACAATTCTACCTCACCCCTCCGCGCCGTCATTGTCGACCCCGACAAAGTCGTTCCTGACATCAACCCGAAGAACAACGTCTGGCGGAGTGAAGCGAATTAACTGATTGTTTCAAGTTCCAGGTTTCATGTTAAGCGGCTAGTGTTAGCCATTCTAACTTGAAACCTGAAACCTGGAACAATTTAAACTTCTACAAGCATCGCCCCATACGAATACCCCCCGCCAAAGACGGTAACGATGATGCGCTGGCCTTTTTGGAATATATCCCAGTTTTCGGAGAGGCCGATGGCACAGCCGGCGCAACCGGTATTACCCAGCCGCTGAATGTTCGAGATGAGTTTTTCTTCCGGCAGACCGAGCGTCTGCATCACGTTGCGGCTGATGCGCAGGTTGGCCTGGTGGGGCAGGATGTAGTCGACGTCGTGGAGCGTCAGGCCGCAACGGTAGAGCACCTGCTGGCTGACCTTCGGCATGTATTGGCAGGCGTTGCTGAAAACATCGCGGCCGTGGGGCATGATAACCCCCCGCTCCAGCGGCTTCAGCACCACGGCGGTGGTGGCCTTACCGCTGGTGGCGGCTCCGCCGGTAATAACGCAGTGAATCGTTAAATCTTTCGGACTCTGGCGGTCTTTCGTCAGCAGCAGGGCCGCCGAACCATCGCCCCAGAGGTGACCCGATACGGTGTCTTCCTCGTTGTAGTAAGCGGTGTTATGTTCAGATACCACAACCAGCGCCCGGCGAGCTTTTTTCAGGGCGAAATACCCTTCTACAATCTCGATGGCGTTGAGCAGCGACGAGCAGGCGGAGGAGATGGAAACCACCGGAATATCCGGAATATGCAGATGATGCTGCACCACATGCGCCAGCGTAACAATGGTATCGTGCGGAGTATATGTAGCCCCGACAATTAAATCGACTTCCGATAAATCGACCTTTTCCTCTAAGGCGCGAACCGCTTCGACAGCCATGGTATTGGCGTTTTCGTCGGGACCGGCTTTGCGCCGTTCCTCAATGCCGGTTCGCTCGATAATCCATTCGCTGGCGAGGCCGTTAAGTTGAGTGAAGTGTTCATTACCAACTACCTGCGCTGGAAGGTAGTGGCTGACCGCATGAATATACATTATGCCAACGGTTAAGGCTGGTGGCGGAGACCGCATTTCAGGCCGCAAAGGTACTCAATTTTTGACCCATCCGGACATTTTTGCCGGAATAATACAAAGATGGCTCAATAAAGTGTAAGGTATTAGCGCAGGCCACTTTTAAATAGCCTTGTCCGTCAACCGATTGGACCAATCTGTATAGATTCGGCAGCGTGTGCGCTTTTCGGTTGAGATTAAAATTGATACGCTTTCCTGACCACGGTGATATTACTGGTTCGGCCCTGCTCCGGGATCACGTGAGCAGGCATAGGCGTTTTAACCAACTGCTGAGGCAAACCAATAGACTGGTCATACAGCAGCAACCGCAGCGGACTGTCCTTCTTCAACTGTACCAATAGCGTTACCTCTTTGGACACGGGTAAGCCGTTAAACAGGATATAAAAGGCCGGTCCTTCGGGCGTATCGGTGAATTTGCGCAGCAGCCGTTCGCCATTCATCGTTACGGCAAATACATCGCTTTCCTGTTGGGGCAACAGTACAATCTGCACATGCGCGGCCTGCCGGGGTGAGTGCAGGCGGATGGTCAGCACGTGGTCCTGCCCGGCTGCGGAGTCGGATATAAGTTGGGCAACGGGGGGCTGAACAGGGATGGGCTGCGCTTTATCTTTCAGGTAAACCGCCGATGCCATGGGGTAAAACTCTGCGAGGGTACCGGTAGTCGGATTGGGGAAGAATTGCCTGTTCCAATCGTCGGTGGTCTGGTAATCCGACGCCCACCAGGCCTGCCCGTTGTCGGCATTCAGGTAATAGCCAACATGGCTGTGGAGCGGGTGTTCCGGGCCAGGCTGCTCCTGTTGGATGGCCCAAACGGTTTGTAGGACTCCTGCCAGCAGGAGCAGCAAAGAAAGTATCGGTATGCGTCGCCAGTTTGTCTGTCGCTCTGACACCATCAGCAAAGGGAAAGCCAGTCCCAACACAAGCAGAAACAGGCCTACCGAAGCCACCGGTAATTGCAGCGCGAAGATCACGGTTAACAGCCGGACAATCGGCATCAGCATAAAGATGGCTGGCAGCAGTGCGATCAGCAGAATACTCACGTATGGCAAAGAGGTCTCCTGCCGGTGCCGGTTCTGGACAAAGACAATCAGGGTACCGACCAGACAAAACAGGAGGGGAAATAAAAAAACAAAGGTAGCCGACGGAACAAAGGCAAACAGGGTGAGAGTCAGCCCGTACAGCAGCAGATACACGCCCATCGTGAGCGAAAATACTCGGAGCCGGCGCAGGGCAAGCCGGCTTACCAGCAGAAACAGGCCCGTTGCCACTAAGAGGTACGCGACCCAAAAGAGATTGGAGCTATATACGCCATTAAATGGATGGGTGTAAGGCAGCAGGCGCAAGATGAGCCTATTTATCAGGAAAATTGACCCGGCGACAATGACCAGCATTACTAAATAAAGGAGAAAGCCACCGAGTACCTGCGGCAGGGTAATGGCTTTCCTACGCAGTCCGGCAATCAATACACCTATTAGCAGCCCGGTTACCAGGGCAATCCACAGCCCGTTCAGCGTCATGGGGTATTGAACCAGCCAGCTGCCCGCCGGATTGAAAAACACTTTATCCGGCGCTTTGGTCTGGGTGAGGGAAATGGTCCCGAAATGCCGCGTCAGCGCCAGCATATTGTCACCATGGTGCTGGAGGCTATTCTGATTCAGATTATCCGGAGAATCCGTGAGTTTATGGTAGTGAACAAACCCATCAGCAAAAGCGGAATTGACGCCCGTATACCCTGCCTCCCGGAAGACCGAGAAATCGGTATCATTAGGTAAGGCGCGGTAGACTTCATACATCAGTGAACTGGCAAACGGGTACGGTGCCGCCTTCGCGAACTCTTCAATCACCCAGCCGTTTTCAGGGCTTATTTCAAAGGTCATGCTCGGGCCGCTATTGCCCCTGGCTTCCAGGTTTATAACAAGCCCAACGTCTTTGGCGAGCCGGTGGCGAAGAAAGGCACTCGCGCCGAAGAGACCATATTCTTCGCCATCGGTGAGCAAAAAAATGACGTCGTTTTGCAAGGGAGGGCCTTGCCGGAGTGCCCGGGCGGTTTCCAGGATGGCGGCTACGCCGGCCCCATCGTCGGCGGCACCGGGTGTATTGGGCTGGGAGTCGTAGTGGGCCATCAGGAGTACGGCTTTACCGGCTGTACGCCCTTTCAACCGTCCGATGATGTTGTAGACATATCCCGTCCGGCTGGCCCCAAAAGCTTCCGCGCTCACGGTACGCTCCTGCACCTCGGGCTGTAAGCCAAGCCGACGCATTTCATCGACCAGATACCCCCGTACCTGTGCATGTGCCGGCGTACCCATGGCGTGGGGTACAGCGGCAATCCGGCGTATATACTGCATCGCCCGCTCCGCCGAAAACTCGTTGGCCAGGGCCGAAGCCGGACGGGCTTCCGGCGGTCTGACCAGCAGCGTACTCCAGACGGAAAAACCGGTTAAGGCTAGCAGGACGAATATCGCCAGGAGAAGACGGGGCTGTGGCATGCAGTGAAGGGGGTAGCCTGATGTCGATAATGCGGGTAAATTAACGCAAAGACGAGTAGAGGTCAAGCAATTTGCGGGCTTCCGTATCCCAGTTGTATTCCCGCAGCACGGCTTCATAGCCGCGCTGGCCCATGGCTTCGGCTTCGTCACGGTGTTCGATCAGCCAGATTAGCCGGTCGGCAACGGCTGTGGTGTTGGTGGGGTCCACGCAGAAACCGCACTGGTGCCGCTCGACTACATCCTGGTAGAGGGGAAAGTCGGAGGTGAGTACCGGCAGGCCGAGCGCCATGTACTCAAACATTTTGGTGGTGTACGAGTCCGGGTAATCACCGACAGGCTTGAGCAGGGCAATACCAGCAACGGCGTTGCTAGCGTAGGGCAGGGCTTCCGGTTGGTCGGTATATCCGTAGAAGATCAGATCTTCTTTGACGGCATGGTAGGCCGGAATGCGTTCCAGATCTTCCTGGGTAAATGTCTGCCGACCAAATAGATGGACTTTGAAGGAAGGATATTGCTTTTTCAGGCGTACAAAGCCTTCGAGCATGGCATCAAAGGCGCGCTCGAAGGTTAACCAGCCGATGTAGAAAAAGGTGATGGGTTCCTGCGACTGGCGATAGGGACGGCGATAGGGGAGGATGTCGTCGAGCAGAGGGTAGTTGTAAATGACGGCGTAGGGTTTGACCAGATTGGAATAGGTATCCAGGTAACCGTGTTCGGTAAAAATGAGCGTAAAATGCTGCCGCGCCAATTGATCGAAATACCGGAAGGCCTGCTCCAGCAGCCAGCCCCGGTTGAAGGTCTTCAGGTGCATTTTCTTGTATAGATTCTCCTGTACCTCATAAATGACCACGGCACCCAGCCATTTGAACAGAAACGCAAAGGGGATGAACTCCGGTACGTAGATATGAATTACGCGGGGCCGGATCCACAGGCAGCGCAGCACGATGAGCGGACAGGTAAGCAGGGTGCGCCAGATTACCCGTTTAAAATACGGCAGCCGGATAAACCGAATCTCCGGTGCTACACTCGGTATGGCGTTCGGGATGGCGCAGTAGACATCATAAACTTGCGCCAGCGTGCGGCATTGTTTATACACGACCCTGGGGTCGGTGGGTTGGTGAGCGGTACTGATGTGCAGGATACGCCCTTTCTTCATACAGTTTGCTGCACAATAGCGACACCCGATGAGGTACCGATGCGGGCTGCACCGGCTTCTATGAAGGCCAGGGCCTGTTCGTAGGTTTTGATGCCGCCGGAAGCTTTTACCTGCATGGTGTCCGGCAGCAATGACCGGATCAGTTTTACCTGCTCAATCTCCGCCCCGGCCGGGGCAAAGCCGGTGGAGGTTTTTACAAAATCAGCGTTGGCTTCGACGCATAACTCGCAGGCAATCCGGATTTCGTTGTCGTCCAGGTAAGCGGTTTCAAGAATGACCTTCAGCAAGGCGCCCTGGCTCTGGGCCAGACCGGCCAGCGTACTGATTTCCTCCCGCACGCTCAGATACGCCATGGACTTGAACCGGGTCAGATTGATGACCATATCCAGCTCGGTCGCGCCATCTTCCAGCGCCTTCTCGGATTCAGTCACTTTTACCGTCAGGCTGTTGTACCCCAGCGGAAACCCGATGACCGTGCAGACGGTAACCGGCGACCCCGCCAGGATGTCACTGGCATATAAGACATAAGAAGGAGGGACACAAACCGTCCGGAACCGATGCTGATACGCTTCAGCGCAGAGTTGCCGGATGTCCGTTTCGGTAGCGGTGGGCTTTAGATTGGTGTGGTCGATGTAGGTTTCAAGTTTCATGTTTCAAGTTGATGGAGCGGTGCGATAGGCCTCATTACTTTATACTATATTTCCGTAAATCGGCATCAATCCGTTGGTTCCAGCGCTCCTGGACCGACTGATTAATGCCGTGATTCGTTTCACCGTCGTACTGCTCCTGGAGCCGGTTCATCTCCCGGAACGCTTCCAGGTATTGGTATTGAATGATGCTGTTGTAATCGTCGATGGTCAGGCTGTCGGCGGGTACCCGCTGCTTGAACCGTTCGGCTACGATCTTGACAATGTCGAAGTGCCGCTGCTCGTGGTTAAGGGCGTAATCATTTCGGGCCACTTCTTTCACCCAGGACGAGCTTTTCAGGACATAGACTTTCAGGATCAGCTTTACATTCAGCACCCCGTTTACCGTTTCGCTGCCGCCTTCGTAGCCGAAACTCGGAAACACGGCGGCTGCGTACCGGCTGATCCCCGACGGTTTGGCCCGGAAATCATTCCAGGTCAGCGGGCGGTTGACGGCGTAAAATACCGAATCGGTCTCGGCCGTGTTCACATAATCCGTGAAGGTAACCTTCAGGTCTTTAGCCAGTTTCTCGTTCTGATTTGCCTGCTGGTTCATCCAGGTGTTCAGGAACTTCAACGCATCCGTTAATGACTGCCGCAGCGTCGGCTCAATGGACGTAAGCTGACTGGCCGGCCGGTTATAACGCGCTCCACCCTGATACTCCACCAGCCGGACCGACTCGCCATCGCGCAGGATGTCAAACGCCATGCCTACCACAATGCGGCCTTCAACCCGGTTGCCGGTGGCCGCCGTCTCGGTGATTTTGCACTGTTTCAGCCGGATGGCAATAGCCCGCAGCGACTGATTCTGCCGCAGACTCTGGCGGACAAACTGCCGGAGGGCCGGCACGGTACCGCCCTGCAAATCGACCCGCTCCGCTGGCCGGCCGGGTGTTGTTATCAGGTGACCTATCCCTCCACGCTCCGGGCGCTCATCGATAACGTCGGCAATATAAAACTCTTTCGGGGTAAACGGCAGCGGCTCCGCCTTCAGGACAATCGGTTCGGCCGCAGGCTTTAAACCCACAAAGAAGTAAACCGTAAAAAAGGCCGAAAGCCAGACGGCCACACGCTGTTTTCGCTTCGTATGACTACCTGACTTCCGGCTTCTATTCATGGCTTCTATCAACGTCTCTATTCAATTAACACCGCCCGACCGGTCATAATGTCGTTTTCGACGGTCTTGTATTTAACGTCGCGCTTCACGGTGCCGTCGGCGTACTGTACACTCACCTTCTCATTGCGGTTGGCAATTTTGGTGACGCGTACCGGAGCCTGGCGCTCGGGTGGCCGGTTGTTGGCGGCCATCCGGCGGGCGTACTCTTCCGGTCCGCCGGCTACCGGCTCATCGTGGTCTTCCTTGTTGGTATGCAGTTCGGGCTGCGGCTCCGGACGATGGGCCGGGGCCTGCATTACTTCCTGCCGCACCTCCTGAGGCTCCTGCGCTGGAATATCAGCTTTACTCAGGAAGCTGATCGTATCGAAGTTAACCTTGTTGAGAAAGCGTTTGAACAACTCCACCGACTCAAACTTATACACCAGCAGCGGATCTTTCTGCTCGAACACGGCATTTTGTACCGACTGCTTCAGGTCGTCCATCTCGCGCAGGTGTTCTTTCCATTCCTGGTCAATGATAGAGAGCGTAACGGCTTTCTCCATCTCGGTTACCAGTTCGCGGGCCTGTGTGTCAACGGAGCGCTGCAGATCGCAGACGACCGTTAGTTCGTGTACACCGTCGGTAAACGGCACCACAATGTTCTTAATGATGGCACCCTGCTCCTGCAGTACCTGCTGAAGCACCGGCAAGGCCTTTTCAGCAATGGCGTGGTTCTTTTCGTGGTACTTTTTCTCGGCTTCTTCGTACAAGCGCTGCACTTGCTCCGGCTTTTTCAGCTTGGCAAATTCTTCGCGGCTGATCGATACGCTTACGCCCATCGCGGTCAGCATTTGCAGCGAGATCTCGTCGTAGTTACCTTCCGTATTGGTAACGATTTCGTCGCAGACATCGTACATCGTGTTGGCAATGTCCAGCGGCAGACGATCCCCGAAGAGGGCGTTCCGGCGACGCTTGTAGATCGCTTCCCGCTGGTAGTTCATCACGTCGTCGTATTCCAGCAGGCGCTTCCGGATACCGAAGTTGTTTTCTTCTACCTTTTTCTGCGCCCGCTCAATCGACTTGGTAATCATCGAGTGCTGAATCACCTCGCCTTCTTCCAGACCCATCCGGTCCATGACGCGGGCAATGCGATCGGAGCCGAACAGACGCATCAGGCTATCTTCCAGCGACACAAAGAACTGCGTGGTACCGGGGTCACCCTGACGACCCGAACGACCGCGCAACTGCCGGTCGACCCGACGTGACTCGTGGCGTTCCGTACCGATGATGGCCAGACCACCGGCACTCCGCGATTCAGGGGTCAGTTTAATGTCGGTACCCCGGCCGGCCATGTTGGTGGCGATGGTTACCGCTCCCGGCTTACCGGCTTCGGAAACGATTTCGGCCTCGCGCTGGTGGTACTTGGCGTTGAGGACCTGGTGCTGAATCTTCCGGAGCATCAGCAAACGGCTGAGCAGCTCGGAGTTTTCAACGGAGGTGGTACCTACCAGGACCGGGCGCCCCTTCTCGACCAGACTCACAATCTCGTCGACAACGGAATTATATTTCTCCCGTACCGAGCGGTATACTTTATCTTCTTCATCCTTCCGGACGATCTGTCTGTTGGTTGGAATGACTACCACATCCAGCTTGTAGATCTGCCAGAATTCAGAGGCTTCCGTTTCGGCCGTACCGGTCATGCCGGCCAGCTTGTGGTACATCCGGAAGTAGTTTTGCAGCGTAACGGTGGCGTACGTCTGGGTCGCGTCTTCCACCTTCACGCCTTCCTTGGCTTCTACGGCCTGGTGCAGACCATCTGACCAGCGACGACCTTCCATAATCCGGCCCGTCTGCTCGTCAACGATCTTTACCTTCCCGTCCATAATCACGTAATCGACATCCTTCTCAAACAGGCTGAAGGCTTTCAGCAACTGGTTGACGGTGTTGATGCGCTGCGTCTTGACGGAGTAATCACGGATAACAGCCTCTTTGTGCAGGATTTTTTCCTGTTCCGACAACTCGCTGTTTTTATCAACGGCGTTCAGGTCGATAGACAGGTCGGGCAGGATAAAGAAGTTCGGGTCTTCGCCGGAGCCGGTGATGTAGTCGATTCCTTTCTCGGTCAGGTCAATGCTGTTGTGCCGCTCGTCGATGGTAAAGTACAGGGGAGCATCGGCTTCCGGCATCAGCTTCTGGTTTTCGGCCAGGTAAATAGATTCTGTTTTCTGCAGAATCTGCTTCATACCGGTTTCGCTCAGGTACTTAATCAGCGGCTTGTATTTGGGGAAGCCCCGGTGCGCCCGAAACAGGGCCACGCCCCCTTCCTTCTCGTCGCCGGCGGCAATTTTCTTCTTCGCTTCGTTCAGCAGGTCCATCACCAGCTTGCGCTGGGCTTCGACCACCCGGGCTACGCGGGGTTTCAATTCAATAAAATCCTGCTCGTCACCACGGGGTACGGGACCGGAGATAATCAGGGGCGTCCGGGCATCATCGATCAGGACGGAGTCAACCTCATCGACCATGGCGTAGTGGTGTTTCCGCTGCACCAGTTCTTCCGGGGTGCGGGCCATGTTGTCGCGGAGGTAGTCGAAACCGAATTCGTTGTTGGTTCCGTAGGTGATGTCGGCCAGGTAAGCGTTCTTGCGGGCTTCGGAGTTCGGCTGGTGCTTATCAATACAATCGATGCGCAGGCCGTGGAACTCAAACAGCGGGGCCATCCACTCGGAGTCACGCTTGGCAAGGTAGTCGTTTACCGTCACGACGTGTACACCACGACCGGCCAGGGCGTTCAGGAAGGCCGGGAACGTAGCCACGAGGGTTTTACCTTCACCCGTAGCCATTTCGGAGATCTTGCCCTGGTGCAGCACCACCCCACCGATGATCTGCACATCGTAGTGGACCATGTCCCACTTGATGAGCGTACCGGCGGCTTCCCACTGGTTGGCCCAGTAGGCCTTGTCACCGTCGATGGTTACGTTCTTTTTCCGGAGGGCTAGTTCTCGGTCGAGCGGAGTGGCGGTAACGTCGAGTTGCTCGTTCTGCGAAAAACGGCGGGCAGTTTCTTTAACCACGGCAAACGCTCTGGGCAGGATGTCCAGCAGCACACGCTCCAGTTCTTTGTTGCGGTCGGCCTCCAGTTTATCGATCTGGTTGAAGATCTGTTCTTTCTGGTTGACATCCATGTCCGGCTGGCTGCTTACCTGGTGGTTCAGGTCAGCCACTTTGGTATCGATGTCCTGCAACTCGCGGGCGATCTGCTGCTTCAGTTCGGCCGATGCATTCCGCAGTTCGTCGTTGGAAAGGTCCTTCAACCGGTTAAATTCGGTATTCACCTTTTCCACATACGGGTACAGGTCGCGCAGGTCCCGTTGTGACTTGGTGCCGAAAAACTTGGTTATACCTTTAGTGATAAGATTAATCATTTTCTGGGATAATAGGCATTTGTCAGTGTCAGGCCGCCGGGCGGTCGCCACTGACTATATAGTTTACGTAATTTTGCACAAAATTAGTTCATTACGTCGGTACTGCAACAAGCCCGTCTATTGAATTCTACTTCCTTATTAGCAAGTGCTTCGCAAAGCCGGCGGAAAACAAAGAATCAACTATCAGACCAGGCCGCGGTGCCTGAAGGTTTTACGCCATAATGGCAGATAAATTTGTATCTTTCTCTTACAAAAGCAATGTATTTCCTAACCCTGCTTCCAATATGAAACGGCTGCTACTCCTTTTGATCATGGGGTCGCTGGTGGCGAATACCTACGCTGAAGAGCCCAAAACGCTGGCGATTGGCGCAAAAGCTCCAGATTTTAGCCTGCCCGGCGTTGATGACAAAACGTACAGCCTGGCCAGCTTCGCCAAAGCCGATGTGCTGGTTATGGTCTTTACCTGTAATCACTGCCCCACGGCCCAGGCGTACGAAGACCGACTGATCCGGTTTACTACCGATTACAAAAACAAAGGGGTACAGGTCGTGGCGATTTCGCCCAACGCGCCGGAAGCGGTCAGCCTCGACGAACTGGGATACTCTGACCTGGGCGATACCTTCGAGGAAATGAAAATCCGGGCCAGCGGGAAAGACTATAACTTTCCATACCTCTACGATGGTGCTACCCAGGCTACTGCCCGGGCCTACGGTGCCGTGGCTACCCCGCATGTATTTATCTTCGACAGGAGCCGGACGTTGCGGTACATCGGGCGGTTTGATGATGTGGAGAAACCAACGGGTAAACCGAACCACAACGACGCCCGCGAGGCTGTAGAGGCTCTGCTGGCCGGCCGGCCTGTTGCCAACCCGACGACTAAATCGTTCGGTTGTTCGATCAAGTGGAAAGATAAAACGGAGTGGATTCAGAAGACCAGGGAGCGATGGGCCAAAGAAGAGGTGAAGCTGGAGAGCATCAACGAAGAATCGTTGCGGAAGTTGCTGAAAAACGATACCGATAAGCTGCGGGTGGTCAACGTCTGGGCAACCTGGTGCGGGCCCTGCGTGGTGGAGTTTCCGGATCTGGTGGATACCTACCGGATGTACCGCGGACGCGATTTTGACTTCGTCAGCATCACTACCGACAAACCCGAAGCACGGGAAAAGGCGCTGAAGTTCCTGAAAAGCAAACAGGCGTCCAATGCCAATTATATTTTGGAGGGGTTAGACATCTATACCTTCATTGAACTCGTAGATCCCAAATGGCAGGGTGCCCTGCCTTACACATTGGTGATTGAGCCGGGCGGCAAGGTAGCCTACCGCAAACAGGGGGCTGTCGACCTGCGCGAATTCCGCCGGGCTATTGTCGATAATGCTGTAATTGGGCGGTATTACTGACCTCGTATACGAAACGGCCTGCCAGTGCGTATTAGTGATAGTAAACACATTACTAATGAATCGGATTGGGCTTTTCCTCTGTCTGCTGTTGGGGCTGCTGACGCCGGGATACGCCCAGCAACTATACAAAGGGGTGGTGCGCGATGCCCGCACCCGCGAGCCGCTGGCGTTTGTGAGCCTGGCGGTGCAGGGTACAAAACAGGGTACGCTGACGGACCTCGACGGACGTTTTCAAATTAAAGCTACAGCGGGGCAGACGCTGCTGGTCAGTTATGTAGGGTATCAGCCCCGAGCTGTCAGGCTGGCAGATGAAGGTGATCTCCTCCGCATTGACCTGGTGCCAACGGTGACGCAGCTGAGCGAAGTAGTGGTGCGGCCGGGCGAGAATCCGGCCTGGGCCATTGTCCGGAACGTGCTGAAGAACCGGTCGCGCAACGATCCCGAAGCGTATTCAACCTATACCTGTAAGACCTACAACAAGTCATATTACACTATTGATAACTTCGTTACGGATACCTCTACTGAGGCTTATCGCAACCAGGTAAAACGGCGGCCGTACAGCCCCATGCTGATGGAAGCGTTTACGAGCCAGATGCACGTCTGGCTCAAGGAGTCCGTCACCGAGATCCGTTACCAGCGGCCAAACCAGCGCAAGGAGATCATTCTGGCTACAAAATCTTCGTTTCCTGGTGATTTCTCAATGGGGATCACGCCGACCGATTTTCAGCCGTTCGGGTTTTACCAGGAAATCATTCAACTGCCAATAATGGAGCGCAATTACCTCAACCCCATCGCCGAGGGTACCTTTTCCCGCTATGATTTTGCAATTGAAGATACCTTGTTCCACGAGCACGACAGCACCTATGTCCTGTCGTTTCAGCCGTTTCCGAACAAGCACTTTGAAGGGCTCAAAGGCGTGGTGTACATTAACACCGACGGCTACGCCATCGAAAACATCATTGCCATGCCGGCAGACACGAATCAGAAGGTCTGGTTCCGGGTGCAACAGCAGTACCAGCGGCTGGGTGGGCGCTGGTTTCCCGACTGGCTGCAAACCGACCTGAAGATGCCGCTGGCCAAAAGTTCGACCAAACTGGATGTGCTGATCCGCAACCGCAGCCAGGTCACCGAGGTGCAGATCAACCCGATCCTGCCCATGAAAAGTTTTGACCACCTGACCCGCGAGCAGCGCCCTGGTGCAGCCTCTACTCCCGATTCGGTCTGGCAGCGGCTGCGGGCCGACTCGCTCGACCATCGCGAGCGGGCGTCGTATGCCATGTGGGACTCGCTGCCCCAACTGCGCCGGATTGGCCGGTTCCTGCACGGCTTCAGCGATGTGATGCAGGTATTGACTACCGGTACGCTTGAAGGGGGGGCGGTCGATCTGGTGGTGGCCGACCTGCTCCGCTGGAACCAGTACGAAGGCACGCGTTTAGGGCTGGGGGTGCAGCTGACCCCACCGCCACTACCCTGGGCGAAACTGTACGGTTACGCTGCGTTTGGCACGGCGGATAAAGCGCTCAAGTACGGTGGGAGTCTGGAGGCCAATCTGCTACCCCGGCGTGACCTCCGGCTGGGCGTCAGCTACCGGCAGGACATTGCCGAACCGGGCCAGCTTACTTCATTGAGTCAGTCCCTGATTGTGCTGGGGCGGCCGCAGCCCCGCAACTGGCTGCGCAGCCGCATGGACAGTGTGCAGGCCTGGCGGGTCGACGGCTATTTTCGCCCGCTGCCCCATGTGCAACTCAATCTGTATGGCTGGCGTGAATACCGGCAGGTGACGTCGTATCCCTATCAGTTTTCGGTGGAATCGGTTAATCCCCATCGCTTCTATAACAGTGAACTGGGTCTAAACGTCCGGATTGCCCCCCGCGAGCAGATGCAGAAAGCGGGTAAGCTGGAGACCATTCTGGCAGGATCCTTTCCGATAGTGGATGTGCAGGTCGCTATCGGGATACCTGCGCTGGGTGGTCAGTTTACCTACACCAAAACCGTTGTTCAGGTCGACGATGAGGTGGTGAGCAAGGCGCTGGGTACGTCCCGGTTCCGGCTGCTGGGGGGATGGCTCAACGGCACGGTGCCATATCCGTACCTGTTTGGCGCACCCGGCAGCAGCGCGGGCGGCAACGGCTTTTACTACTACTCGCCCAATACCTTCCAGACGATGGGGCTGTACGAGTTTGCCTCCGACCGCTTTGCCTACCTGTTCTGGGAGCACAACTTCGGCCGGTTGCTGTTCCGGCTCAAAACGAAATACAGCCAGCCGGAAATCAGCGTCTCGCAGCATGTGGGTTTCGGGCAACTGAGCAACCGCAAACCCCATGAGCCGCTGGTGTTCCGGACGCTGGAGAAGGGCTATTACGAAAGTGGTTTGTCTGTGTATAACCTCCTGCGGTTCCCCTTTATGCAGTCGCTGTACATGGGATTGGGCGGCAGCGTTTTCCGGCGCTGGGGCCCCAATCAGTTCCCGCTCGCCCGCGACAATTATGCCTACCGGCTTACCGTAACGCTGTCAATCTGAAAGCAGGTCTGCCGGATAATAAACTTTTTCTGATTTTTTGTCGGAGAAGTTTCATATAACCGTATATAGATTACCTTTAACGGTCTGTTTATTACCGGGACTAGCGGGAGCCAGGCAACATCCGGTAAACTTACAACCCTCTCTCAAAACCTTCGTTCGTATGAAAACCTCTAACGTACTTGTGGCGGCCGTTGTCGTTACCGTTTCCACTCTGTTTACTGCCTGTGTTCAGGATCACCAGGTACCGCTTATCCGGGTAGCCAACGTGACCCTGAGTCCGGATCAGGAAGTGCCACCCAAAAATAGCCCGGCTATGGGTACTGCCAATGTGGTCTTTGATCGAATCACCCACGTGATGAGTTACACCGTTACCTGGAATAATCTGACGGGCAACCCTATTGGGTCTCACATTCACGGGACTGCACCACGGGGTAGAAATGCCGGTATCAGACATGATTTTACCACACCACTGCCTAAAACAACCTCGGGCACTTTCTCCAATAGCGTTATGGTGGATGGCGTTGCTATCAAAGAAGATAGTCTATTGGCCGGCTTTTATTATTTCAATATCCATACCCCTGCCAATCCAGGTGGTGAAATCAGAGGGCAAATAGAATTCTAATTTACCTTACTATACAACGCAAAAGCGCCCGACAGTCATTGGGCGCTTTTGTCTTTAAGCAACTGGCTGGTTTTGCCGTGTAACCCTATGCGTTACTTTGATGGTCGTTCTGACTGCTGTACTACGTAGGATGACGGGGTACAATCGTACAACTCTTTGAAACAGGTCGAGAAATATTGTGGACTCTCAAAGCCTACAGCATAAGCGGCTTCGGCAATGCTGGTACCCGACCTGAGCAACTCGGCCCCGCGTTGCAGCCGGTAGTTGCGGATCAGTTCATTAGGCAGCAAATTACTGACCGCTTTGAGCTTTCGGTTTAACGTCATCCGGCTCATGTTCAATTCCTCTGCCAGGGTATCTACCCCAAACGAAGCATCGTCCAGGTGCCTGCCCAACAGGTCATAAATCCGCTGGAGGAACGGATCGTCTAACCGGGCAGGAATCACATCAGCCGTCAGCGTTTGGCGGATATGGTCGCGCAGCCGCTGCTGGTAGGTTAACCGGTTCTGGATGCGCAGCAGCAGTTCTTCGGCCCCAAAAGGTTTGGTGATGTAGTCGTCGGCACCGTGGCGCAGGCCCGTCAGCCGGCTATCAGGAGCCGAACGGGCCGTCAGTAGCAGCACGCCGATGTGGTTGGTACGCTCGTCCTGCTTCAGGTGCTCACAAAGTTCGAAACCGTCCATTTGCGGCATCATCACATCGGAGACGATCAGGTCGGGAATATTCGTCTGAGCGATCTGCAAGGCATCCTGACCATTATCGGCCCGCCAGACGCGGTAATCGACCTGCCGCAGCAGGTTTTCAATAAAGTCGGCCAGTTCGGTATTATCCTCCGCCAGCAGGATCATCGGACCTTCGGCCAGCGTAGCCGTTTTTGAATTTTCTGTAACGGCGCTGCCCGGTGCCAGATCGGGTTTCTGGCGTATCGGAAGCGATTGGTTTTCAGAAGGACTTATCACGGCCGCTGCCGGTTGTGATAGTAGCGGCAAGCGAACGCTAAACGTAGTGCCTTTACCAATTTCGCTGCTAACCTGCACCTCGCCTTTCAGGAGATCCACCAGTTCCTTCACCAGCGCCAGACCAATACCAGTACCCCGGTAAAGTCGGGTAGACGAGTCATCGCCCTGGTAGAAGCGGTCAAAAATGTGGGGTAACTGCTCCGGGCGGATACCAATGCCGGTGTCGTGGACGGTCAGCATCAATTGCCCATCTGCCCGGCGAGCCTGTAGGTGTACTTCGCCATGAGCGGGGGTAAACTTCAGCGCATTGGCCAGCAGGTTAAACACAATCATTTCCAGCTTTTCCCGGTCAAACCAGCTCTCGTTGACAGTGGGCTCCATATCGGCAGTCAACCGGATCGATTTCTGTTGGGCCTTCGGCTGAAAAGGCTCCACCAGGGAAGTCAGAAACAATCCCAGATCTCCTCTGGACAGGGTTACGGTCATCGCGTCCGCTTCCAGTTTGGCCAGATCCAGCATCTGGTTAATCAGGCGCTGAAGCTGATGGGCATTGCGCTGAATTGTCTCCAGATTTCTGACCTGCTGCGGTTCCCGGATTTCGTTCAGCAACTGCTCGGTAGGGGCTTGAATGAGCGTGAGTGGAGTGCGGAATTCGTGGGTGATATTGGAGAAGAAGCGGGTTTTAATATCATTCAGTCGCCGGAGTTGTTCGGCTTCCCGGCGCTGGAACAACGCTTCCTGCTGTAAACGGGTTTGCTTCAGGCGATACGTAATAAAGCCGTACAAACCAGCGCCCGCTAGCAGCACATAGCCCAGGTAGGCCCACCACGTAGCCCACAACGGTGGCCGGATCGTGATCCGCAGCGTCTTAATGTGAGAACTCCAGACGCCCAGCGTATTGGTAGCGTTTACGCGGAATGTATATTCCCCGGGTGGCAAACCCGTAAACACGGCTGTGCGGGCTTCTCCGGCCGGAACCCATTCGGTATTATAGTTTACTAATTGATAACGATAACGAGTAGCCGAGGGGTCATTGTACTGCATGGCCGCAAATCCCAGGCTGAGGAAATTCTGGTTGTGGGGTAGCGTTAGCTGGTCAGTTTCGTTGATTAAGTGTTGCAGGGGTGAGTTTTCCTGATTGGGTTCTGCCACCTGGTTGTTGATCCATAGTTCCGTTAGCGCAACGGTAGGCTGGTAGTGGTCCTGTTTTTGAATCAAACGTGGTAAGAAACGGGTGATCCCGTCGACCCCACCCATGAAGATAGTTCCGTCGGGCATTCGTACCCCGTGATAGCGATTGAACTCATCGCCCTGCAGCCCATCTTCGGCATAAAATGTAATAACCTTTCCGGAAGCAGGGTCGAAGCGACAAATACCCTTTTTCGTACTCAGCCAGAGAAAGCCAGCTTCGTCGGGTATAATGCAGTAGACCACATCATTAGGCAGGCCATTCTGGGTAGAGTAGCGTGTACATCGTCCCGTTCGTTTGTTGAAATGGCACATGCCCGATTCGGTCGTGGATAGCCAGAGGTAATCGGAACGCTTTGGGTCCTGTACCACCATGAGCAATTTATCGGAGGGCAGTGAAGTCGGTGAATCGGAATGCCGGTACCAGCGTGTCTGACCCGTTCGGCGGTCATAAGCCCACAGACCAGAACCCCAGGTAGGAGCCCAGCAGGTTTGAGCATCTACACTCAGATACATCCGTACAGTGGGAGAAGGTTCTATCGGTAGTAATTGCCATTTCCTGATGTCAGGCTGATAGGAGAACAGGTAATTATCCTGGACTCCCCATAGCGTTTCCTGTGGATCTGACGCTAGGCTGAAGGAACCCAGATTGTCGGCGTTAGGGGGTGGGTTAGGAATTGGTGGCAGACTGATTTCTTCGAACGTTCGGGTTTGGGGACGGTAGTGGTACAGAAAACTTGGATTCGACAGCCACATACTACCGTCGCTTTGTGTCAGGTACCGGATCTGATAAGCCGAGGTCGATTGAAGCCGAGCGGGTATTTGCTCTGGCTTTAAACCGAAATAGCTTGTCAGCAAGTCGGTATGGAAATTTACCTGGTATGGTCCTGGCTGAAACTGAGGTTCCCGCAGGTTAATATAGACCAGACCATAGCCTATTGTCCCGAGCCAAAGCCCCTCGGAGCGGTCGAGCAACAAGCTGGATACGAGTTTAAAGCGGTCACTCTCGTTTGGTAAAGTACCTTTAGGTTCCCAGTTTATCTCTTCCAGGACGGGCTGGTCCCGAAACCGGTAAAGCTGATTGTTGCCGTAGATGTAGGTGTATCCGTGCTGATCATGGGCAATCTGAGTGACTCGTCTGGCCCGCTGGTTGTGAATAATGGGCTTTTCGGGCAAGGTTATGTCCCATTCGGCCATGCCTTGCCGGGACAAAACGACTACCCGTTGCTTCAGACCGGCTACCAGCCGACCGTCCGGCCGGCGCGAAACTCTAAAGACGATGGGTGACGTATTGCCGGGTAGCGGAACAGGCTGAAAACTTCCCTGGTCAGACCGTCGCCTGAAAAGTCCCTTCTCTGTACCAACCCAAAGCGTGCGGTCTTTGTCCTGCCAGATGCCCCATACCGTGTCGGCGGGAAGGGCATTGGGCGATGGCCGGTGAAATGAGGTCAGGTAGGTACGGTCGGGTGAGATGTACTGTAAACCGTGTGAAGCCATACCCAGCCACATGCCGCCGTCCAGATCCGGATGCAGGCAGTTAATGTTGGTTGGTGTACTGAAAAGCTGATTCAACCGGGGAATGTCTACGGACCGAAAACGACCGGTGGCATTGTCCTTAACTGCTAATTGAGTTGTCTCACTCTTAACCCAGAGCTGCTGATGCGCATCCTCCACCAGCATACCAATGTTGCTAAAGGGCAGTGAGGTAGAGTCGCCGGGTACATGGCGGTAAACTTTCACGGTATGCCCATCGTAGCGGCACAACCCATCCTGCGTAGCCGCCCAGATAAAACCACGATGATCCTGCATCAGATTAGGGACAAAGCCCTGGGGTAGCCCGCTGCGCGTATCGAGCAGCCGAGCCGAATGAAACCGTACCTGATTTTGGGCAAGCGCTGGGTAACTAAACAGCAGCCAAAACCACCAATGCTTAAGAAACGAAAAAGCCACAGACCAGACGTCGGAAAAAAAGTTACAAGTACCAAGGCATTCTTACTCGGTAGTTAGCCGGTTGGAGTAGCCGAAGGAGAGTAGTAAGATACGACAAATCCGATACCCTACCAAAGGCCATTTTTTTGGTCTGTTACAAATTTGAACAGATCTGTTACGATTTTGAACGCCCTTTTTCGATTTGAAACAGACCTTTAGGCCAATCATTCAACTAAAGCTCACATTGTATATGACAGGACAATTTACTCAACCGAAGTTGTCTAAGCCCGTACTCCATTTGTACGTCAGAGTTATCCTAAAACGGGTTTTTCTATTCGGCTGGCTACTCACTTTACCGGTATTGGCCTCCGCTCAAACCATCCGCTACGTTAAGGAGGGTGGTACCGGTGATGGTACCAGTTGGGCCAGTGCATCGGGCGACCTACAGGCAATGATCGATGTCTTAGCAGGTACTACGACAGGCGGGGAGGTATGGGTAGCGGCTGGCACCTATAAGCCCACCACCGGCACCGACCGCACCGTGAGCTTTCGGATGAAGAACAATATAGCCATCTACGGGGGCTTTGAAGGAACCGAGAAAGCCCTCAGCCAGCGCCCCGCCATTAATCTAACAACCCCTTCATCTACTACCCTTAGCGGAGACATCGGCACAATAGGGGACAATTCGGATAACAGCTATCATGTTATTTATAACAGTGGAATAAGTAATGCTTTGATGAATGGTTTTGTCGTTACGGCGGGCAATGCTAACCAAAACTTTACTATCTATGGTAATGGGGGAGGTATATACAATAGTAATTCCACTCTAACTGTGGCTAACTGTGTGTTTACCTTTAATCAAGCAGTCGCAGGTGGAGGTATGTACAATAGCAGTGAACAGGGTAATTTTCAGCGCCCTATTGTGTCTAATTGTAGTTTTATCTCGAATAATGCATCGTCGCAAGGTGGGGGCATGTACAATCTCAATTCAATCCCCAGAGTGGATAACTGTAGTTTTAAAGCTAATACAGCCAGTCAAGGTGGGGGGGTAAAAAATGAAAATAGCCATGGAATTTTCTCAAACTGCAGCTTTACATATAATGGTGGTAATGGTGGCAACGGTGGAGGAATGCACAACACTGTTTCTAATCCGGAATTGAATAATTGTGACTTTATCTCGAATACAGGTGGTCTAGGTGGAGGAATATGTAATATTAATTCTCCTTCAAGGCTCACGAACTGCAGCTTTACACTCAATTCGGCTGGTTCTGGCGGAGGGATATACAGTTATCAGAATGGTGTCGATTTTATCTTAACGAACTGCAGCTTTACACTCAATTCGGCTGGTTCTGGCGGAGGTATGTTCAATACTAGTTCCATGGCATCCCTTATTAATTGTGGCTTTATATCCAATACAGCTAGCCAAAATGGCGGTGGAATCTTTAATCGAGCAACCAGGGCTAACTTGACTAATTGTAGTTTTACATCAAATGACGCTGCGTATGGCAGTGCTATATCGGGCGAGTATGATTCGTTTTACCCACCTCCTGTCATGACTAACTGTATCGCCTGGGGAAATGGGGGCAGCCGCACATTTCATAACTCATTGACATCTATGCCAACAACGGTAAGTTATTGCCTGTTTGATGATGCGGTAACAGGTTATACTGGTTCAAATAACATTATCACCACAACTTCGCCTTTTGCCAGCGACGCAGACCTTCGTCTCCGGGCCTGCTCTCCGGCCATTAATGCGGGCAATAATAACTCCAACAGAACCTCAACCGATCTGGCAGGTAACTCTCGTAAAGTAGGTACGATTGATCTGGGAGCTTACGAGTATCAGGAAACCTCCGGCGTACCTATTACCTTTTACGCGGATACAGATGGGGACGGCTATGGCGATGTGTCTCAGACTACTCGGGATTGCTCAGCGCCTGTGGGCTATGTAGTTCAGGCGGGTGACTGTGATGATAATGACGCCAGTGTATATCCGGGAGCTACAGAGGTTTGCGATGGTAAGGATAATAACTGCGATGGGCAGATAGATGAGGGAGCTACGTTAACATTCTATGCCGATACGGATGGAGATGGCTACGGCGATGCTGCTAAAACTACTCAGGCTTGTTCAGCGCCAGCAGGCTATGTGGCTCAGGCAGGTGACTGCAATGATAAAGATGCCAGCATCTACCCAAGGGCTCCGGAAGTTTGTGATGGCAAGGATAATAACTGTGATGGACAATTTGATGAGGGGGTAACGCGCACTTTCTATGCGGATGCGGATAGAGACGGCTACGGCGATGCCAACAATACCATCCAAGCTTGCTCAGCGCCTGTGGGCTATGTAGTTCAGGCGGGTGACTGTGATGATAATGACGCCGGTGTATATCCGGGAGCTACAGAGGTTTGCGATGGTAAGGATAATAACTGCGATGGGCAGATAGATGAGGGAGCTACGTTAACATTCTATGCCGATACGGATGGAGATGGGTATGGTGATGCTGCCCAAACTACTCTAGCCTGCTCAGCACCTAGCGGGTATGTAGCCAATTCTGGGGACTGTAATGATATGGATAAAACCATTTATCCGAATGCCCCCGAGCTTTGTGATGGCAAGGATAATAACTGTGATGGACAGGTAGACGAGGGGGTTAAGCTTACTTTCTATGCCGATACGGATAGAGATGGTTATGGGGATGCCAACAATACCATCCAAACCTGCTCAGCGCCTGTGGGCTACGTAGTTCAGGCGGGTGACTGTGATGATAATGACGCCGGTGTATATCCGGGAGCTACAGAGGTTTGCGATGGTAAGGATAATAACTGCGATGGGCAGATAGATGAGGGAGTTACTATAACCTATTACGCAGATGCCGACGGAGATGGCTATGGCGATGCTGCCAAAACTATCCAGGCCTGCTCAACTCCTGTCGGTTACGTGTCCAATTCGGCAGACTGTAATGATACAGATAAAACCATTTATCCGAATGCCCCCGAGATTTGCGACGGAAAGGATAACAACTGCAATGGGCAGATTGATGAAGGTTTGCCCGGACCAGCCATTACTCTACAACCTGCTAGTACCTCAACTATTTGTGCCGGTTCTACTGCGAGTTTGGTGGTGGCAGCCACAGGTATTGATCTGAAGTATCAGTGGTACAGAACCGGTAGCAGCAACCAACCGGTAACCGGAGCTACTTCTGCCTCTCTAACGTTGAGTAACGCGCAAACGGGTGATGCCGGTACCTACTACTGTGTAGTCACGGGTGCGTGTGGCAATCCCATCAGTACTACTTCCACTGGCTTTACCTTAACGGTTAATTCAGCTACTAGTATAACTATACCACTCCCCGGGACGGCTGTTTTCTGCCCAGGTTCCAATGCAACGTTAACCATCATGACAATGGGTACGAATTTACAGTACCAGTGGTTTAAGGATGGTAAGCGTATGGTTGGGCAGACCTCAGCGACACTGACGTTGCCTAACTTCCAGAACAAAGATGCTGGCTCGTACAATTGCACCATCACAGGCAGTTGCGGCTCAGTGACATCTACCGCCTGTATGCTGTCACTAGGGTCCCCAACGGTAATTACTACTCAGCCCATTGGCAGTATTGCCACCTGCCCCGGTAATACGGTCACCGCTTTGGTCAGCGTCAGTGGTACAGAGTTGCAGTACCAGTGGTATAAAGATGATTTATCAGATGCGAACAGAGTGGTAGGTCAGACTACGGCTACCTTAAGCCTAACCAATATACAGCCCACACAGGCAGGCACCTACTACTGTGTAGTAGTTGGGAAGTGTGGCAATGCAATAGCTTCTACTGGTGTTGTGGTAAGTTTCAAACCAGCTACTTCTATCGCTACTCAACCCGCCAGCAACTCAACTGTTGCTCCCGGATCTTTAGTCACGATTTCGTTAATGGCATTAGGCACAAATTTAAAGTACCAGTGGTATAAGGATGGAGCAAAGATAGGTGGACAGACTACGGCTACACTTAAAATAACCAAGGTGACTAAGAGTGATGAGGGTAACTACACTTGTGTGATAGTAGGAGATTGTGGTACGGTAACCTCATCGGCTTTTGCACTGGCCGTGAGCAATTCGGCTACTCGTATAGGTGTCAATGAGGTTGCCATCCCATTAGAGGTAGACGTGTATCCTAACCCGGCGGTGACCAATACAATTTTGGTACATATCCAAGGGGCGGCTCAGAAGCAGATTTGGCTGCAAATAGTTGATCTGACAGGCAGAGTACTGGCGGAGCATAGCATCAAGGTACAGACGCATCTGCATACCGAAAAGCTGGATATTAGCGGCTCACCAACTGGCATGTTCCTGCTACGGGTAAGTACATCGGAGCAGAGTCAGACCAGGAGGCTGCTCAAACAGTAACTAATAAATTTTACCCGTGTTGTAAACAAGCCCCGCATCTTATAAGGTGCCGGGCTTGTTTTACGAAAAGTATGGGGGTGTTCTATTACTCCACTGATTTCTCCGACCATTTCGCTACGTAAGCAGAGGGGGTACAATCATATAAGTCCTTGAAACAGGTGGCAAAGTACTGCGGACTCTCGAAACCAACAGCATAGGCCGTTTCCGAAATACCCTGGCCCGCCTTCAGCAGCTCAACAGCCCGCTGCAGCCGGTAATTGCGGATCAGTTCATTCGGCGATAAATCGCTGACGCCTTTCAGCTTGCGGTATAGGCTGGTCCGGCCTACCCCAAGTTCTTCGGCTAACTGGTCTACGCCAAACGTACTATTGTCCAGGTGCCGGCCCAATATGTTGTATACCCGCTGTAAAAACGGATCTGCCAGTTGGTTCGGTACAACATCGGCGGTGAGGGTTTGTCGCAGGTGTTCGCGCAGCCGCTGCTGGTAGGTTAACCGGTTTTGGATGCGCAGCAGCAGTTCTTCGGCCCGGAAAGGCTTGGTAATATAATCATCCGCACCCTGCCGCAGACCGGTCAGGCGGCTGTCGGGGGCGGAGCGGGCCGTGAGCAGCAGCACCCCGATGTGGTTGGTGCATTCATCCTGCTTCAGATGCTCACAAAGCTCGAAGCCGTCCATGCGGGGCATCATCACGTCGGAGACGATCAGGTCGGGAATGTTGGTCCGGGCAATTTCCAGCGCATCCTCGCCGTTGTCGGCCCGCCAGACGCGGTAGTCGGCCTGCCGCAGCAGACTCTCCATAAAATCGCCAAGCTCGGTATTATCTTCGGCCAGCAGGATCATCGGTCCTTTGGCCAGCGTGGCCGGGTCTGGGGCATTGGCCCTATCCTTACCGGAAAGAGCCACTATGGATTCCGGCTGGAGGGGAGGGAGAACCACACTCTCGGGCAGCGTCGGCAAGCCTTCCGGGGCATGGGTCAGTATAGGGATGCGAACGACAAAAGATGTACCCTTGCCCGGTTCACTGCTAACCTGCACTTCGCCGTTCAGTAAGTCCACCAGTTCTTTCACCAGCGCCAGCCCAATACCTGTTCCCTGGTACAGTCGGCGGACAGAAGTATCGCCCTGGTAAAACCGGTCAAAGATATAGGGCAACTGCTCCGGGCCGATACCAACGCCCGTATCACGGACGGTAAGCGCCAATTGTCCGGACGTTTGGTGTGCGGTGAGGTATACTTCGCCGTTGGCGGGGGTAAACTTTAGGGCGTTCGACAGCAGGTTATAGACAATCCGTTCCAGCTTCTCCTGGTCAAACCAGCTTTCCTCAGGCGTGGGGGTAATGTCGACCTGTAGCCGGATCGATTTCTGCTTCGCCTTCGGCTGGAAGGGCTCCGCCAGACTACTCAAAAACGTACCCAGGTTACCTCGCGACAGGCTCACCGTCATGGCCTTGGCTTCCAGCTTGGCCAGGTCCAGCAGTTGATTAATCAGCCGCAGCAACTGGTCGGCGTTGCGGTGGATGGTACCAGCCAGTTTCCGACGGGCCGGTACCGGTATGTCGGCTTCCTGCTCCAGGGTTTCGGCCGGGGCCAGAATGAGCGAGAGTGGAGTCCGGAATTCATGGGTAATGTTGGAGAAGAAACGGGTCTTCAGCTCATCGACCGCCCGGAGCTGTTCGGCTTCCCGGCGTTGGAACAGGGCTTCCTGCTGCAACCGCGTCTGCTGGAGCCGGTACCGGATAAAACCGTACAGGGCACCAACGGCCAGCAATGCATAGCCCAGGTAGGCCCACCAGGTAGCCCACCAGGGCGGCCGGATGGTAATCCGCAGTGTTTTGACATGTGGACTCCACACGCCCAGCGTATTGGTGGCATTGACGCGGAAGGCGTACTCGCCCGGTGGCAGGCCCGTAAACACGGCCGTGCGGGATTCTCCGGCCGGCACCCAGTCATCAGTATAGTTTTCCAACTGGTACCGGTAGCGGATCGCCGAGGGATTATTATACTGCATGGCCGCAAACCCGAGGTTGATAAAGTTCTGATTGTAGGGCAGCGTGATTCGCTCTGTTTCATTAACCGTCTGCCGGAGCAGCGAACCTGTGGACTTTGGTTCCACCAATTGGTTATTCACCCATAACTCAGTCAGCGAAACGGCAGGCTGGTAGTTGTCAAGTTGCTGAATGCTGCGGGGCGAAAACCAGGTGCTGCCGTCGACGCCACCCATATAGATAGTACCATTCGGCATGCGCAGGCCGTGAAAGCGGTTGAACTCATTGCCCTGCAGCCCATCTTCGGCGTAGAACGGAATGACCTGCCTGGTAACAGGGTCGAACCGGCAGATGCCTGTGTTGGTACTCAGCCATAGGAGACCAGCTTCATCGGGAATGATGCAGTAGACCACATCGTTGGGCAGGCCGGTCTGGGTCGAGTAGCGGGTACAGGCTCCCGTTCGTTTGTTAAATTGGCACATACCCGCTCCGGCCGTAGCGATCCAGAGCAAATCGGGCTGTTTGGGGTCCTGTACGAGGCTCAGCAGATTATCCGAGGGCAGCGAGGTGGGCGAGGCCGACTGCCGGTACCATCGGGTCCGGCCGGTTCGGCGGTCATAGGCCCATAAGCCGGAGCCGGCGGTGCTGACCCAGCAGGTCTGGTCATCTACGACCATATCCAGCCATTCGGAAGGGGGTGGACTTACCCGAATAAACTGCCACTGACGGGTGGTGGGCCGGCAGGAAAACAGGTAACTGTCTTTAAACCCCCAAAGCACGCCCTGCCGGTCTGTGGTCAGGGTGAGCGTACCAAAGCCCCCATGGGCATGCCTTGTTGTTGGGTCGTCGGCAGGTTCAAGCAGTTCAAAGGTTCGGGTGTTGGGCCGGTAGTGGTAGATGGACCCCCTCGATGATATCCACAGGCTGTTATCGGGTTGGGGCACGTACCGTATGTTGTAGGAGTACGCTATCTGAAGCCGCTCGGGGATTTCGGCCGGTTTCAGATTATAGTACTTGGTCAAGAGGTCAGTATGAAAATTGATGGTATAAGGTTTCGACTGAAATAAGGGTTCCCGCAGGTTTATATAGACCAGGCCGTAGCCGATGGTGCCGATCCAGAGCCCTTCGGAGCGGTCGATGAGCATACTGGCCATGAGCTGAAAATATCCTTTTCCGGCCTGTGCAATACCCTGGGGTTCCCAGTCTACTTCTTCCAGTGTTTGCGGATTCCGAAACCGGTAGAGTTGCCGGTCGTTATAAATATAGCTGTACCCCTGATGATCGTTGGTTATGGCACTGACCCGGCCAATATTATCTGTACCAAAATGATTCACCTTGATACTGCTGGGGAGTGACGCCGAAGGCGAGGCCGGCAGGCTGATATCCCACTCGGGGCGGTTCTGTTTGGATAGCACCAGAACCCGGTTTTTCATACCAAGCACCAGACGTCCGTCGGGCCGGCGGGCGAGGCTAAAAACGGTCTGCCGGCTGTCGCCCGGCAACGCAAGCCGGCCAAAACGGGTCTCGCCCGGTTTACGGCGAAACAATCCCCCGTCGGTTGCGGCCCACACGGTTCGGTCGGTGTCCTGCCAGAAGGCATTTACCCCCTGATCTGGCTCCGGCGACAGGGAATGGAGCGTCAGGTGCTTTTGATCGGGTGAGATGTACCCAAAGCCGTGCGGCCGTACATCCAGCCACATACCACCGTCGGCATCCGGGTACAGGCAGTTGCTTTCGGCTTTAGTGTCCTGTATTTGCTGCAGGCGGGGGATAGTAACCGGCCGGAAACGGCCAGTTTCATACTCCATCACCGCCAGTTGATGGGATTCGCTCTTCACCCAAAGCCGGTGCCGGGCATCCTGGACAACCATCCGTACATTGTTGAACGGTAAGGAAGTTGAGTCGCCGGGGATATGCCGGTAGACCGTAAACGTATGGCCATCGTAGCGGCACAAGCCATCTTTAGTAGCGAGCCAGATAAAGCCCCGGTGGTCCTGGATCAGGCTGGGAATAAAACCCTGAGGGAGTCCGCTGCGGGTATCGAGCAGCCGCGCCGAATGAAAGCGTATCGGACTTTTCGCCAGGCTGGTATAGCTAAGCACCAGCCATAACCACCATACGTGCCTCATAGATCAACCAGGATTTTGCTAAGTAAAACTGACAATAAAAGTCCGGAGTTTTATGAACGTAATCGCAACCTGAAAGCCGTGCAATCGGCCCCTATCAGCAATATACGAAAGTTTTGGCCGAAACAACCCCGTAAGTAGATTCCTGTATTTCAGCCAGTGGTACAATTTTGAACAACTCTGGAACGCGTTTGAACGCCCTTCTGCGGTCGGAACGGGACCTTTAGTCTGTTCTTTAACATTTTTTTATCGCTATGAACAGACAATTTACTTCCTCCCGGCCGGCCGGTCGACTCGGTTCTTTTAACCTCAAGCATTTCTTATTATGCGTATTTCTGCTGGGGTGGCTATTCAGCATTCCTTGCGGTGTTTCTGCTCAGATTATCAGTACCTTTGTCGGTGGAGGAGTTGGGGACGGAGTAATCGCTACAGGTGCCGTAATAAACAATCCAACCGGCGTAGCGGCAGATGCCTTCGGAAACATATACATCGCCGACAAGGGAAATCACCGTATACGCAAAGTAGATGCCAGCAATGGAACCATCAGTACCATTGCTGGTACAGGAGTACCTGGCTTCAGTGGTGATGGCGGATACGCTACCAGTGCTCAACTGAATAATCCAATCGGTGTGGCGATAGATGGCGCTGGTAATCTCTATATCGCGGATAATGCCAACCATCGCATTCGTAAGGTTAGCACCTGCGGTATTATTACCACCGTAGCGGGCACGGGTACGGCTGACTTTGGGGGTGATGGCGGAAATGCCACGCAGGCGACACTGAACGGACCTGTAGGCGTTGCCTTGGACATAGACGGTAACATGTTCATTTCCGACATCAATAATGGACGTATCCGCAAGGTCAACACTAGTGGTATTATCAGCACGGTAGCCGGTGGAGGCACTACACTCGCTGATGGAATAGAGGCCACGACTGCCAAGCTGCAAAGCCCTTCAGGGATTGCTCTTGACGCTACTGGAAATCTCTTCATCGCCGATCAAGTCAATAACCGCATTCGTAAAGTCAATCCGAGTGGAATTATCAGTACTGTAGCCGGTAGTGCACCGTTTACGCCTGGTTTCAGCGGTGACGGTGGAAGCGCTACCAGTGTACGCCTATTCTACCCGATAGGTTTAGCTGTCGATGAAGCTGGCAATGTTTTTTTTGCCGACTATGGTAATGAGCGTATTCGTATGGTCAATACCAGCGGGATCATCAGTACCATAGCTGGTGGTGGCAGTAGTACTGGTGATGAAACAGCTGCGACCAGTGTAAGCCTGGCAGGCCCTACCGCCGTAGCTATTAATGGAACCGGGAGACTGCTTATTGCAGAGTTAGATAATAACCGAATACGCAGGTTTACCATTGGTGGTATAATTAGTACGGTTGCCGGTAATGGCAGCACTACGTTTGGGGGAGATGGGGGCAGTGCTGTTGAGACCATTTTAAACAGTCCGGTTGCCATAGCCGCCGATGCCGCCGGTAACTTCTTTATTGCGGATGGAGCGAACAATCGAATCCGTAAGGTAAACGTGAGCGATGGTACCATCAGCACCGTAGCTGGTACGGGATCAGCCACCGCCAGTGGTGATGGAGGCAGTGCGCTCAATGCCGGGCTGAGACCAAGCGGTCTGGCTTTCGATGCCGCTGGTAACCTGTACATTGCTGAGCGGTTCAACCACCGTATTCGCAAAGTCACAATCGATGGAATCATTAGCACAGTGGCGGGCACCGGAACAGCCGGTTTCTTGGGTGATAACGGACTCGCTACCAGTGCCCGACTAAATGAGCCGCTGGCCATTGCGGTGGATGGTGCCGGTAACCTCTACATTGCCGACCGGGCAAATAACCGCATTCGTAAAGTTGATAAAGATGGATTCATCAGTACCATAGCCGGTACAGGGACAGCTGGCTTCAGCGGTGATGGGGACAAGGCCAAATTGGCTCAATTAAACAAACCTAATAATGTAGCGGTGGATGGTGCCGGTAATTTGTACTTCTCCGATGATGCTAACAATCGTATTCGCAAGATTAATGCCGATGGAGCCATCAGCACTGTAGTCGGAAATGGAACAGGTGGATTTGGTGGAGATGGCGGAGAGGCCCTTAGTGCAAGTCTTCACAGCCCTTATGGGGTTGCGATAGATGCGTTAGGGAATATATTTATTGCCGATCTGCAAAATCACCGCATCCGCAAAGTTCTGATCCATAATAACAGGATCAGCACCGTAGCGGGTAAAGGTGGGCCTTCATTCAGTGGTGATGGTGGAGCAGCGACTAGTGCGAATATCAACCAGCCAACGGGAGTATTCGTTGATGCCGCCGGTAATCTCTTTATTGCTGACAGGCTTAACAATCGTATCCGCAAAGTTACAGTGGGTCCAGCTCCGACAATTATCATAGGGACAATTCCAGGTATATGTCCGGGCTCAGCCTCCTTCCAGATTCCATTTACCAACACCACCAACGATCCTGATCAGTATCGGGTAACGGGTGTGGGTATCAACAATGAGCAAACCGGTAGTTTGTCGGGTTCGTCAGGAGTTATCACCGTTAATATTGATCCAACCACATTTACAGGGAGCTATACCCTGCTGGTTAGCAATACTACTACCGGTGCTATTTCCTCTCCTATTTCCGGTAGTGTGGCTATAGAGCATTCGCTTGCTGCTGTTACCAGTATTGTAACCGGTACTAATCCGCAGGCGATTTCTACTCCGTTTGCGATTACGGCTACGGTAAGTAGTCCGGGAAACAACGAAAGCGTTACCGTTAACTGGGGAGACGGGACTTCCTCCGTGGCGAGTGTTTTGCCGGACGGGAGAGTTTCTGCGACGCGTAGTTATTCGGCTGCGGGTGTGTACGTAATCCAAATTACTGCCAAAAACGTTTGCGGAGTAACTGTACCCGAAACGTTTAAATATGCAGTGGTGTACGACCCCAGCGCTGGATTTGTCACCGGTGGCGGCTGGATTAACTCGCCAGCCGGGGCCTATAGTGACAATCCGGCCTTGACGGGCGTAGCCACCTTTGGCTTTGTAGCAAGGTACCAGAAGGGGGCCACCAAACCAACCGGTAACACTGATTTTCAGTTTGAGGCCGGGGCGCTTAGCTTTAAGAGTACAGCCTATGAATGGCTGACGGTGGCCGGTGCCAGAGCCCAGTTTAAAGGAACGGGTACCATCAACGGGGCGGATATCTATAGCTTTATGCTGACGGCCGTTGATGGACAAGTCAACGGGGGCGGTAATAAAGATAAATTTCGGATCAAGATCTGGAACGGGGCTGGTGTGTTCTATGATAACAAGATGGGTGCAACAGATGACTACGACATAACGCAGGATAACAATCTGCTAATTGGTGGCGGGTCTATTATGGTGCATACTACTGACAGCAAAAAAGCACGGGAGGGACTGGAGCCGGTGCTGACGGCAGATGCCCTGGTGCTCCGCAACTATCCGAATCCGGTCGAAGGACAGACTAGCATCGAATTCATGCTGCCGCAGGGGGGCGCGTACTCGCTGGATATTCAGGATTTGAAAGGGGCACTGGTGCGGCACCTAAAGGCCGGACAGGCACAGGCAGGTGAGGTACAGCAGGTGAACTGGGAAGCCCGGCAGAAACCAGCCGGATTGTACATTGGACGACTCACAACGGAGCATGGGGTTAAAGCGATCAGGATGCTGGTGAAGTAATCTTAATACCAGCAAAGAGTCGGTAAAAGCAAAAAGGCTATTCACCTGCCGGGTGGGTAGCCTTTTTGCTTTTGTGCCGAAAAGGGGGTAGTTTAAGACCAGTTTGCTCTTATAGTAACAATACCATTTTATCGATAAAAAAGACTATTTGCCTGACCCTGCTATGAACGTAATTAAAACTGGTTTGCTACTGATCTGTGGTGCGTTACTGCTGCTGACCACCCCGGCGTGGGTAGTTGTCAAACAAGGAAATCCATCAACGCTTTCCGACAAACCTGCCCCCAGGGTAAAACGCTATCTATATGTGGTGACCCCTGGTGTCCGGAACTACCTGGGTTACGGCGGTCATGGTATTCAGGTGTTCGACATCGACAATAATCACCGCTTTGTCAAGTTCATTCCGACCGGTGGCTTGCGGAAAGACGGAACCCCGTCCAACGTCAAAGGCGTGGATATCAGCTTGGCTACCAACTGCATTTATATCAGCACCCTGGAGGCCCTGCAGTGCATCGACCTGACCACCGAGAAGCTTGTGTGGGAGAAACAATATGAAGGCGGGGTGGACCGGATCTCTATTTCGCCGGATGGCAAGATCATCTACATGCCTTCCCTGGAAAAAGAGTTCTGGACGGTAGTGGACGCCAAAACCGGCGACATCATCAGCAAGATTGTGACCAATTCCGGCGCACACAATACCATATACGGTCCCGATGGCAACTTCGTTTACCTGGCCGGCCTGAAATCGACTTACCTGAACGTAGCCGATACCAAAACGCATACCGTAACCAAACAGGTTGGCCCTTTCAGTGCGGATATTCGGCCGTTTACCATCAATGGTTCCCAGACGCTGGTGTACGTCAATGTCAACGGCCTGCTGGGCTTTGAAGTAGGCGACCTGGTCACGGGCAAGAAACTGCACCGGGTGCAGGTGCAGGGCTTCAATATCGGGGAAGTAAAACGTCATAGCTGTCCAAGCCACGGCATTGCGCTAACTCCCGACGAGCGGGAACTGTGGCTATGCGACGGGGCTAACAACCGGGTGCATGTATTTGATAACACGGTAATGCCGCCGGTTCAGCGCACCACCATTCAGGTGAGAGACATGCCCGGTTGGATTACCTTCAGCGCCGACGGGAAATATGCTTATCCGTCAACCGGCGACATCATCGACGTAAAAACCCGCAAAATCATTACTACGCTCGAAGACCAGCACTATAACAGTGTTCAGAGCGAGAAAATGGTGGAAATTCACTTCAGCGGCAAGAAACCTGTTTTTGCCGGGGATCAATTTGGCATTGGACAGGTAAAGCAAAAGCAGGTAGCCTCCCGCAACTAATTCGCCTTTTTTCTAACCCTTCTCCATAAAGCTGCCATGAAGTGGACGCAACTGGTAAACCCGCTCGACAATATTGCTTTATCAGCTTTAGTGGCGGTCGCCCCCATCCTGTTTATCTTCTGGGCGCTCATCATTCGCCGGATGAAAGGGTATAAGGCCAGTCTGCTGACGCTGCTTTTGGCGTTGCTGCTGGCCATTTTTGTGTACAACATGCCGGTTTACCTGGCGGTGATGTCGGCGGTACACGGTGCCTTGTACGGCCTGTTTCCTATCTGCTGGATTATCATCGGGGCCGTTTTTCTATACAACATTACCGTACAGAGCGGGCAGTTTGAGATCATCAAAAGTTTTATGGCTTCGGTGACCACCGACCGCCGGTTGCAGGCGCTGCTGATCGCGTTTTCGTTCGGGGCGTTTCTCGAAGGGGCCGCTGGCATGGGGGCACCCGTGGCCATTACGGCGGCTATGCTGGTGGGTCTGGGCTTCAATCCGCTGTATGCTGCCGGTATCTGCCTGATCTCGAATACCGCGCCGGTGGCGTTTGGGGCGGTGGGTACGCCGATTATTATTGCCGCTCAGGTGTCGGATCTGCCCGATATGGCCATTTCGCAAATGGTGGGCCGCACGCTACCCATCCTGTCGGTGGTGGTGCCGCTGTATCTGGTGGTGATTATGGCGGGTTTTCGCAAATCAATGGAGGTGCTGCCGGCCATTCTGGTGTCGGGTATCTCCTTTGCCTTCTTTCAATGGCTGACAGCTAATTACCTGGGACCGATGCTGCCGGATGTGATTGCCGGCCTGGCCTCCATCATCTGCCTGACGGTATTACTGCGGTACTGGAAACCTAAAGCGAACTGGCGCTTTCAGGAGGAGCCTCCGCAAACGATTGAAACCAGCCGGCGTTATTCGGCCGGGCAGGTGCTGCGGGCCTGGTCGCCGTTTCTGATGATGACCATCATGATTATTGCCTGGGGCCTGCAGCCGGTGCGGGATGCGCTGAATTTTGTTGGCCAGTTGAAATTTTACGTCCCCGGTTTGCAGGATGGACTGCTGAAAGCCGATGGCAGCCCGCTGGTGATCAAGCCTTTTGACTTGAACTATCTCTCCAATTCCGGAACGGCCCTGCTGCTGACGGGCATTATCTCCCTGCCGCTGGTGGGCATGAGTTTCCGGGAAGGGGCGAAAGTGTACCTGATGACGCTGAACCAGTTGAAGTTTCCCATCATCACGGTAGCCTCGGTAGTAGGTTTTGCGTTTGTGGCCAACAACTCCGGCATGTCGATTACCATGGCCATGGTGCTGGCGAGTACGGGCGTTCTGTTTCCGTTCTTTTCACCGATGCTAGGCTGGCTGGGGGTGTTTCTGACCGGTTCTGATACCTCCTCCAACGCCTTGTTCTGTAAGCTACAGCACACGTCGGCCACCGCCATCGGCATTGATCCGGTGGTGACGGTAGCGGCCAATGCCTCGGGTGGGGTAACGGGTAAGATGATCTCCCCACAGTCCATTGCGGTGGGTGCGGCTTCGGTGGGGCTGGTGGGGCAGGAGTCGGCAATTTTCCGGTTTACGGTGAAGCACAGCTTTATCATGCTGTTTGTAATCTGTGTGATTACCATGCTTCAGGCTTACGTCATCACCTGGATTATTCCTGCGTATCAGGTAGTTGAAACGGCAGCTAAAACGGTGGCTACTGATCTGACTACCGGCTTTGCCTATCTGTTGTTGCTGACTGCGGTGATGCTTATGCTGGCGCTGATGGTTTACCTGCTCAACCGCCGGCAAACCAAAGATTCCGTAGCAACGCTTAATTCTTAACTCATCACCCTTAACTGAAAAATGACTGTCGGTTTATTTATACCCTGTTACGTTAACCAGCTATACCCTAAAGCGGCCATTGCGACGCTGCGTCTGTTGCAGCGGTTGGGCGTGGATGTGGTGTATCCGCCCAAACAGACCTGCTGCGGACAGCCCATGGCCAACTCCGGTTTTGAGCACCTGACGCAGGGCTGCAACGACCGGTTTATTGAAAACTTCGCCGGGTTTGATTATATCGTGGCTCCGTCGGCCAGTTGCGTGCTGCACGTAAAAGACCACCTGCACGCGCAGGGCAACCAGGAGGAGGCCGAGCATATCAGATCCCGCATCTATGAACTGGTTGAGTTCTTAACCGATGTGCTGAAAGTAGAAAACCTCTCCGCCCACTTTCCACATAAAGTGGGTATTCACCAAAGCTGTCATGGTCTTCGCGGGTTGCACCTGGCTCAAATGAGCGAACTGAATGCTGAGCCTTTTTCCAAACCGGTTCACCTGCTCAATATGGTGGAGGGATTGGAACTGGTACCGCTGGACCGGCCCGACGACTGCTGCGGTTTTGGCGGCACTTTTTGCATTGCCGAAGAAGCCGTGTCGGTGAAGATGGGGAAAGACCGGGTGAAGGATCACCAGAAGAACGGAGCCGAATACATCACCTCGGTGGACATGTCCTGCCTGATGCACCTGGAGGGTATCCTGCACCGCAACCAGAGTGCGGTGAAAGTTGTACACATTGCCGAAATCCTAAACGCTGGCTACTGATGAAAACCCTGACCAAAGACCATCCTGCCTTAGCTGAAGAATTTATCAAAGACGAAGAGCGCACCGACTGGCACGATGGTGCCCTGTGGTGGATTCGGCAGAAGCGCGATATGGCGTCTAAACAGATTCCCGAATGGGAAGCCCTGCGTGATGCCGCGTCACGTATCAAGAGCAATGTACTGTCTAATCTGCACGACTACCTGCTGGAGTTTGAAGCCAATCTGATCAAAAACGGCATTACCGTCCACTGGGCCGCCGATGCAGAGGAGCACAACCAGATCGTGTACTCGATCCTGAAAGAAAAGGAGATTACGCAACTGGTCAAGAGCAAATCCATGCTCACCGAAGAGTGCCACCTGAACGAATACCTCATCGAGCGCGGGGTAGATGTGATTAACTCCGATCTGGGCGAGTACATTCAGCAGTTGGACAACGAACCGCCGAGCCATATTGTCTTGCCCTGTATCCACAAGCGCAAAGAAGAAATCGGCGAGATTTTCCACGAACACATTGGTACCCCCAAAGGCGAATCTGACCCGACTACGCTGACGCGGTTTGCCCGCCGGCACCTGCGCAACGTATTCATGACCCGCCGGGCCACGCTGACCGGTGTAAACTTTGCCGTGGCTGAAACCGGCGAATACGTGGTCTGCACCAACGAAGGCAACGCCGATATGGGGGCTCACCTGTCGGATGTGCAGATCGCGTCGATGGGCATCGAAAAGATTATTCCACAGAAGCAACACCTGGGTATATTCCTGCGGCTGCTGGCCCGCAGCGGCACTGGTCAGCCGATTACCATTTACTCCAGCCACTTTAAAAAGCCCCGCAAAGGGCAGGAGATGCACCTGATTCTGGTGGATATGGGCCGCACACGCCAACTGGGGCGCCCCGACTTCCGCGACTCGCTGAAGTGCATCCGCTGTGGGGCCTGCATGAATACCTGCCCCGTGTACCGCAAGAGCGGAGGGCTCAGCTACCACAATACCATAGCCGGTCCCATCGGGGCAATTCTTGCCCCCAACCTGGACATGCAGAAACACGCCGATCTGCCCTTTGCCTCCACGCTCTGCGGCTCCTGCTCCAACGTATGCCCCGTTAAGATTCCGATTCATGAGCAGTTATATAAATGGCGGCAGGTGATTGTGCAGGAGGGCTATGCGGCCAACACCAAAGTGCTGGGCATGAAAGCGATGGCCTGGACGCTGTCCTCGCCCGCTTCGTACCTGACCGCCGGTAAAGCGGCCCGGTGGGTGCTGAACAACATTCCGGTTGCGATCAACAACAAGCTGAATCCCTGGTACAAACAGCGCGATATGCCCGACAGTCCCAAAGAATCCTTCGGCGAGTGGTACGCCCGCAACCAGTCCAGCAGCTCAGTGAACCACCGCGACGGCGGACCGTTCACCAATGAACCAGTTAACCAGCCCACCAACCATGAATAGCCGCGAGAAGGTACTGGCCGCCGTGTTGCAGAATCAGCCGGCGCTCAGCCCCCTGCCGGATATGTCCATTTTCCGGGGCGAGCCGGCGGATCTGGCTGCCCGGTACTGCGATATGGGTACCTATATCGGCAGCAAGGTCTACCGGGCAGGGAGTCTGGCGGAGGTTGCCTCCCTGATTCAGGCAAACTTTGACACCGATAAGCGCATCATCACCACGCTGCCGGACCTGAGCGATTCGTTTGAACTGCTATCGGACACGGCTGATCCGCGTACCTTTAATGATGTCAATCTGGCCATCATCAAAGCCAAATTGGCCGTAGCCGAAAACGGCGCAGTCTGGCTGACGGAGCAGCAGATGGGTCAGCGCATCATTCCGTACATCTGCCAGCATCTGGCCGTGGTAGTGTTGGAAAGCAGCATTGTACCGACCCTGCACGAAGCCTATGCGCAGATTGGGGCCGGCGACTACGGCTTTGGGGCGTTTATCGGCGGCCCTTCCAAAACGGCCGATATTGAGCAGGCGCTGGTGCTGGGCGCGCACGGCCCCATTTCCATGAGCCTTTTTGTTGTAAACGATTAACCCTGAACGATCCCGCTATGACGGCATCCACCCTCACGATTCGCGATAACCTGAAAGACACCTATTCCGACGTTTATACCCCCGAAGCACTTGCCGCTTTATCCGCCCTTGCTCTCTTCAATAAACCCATCAAAAAAGTTATGGCCGCCCGCATGCAGCGCCGGGCCGAACGCCAGCGGCTGAAGGAGCGTATTACCTTTCTGGACCCGGAGAGTTCTATACCCGGTACTCGGATCCGGGTGCAGGATGCCCGCGACGGTAACTTTGAAGGAGCCGTGATCCCGCCCGATTTGCAGCGGCAGTGGATTCAGGGCACCGGACCGGCTGCCAAACCCAACGCGCCCGTCGAAAGCAGCATCCGCAACGTTGCCTACGCCCTGCTCTCCGGGGCCGACGGCTGGATGTTCGACGGTGAAGATGCGCTGGGACAGATTACGACCATGTCCCTGGATAACCAGCGCAACCTTAAACTGGCCATTCACCGCGACCCCTTGTTTCTGAAGGTAGCGGAGCAAGTAGCGGGCGAGATGAATACCTGGGCGCGGGGCTTTCTGGGCCGCGAAACCATTACCGACTGGCAGAAACAACTGGATTTTACCACCAAGATCTTTCGCGCCCGCGGTCTGCACCTCGACGACCGCCACATCCGCGATGCCGATGGCGTTGCCATGGCAGCCTCCATCGTAGACCTTACGCTGTATGTCACCAACAACTACCAGGCTCTGCAACAGGCCGGCTCATCGGTGGTGCTGTACCTGCCCAAGATCCAGAAAGCGAGCGAAGCGGCCCTGTGGAATGAGATGCTGACGGCACTGGAGCATCATCTGGGCATGGCTAAGGGCACCATCAAGGTCTACGTGCTGGTAGAGCAGTTAGAAGCTACTTATCAGCTGATGGAGATCCGGGCCGCATTGAGCCGGCATTTTGTCGGCTTCAATACCGGTCGCTGGGATTACATCAACAGCGTCTCGGATGCGATGGCGTGGGACAGCAGCTTTATTAACCCCAACATCGAAGCCATTACCATGACATACGGCTACATGCGTAACTACGAGGACCGGGTTCGTCGGGCCGTAAACACCCCCGACCGCAACGGCAACTACGCGCTGTGGCAGGGCGGTATGGAACCCAATATACCAGTAGGTTCATCCGAGGGCGTAGCCGCCAGCATGAAAAAAGCCGTAGCCGGTGCCGAGCGGGAGCAGCGCGAAGGAGCCAGCGGCAAGTGGGTGGCCCACTGGAAAATGGTGCATATTGTCCGACCGGTTTGGGAGAAGGTGGGTGCCGCCAATCAACTGGGCCGTGAGTTCCCCCGGCTGACCTATACCCCGGCCGATGCCGACGGCCTGATCCAGCTGGAGCCGGCTCCCAGGGACATCCGGGGGGCGCGCAACCTGCTGAGCGTAGCCTTGCAGTACGGCAACGCCTTCGGGCAAGGGATGCAGGCAGCCGCCCTAAAAGCCGCCGACTTCTTCGGCAACGACGACATCCTGTACCTGATGGAGGACATGGCCACGGGCGAAATCCGGCTGAGTATTCTCTGGGAGTGGCTGCACAAAGGCGCAACCCTGACCGAGAGCGACCCGGCCACCGGCGTTCAGGCGGGCGATACCTTTACCGAATCGCTCTACCGCCGGCTGCTGGACGAAGAATACGACAAACTGCTGAAGGCCTCCAGCAAAGACGTTTTCGACTCGTCCAAGACCACCACGCTGCCCATTGCCCGTGCCATTGCCGATACCTACATTCTGAGCGCCGTAAAGCCGCCCTGGTTCATCGACCTGCTGAACATTAACCTTAACAATCTCGACCTGGCCGAAGCCAGCCGCCGAATTAGCCTGTATATGGATACGCTGAATCGGGAGGGTACACGCATTACGGAGAATCTGGATTTTAAACCAGTGGGGCAATAGGTCTGAGGGAGGATTTTGGGCTGGCAAAGAGTAGCATACGTTTTAGACTTTTAATTCTGACACCCTTGAAGCGAATCACACTGCTGGTTCTGGTTATCGCTACCGCCACCGGACTCCGCCCGTCGAATCACCAGCGGGTTATGCCTGCGCCGGCTCCCAACATTATTTTTCTGCTCGCCGACGATCAGCGCTGGGATGCCCTGGGGGCGGCCGGTAACCGGATTATTCAAACCCCAAACCTTGACCGGCTGGTGAGCGATGGGTTTTATTTCCGGCGGGCCTACGTCACCACGCCGATCTGTGCCATTAGCCGGGCGAGTATCCTGAGCGGTCAGTACGCCCGACGCCACGGTATTGTCGATTTTGCCACGCCTTTTTCCGATTCAGCGCTGGCGCAGACGTACCCCGTATGGCTACGAAAGGCAGGGTACCGGACCGGGTTTATCGGTAAGTACGGGGTAGGAGATGAGATGCCGGTCGGCGAATACGACTACTGGCGGGGTTTCAAAGGCCAGGGCAACTACGCTGCCCGCGATGCCCAGGGGAACCCCATTCACCTGACCGATCTGATGGGCCGGCAAATGGAAGAGTTCATTCAGACAAATCCGGCCGGGAAACCCTTCTGTCTGTCGGTAAGCTTTAAAGCACCCCACGCCCAGGACGCGGCCAATCCTGAATTTCCGTACGCGGAGCGTTTCGGCGAACACTACCGGGAATCTGTGCTGAAGCGGCCGGCGGCAGCCGATGACCGGTATTACCGGCAATTTCCTGACTGGTTCCGGCAGAACGATCGCAACGAATCCCGTGTACGCTGGAGCCGGCGCTTTGCCACCGATTCCATGTTTCAGCAAACCACCAAATCCTACTTCCGGCTGATTACGGGAATCGACGATGTAGTGGGTCACCTGCGCCAAACCCTGCAGGCGCTTGGGCTGGCCGACAATACCATCCTGGTCTACACGAGTGACAATGGGTTCTACGTGGGTGAATACGGTTTCGCCGACAAATGGTACGGCCACGAACTGTCTATCCGGGTACCGCTTATCGTCTATGACCCGCGCCGTTCCGATTGGCATGGCCGTGTCACCGACCGGTATACCCTCAACATCGACATCGCCCCGACGCTGCTCACCCTGGCGGGCGTACCGGTACCGGCAGGTATGCAGGGCCGCTCCCTGACGCAGTTGATGGATACCCGAAACGGCGAGATGTCCCGGACGCCCTGGCGTACCGAATTCTTTTTCGAGCACCTGTTCAATACCCCCGCCGTGTTTATTCCCCAATCGGAGGGCGTGCTCAGCGCCGACAGAAAGTACGTCCTGTACTTTAACCTCCGGCAGCCGGGCGACAGCTACGAAGAGGTATACGATTTGCGCAAAGACCCGCAGGAGCTGAAGAATCTGGCCGCGCTGCCCGCCGGCCAGCCACTAAAGAAAGCCCTGCTCCCCGCGTTCAAGCGGTTGAAAAAACAGGCACAATGAAGTTAAGGGAGCATTGGTTACATGATGGAAAATGCAATGCTATTGGTACTGACTGGGGATAATGCTGTAGATAATGCATGGAAAATAATTCGTCAGGCATAACGGAATACGCATCGCAGCAACGTATCGATGCTATACAACAGGAAGCTTCCAGGAACGGGTTAACCCCTGTCTAGTAGACGAATTGCTAGGGGACAATTTACAAGCCTACCTGCCGCAATCTGCGTGCGCGTTGTAGCCTTTGGCGGTTTTAACCGAAAAGCTTCTGACAAACTGCCGCTTGCAATTGTCATCGTAGGTAGGTTCAATCACGCTTTTCGCTTCAATATCGTCGTTCTTCCAGGTGTAAATAAAGAACTTCTCCTGAAACTTTTCTTTTTTTCCGGGGCCTGAACATTCTACTTCCCGCTCTTCAATGGTACTTTGCGGGGCACCGTACCGCGAAGGCATCGCTTCCAGAATGTCCGGCGTAATCTTGGCCTCCAGTTCCACCAGCACATCATTGTGGAAGGTCAGGTAAGCTTCTTTGAGATTAACCCCCGAGAAGGAGTAGTCGCCTACCCGGTACACCTTCGATTGAGCGCACTTGCTGGCACGGGATGGTTTATTGGCTTCGCTCGGGTCATACACAACTTTGTATATTTTTCCCTTCTCAAAGTCTTTTTCGGCCAGAAATGCCTTCTGCTCTACTACCTTGGCGTTCAGCTCTTTCGTGAGTTCGTCAATTACATCAACGGTCGTGCTGCCCGGCTTGAATTTTCCCAAACCCTCTACTTTGGGCGGACGCTGGCCAACCAGGCAGATCGGCGCTAACAGAAGCAGGCAAACTAATGTTTTCATTGTACTGGTTACAAATTGATTCAGTTCGATGGATCGTTCCGGCATCTGGTCTCCTGGACAGTACCCGCAATTGCGTACCCACCAGCCCGAACGATTCGGGCTGCAAAATAACGGGAAGTTAGTGATAAAATGCGTTAAAAAACAATCTAATGAGCAAATGGTATGAAGGCTGTGGCCAGACCGGCAGACAAATTTAAAGCAGGCGGGTGCCTGAGTTATAATCCTGTTGTCCTTAGAAAAAATACTTAAAGTCTGCCTTTTCTGCGTATCTTTAAAACTATTCTTTACTCTTGGGCTTCTTTTGAGATTTGCAGTAAAAATTTTTATCTTTTCTGTTGTCCTGTTGATGGGCTTGTGTACGCTGGCAACCGCCCAGTCCTATACAGCCTCGGTGAAACACTATGGCCCGGAGCAGGGGCTGGCGCACCGGGAGGTGAATGCTATTCTTCAGGACCGCCAGGGGTTTATGTGGTTTGGTACCCGGTTTGGACTGAACCGCTTCGATGGTCAGAAATTCCGGGTCTACACAAAAGCGAAAAACGAACTCGATTTCGATGATGTGCAGTCGATTGCGCAGGATGCCGATGGTATACTGTGGCTGATGGGGTCACACGATGAATCAAAAATTTCCCTGTTCAATCCGCTGACCGGTACGGCAATCTCCTTCGCGGAAAAGTTTAAGAAAAAACTATCACCCACCGCCTATAATTTTCCGTCGCGGTTGTTTGGCAGCGACAGCGGAAGCATCTTTTTTGCTACTTACCAACCCGCTGCACTCGTTTCTTACCACCCTAAGTCAGGGCTGAGGTCTGTTTCCCTCCCCCAGTTCAAGACACTAACGGTCGAACGGGTAACCGCCCGAAACACGGTATGGGCCATTGCCAATGACAATATACTGGTAGAACTAACGCCGGATGGGCGTGTGCTGCATCAGTTCTCTCATCCACAAAGCGTGGTCAGGGTTTGTTACGGGCAGCGAAACGCCGGAATCGACTTGTTCTATTTTACGTACGGCAGCGCATCCCGGCCCGAATCTTTTTTTAGTGTTGATGAACAGGGGAATCGCCGTGAATTGCCTTACTCTTTTCTCAAATCCCTCGCACAGTACCTATTGCCGGTTTGCTACGCCTACGATACCAATGGACTTGTTTGGGATGGTATCCATCTGCGCGACATCCAGAAGGGTACGCTGCTGGACATTACCCCTCAGACCGGGGGAGAGTCTATCACCAACCGGAGTTTCTTCCGGGACCGCCAGGGACGCTTCTGGCTAGGTACCAGTTTTGGCATTTATCAGGTAAAACTAACCAGGAATCATTTCCAACGCTTGTTTTACGAACCCTCAAACCAGGGAGAAAAGGTGGCCGCCGTCCGGGGTATCCAGGTTATTGGGGATGAGGTATACGCCAATCTGGAGAAGTTGGGCCTCTACAGGAGCAGCCGTTCGGGCGGACCGGTGCAGTCAATCTATCAGCAAAATGTCTTCGCGTTTGCCTACGGCCTGGGTCAGCCTTATCCGGGTAAATTAGTTGCCGGAATCAGAAATCAGCTTCTCCAGGTCAACCTGGCCAGCCGTTCGGCTACCGAAATTGTTTTACCGAAAGGATTGTCGTTATGGACTTTTTATCCGGTAAACCAGGAACAGTTTCTGATTGGCGGGCGTTTGGGGTTATGGCTGTTTCAGACCAGGGATAACCAGGTTGTTACGTTTACCCGCTATAACCAGTTTTCTGAACTTGCCCAGGCGCATGTGCTGCATATCGGGGCCGACCGGCAGGGTGCTATCTGGGTATGTGCGAATACCGGCCTTTATACGCTCGATCCGGCCAAAGGCGTTACCGCCCGCTATTGGAGCGGTGGCAAGGGACAGTTCTTCCTGCCTGCCGATGATTACCAGCACATCTACCAGGATAAGCAGCAGGTCTACTGGCTGGCTACCGCCAACAGCGGCCTGATTCGCTGGGATCGCCGGCAGCACCAGTACCGGCAGTTCCGGCGCAGCGAGGGTTTGTCCAATGACAACATCTATGCCGTGTACCCCGCGCAGGGACACCTTTGGCTAAGCAGTGATTTTGGCCTGATGCAGTTTGATCCCCTTCGCCTGACTACGCGAACGTACTTCGTGGAAGATGGCATTACCCATAACGAGTTCAACCGGATTGCGCATTATCAGGATGAGCGCGGCCGAATCTACTTTGGTGGTTTAAACGGTGTAACGGCCTTTGATCCGCGTGATTTTCAGGGCGAGAAACCGGTGGAGGGTGCCCCCTTGCGTATTACTTCGTTTCGCCAGTATGACCCTGCTACGAAAACGATTCTCGATAAAACCGAGGAGGTGATTAACACCAATACCCTTACCATTGAGCCGGATGACCGTTCCAGTGTGCTGGATTTTGCCCTGCTGAATTATTCGAGTGCCGAGAAAAATATATATACGTATCGGTTTACGGATGTCGATACAAACTGGACCTACCAATCGGAACCCTCGTTACGATTGAGCAATTTGCCGTATGGTCAACACCAGTTGCTTATTAAGGCGCAGGCGGCCAACGGGCAGTGGTCGGCCAATACCCTGGCTATTACCTTGCTTGTTGAGCGCCCCTTTTACCTGCGTCTCTGGTTTCTGCTGGTTCTGGCTCTGCTGGCAGGTGCTGGCATTCGCTGGCGTATCTGGCGGCAGAAACTCAAGCAGGTTCGGCTGGAAACCGAGATCCGGCAGGCCACCGCCCGAATCGAACAGGACAAACAAACGATAGCGCAGGATAAAGAAATTATTGCCGGGCAGGCTAGTGATTTGCTGCGGCTCAACGAAACCAAATCGCGTTTTTTTGCCAATATCTCGCATGAGTTTCGTACCCCGCTCACGGTCATTCTGGGCATGGCAACCGAACTCAGAAAAAAGCCGGACCAGGGCCCTCGGACCGTCGAACAATTGGCCGGTCTGATCGAACGGAACGGGACCAATCTGCTGCGGCTAATCAACCAGATTCTGGACCTCTCGAAGCTCGAAGCCGGCGAGATGCACCTGCACCCGGTGCGTGCCGACCTGATCGGCTTTATTCGCTACGTGGGCGAATCGTTCCACTCAATGGCGAAGGACAGGGATATTCAGCTTCATTTTCTCTTTGAGGAGGATCAGGTTGACGCTGACTTCGACCAGGAAAAACTCCAGCATATTATCGCCAATCTGCTGGCCAACGCCTTGAAGTTTATCCCCGCCGGCGGGCATGTGTACTGTCAGTTGAAGACACCTGAGCGCTGGCAGCCACTAAGCCCGCGTGGATACTACGAAGAACTTGTGCCAACAACCCATCTGGATGGCCCCTGGATTCAGTTCAGCGTCAGTGATACCGGTCCCGGCATTGATCCGGTGAGTCTGCCCAGAATCTTTGACCGGTTTTACCAGACGGAGACTCAGGCCGGAGGGACAGGTATCGGTTTGGCGCTGGTGCGTGAACTGGTGGTGCTGATGCAGGGCGGATTGGCGGTTCGGAACCGCTCCGGTCAGGTCGGACAGGGAGCCGAGTTCGTGATCAGCTTACCGTTCACCCGTCAGGCTGACCCGGCTACGCATGGCCCAGGCGAAGGCCTGTTACCCGCCCCCCGCCTGGTTGGCTCAACCCGTAACGATTGGGCGGACCCTGATCGGGAAGTGGTCGGCCATCAGCCTGTCTTGCTGCTGGTAGAAGACAACAACGACGTAGCGGACTACATTTATTCCTGTGTGCAGGCCGATTACCACGTAATCCGGGCCGAAAACGGACAGGCGGGTATTGACCTGGCGCTGGAGAAGGTACCGGACCTGATTCTGAGCGACGTGATGATGCCCGTGAAAGATGGCTTTGCTTTATGTGATACATTGAAAAATGATGAGCGGACCAGCCATATTCCCATCGTGCTGCTGACGGCCCGGGCGGCTGTCAGTGACCGGATTGCCGGTTTACGGCGGGGGGCGGATGCCTATCTGGTAAAGCCGTTTGAGCGGGAAGAGTTACTGGTGACGCTGACTAATATGCTTCAGACCCGGCAGCGGCTCCAGTCGTATTTCAGTCAATTGGCGCTGGGCCGCAGCCGGCTGGGTATGGCTGCGCCAGGGCCGGATCCGGCGGATGCGGACCAGGCCCTGGAAGACCAGTTTTTGGTCAATCTCCGAACGACCCTGGAAACTCATTTTACAGATCCTGACTTTTCCATCGATACCCTCTGCCAGTTAGTGGGGATGAGCCGCCCAGTCCTGAATCAGAAACTAACGGCCCTGACCGGCATGTCAATCAGCCGGTATCTTCGTTCACTGCGACTGCACAGAGCAAAGGAATTATTGGCGGCCTCCGACATGAACATTTCGCAGGTAGCCTACGCTGTCGGTTTTGAAGATCCCAAATACTTTAGCCGCCTGTTCTCGGAGGAGTTCGGCATAGCGCCCGGTACTTTCCGGCTTTCGACTAAATAGGAAAAAAAACACTCCGGGAGGCCATTTTTCCACCATCCTGTCTATTTCTCCACCATGTTCTAACCGGTTCTCCACCTTTTTGCTGAAGATCTCCACCTGGTTTATAGGTGAATACGGGTAAAATTGCCTTGCTATTGTAAGGTATTTTTTAACTAAATGTAACGTATGAATTTGAACGCTACTCTTTTACGCGGGCTACTCTTTTTAACCTGTTGCTGTATAAGTGTGACAGCAGTTTGGGCAACCACCTTTCCTGTCACCACTACGGCTAATACTGGTCCCGGTTCACTGCGGCAGGCAATCTTAGATGCCAATGCCGACAATACGGCCACCGCCGACAACCCGCATGTAATTAACATTACCAGCACGGGGACCATTACACTGGAAAAGCCGTTTCTGGTGCTCACCAACCACATTACCATTCAGGGGCCGGGCCAGACCAGCCTGACGATTAGCGGGGCTAATGCCACCCGTATTTTCTGGCTTCAGAACGGAACCATCACCATCAGGGATGTAACCATGGCCGATGGCCTGGCCAAAGGTGGCGACGGTGGGGGTGGCGGTATGGGCGCGGGCGGAGCCATCTTCATGCACGAGGGACGGGAAGGAGGCAGCGGTTCGCTTAGTGTCAAATTGATTAATGTTACCCTGAACAATAACAAAGCGGTGGGCGGAACAGCCATCAGTAGTTCGGATGGTTACGGGCCTGGTGGCGGTATGGGCGGAGACGGTGTCCGCTCAGGCGGTGGTGGCGTTTTAGGCATGGGTGGCGGGGGTGGGGGGGGAAGCGTAGAAGATGCTTCCAATTCGGCGCCTGGCGGCAACGGGGGCATCCCTATCTTTGGCAATGGTGGCTGGTACGGCAGTGGAGCCGGCGGTTTTGGTGGGGGCGGTGGCAACGGATTGCAGGCACGGTCTGTGGAAACAAGTGCACCTAGTGGCGGAGCCGGTGGTTTTGGCGGGGGCGGTGGCGAGGGGGGTATTGGCTACTATGAGTATTTTATGGGTAACCTCATCCTCCATAAACCAAATGGAGCGGGCGGAATTGGCGGCTTTGGCGGGGGTGGTGGTAATTCTCCGGGCCTACATGCCACCGCCGGCGGCCGTGGGGGTTTCGGCGGTGGTGGCGGTTATCCTTACGGCAGTGCAGGCTTCGGCGGTGGCGAAGGAGGGGGGAGATCTGACGGACGCTTTGAGGATGTATCCGGCGGGGGCGGTATGGGCGCGGGCGGAGCCATTTTTGTTGCCAGTGGTGCCCTTCAACTCGTCAATGTTAGCTTTACGGGCAACACTGCTATAGCTGAATACAATCCTTACGGAGGTGGTGGCAGCGCCTTTGGCGGTGCTATCTTTATTTTCAATAAAGCCGATAACTACGGGTATCCTGCGCCGGGTACCACTAATGATCCCACCGTATCAGGCTGCAATTTTACCTTCACCAACAATGAAGCACGGGAGGGATATCAGACTAAATCAGATAATACGTACGGCACGATCAGTGGTTATACCGGAAGCGCTATCACACAGCAACCCCTCAGCGGTACCGCCATCTGTCCGGGAGGAAGTGCTACCACTTCCGTCAGTGTAGAGGGGACCGGCCCATTCAGTTACCAATGGTATAAAGACGGACAGAACCTGGGAGCCGCCCAGCGTACGGCAACCCTGTCGCTGACGAACCTGCAGGCCAGTCAGGCCGGGAGCTATTCCGTGGTTATAACCGGTGAGTGTACCAGTTTAACCTCTACCGCTTTTAGCCTGACGGTCAATTCGGCTCCCGTACCAACCCTGTCTGTTAGCGGCACACTGACTTGCGCCCAGACCAGCGTGACTTTAACCGTAGGTGGGGGGAGTTCCTACCAATTCAGCGGCCAGGGCATTCTCAACCAGAATAGCAGTTCGGGTGAAGCGGTCGTTAATGCAACAGGTACTTACTCGGTAACGGTAACATCAGCCAATGGCTGCACGGCGGAGACAAGCGTTACCGTTAGTGAGGACATCACAGCCCCTCAGCCCCTCATCAATCCCAGCTCGTACACACTTTCCTGCGCCACGCCATCGGTAAGCCTGACAGCCTCGGGTGGGGTGAGCTACCGCTGGGAGAATGGGAGTAGCAATCCTGTACGCACGGTGAGCAAGGCGGGTACCTACTCGGTAACGGTAACCTCGGCCAATGGCTGCCCGGCCGTGGCGAATGTCCAGATCAGTGGCAGTACGGCCCCGGCCAGTGCCTCCATTACGGCTTCCGCTATCTGGGTGAGCACCGGTCAGTCCGTAACCCTTACGGCCAGCGGAGGTACTTCATATCAGTGGAATACCGGAGGGCATGGCAACACCGTCACGGTGATACCGCCTACGGGTACTTCGGTCTACTCAGTGACCGTCACCGATGCAGCCGGCTGTTCGGGCACGGCTTCCATCAGCATCACGGCCACCGAGCAAATCCAGGTAACCGGACCTGCCAGCTTGTGTGTAAAGACGTCTCCGCCGGCAAGAGACCAGGTTAGCCTGCCGCTAACAATGACGGTAATAGGGGCACCCGCAGCCTACGTGTATACCTGGTCGTACAAAACGCCTAAATCGACCAAATATAAAGCGATCGAAGTGGGAGGGACCTCCATTGGGACGGTTGAAATGCTACCCGTAGCAGGCGAGCCTGAGCTGACTATCAAAGGAGCAAAGGGTAATCTCAATTCGTTGCAGGGCTATCGGGTTCGAATGACAGTTACCCTGGCGGGACAGATGGTTGGTAGTGCAGAGACGCTGCTGGATGGCAGTTGTCCGGTAGGCAGCAGTAATAGTCGTCTAGGTGCACTCTCGGCAGAAACGGTTCAGGTCCTTATCTATCCGAATCCGGTAGCAGATCGGTTGCAGGTCGAGATACGCGGCCTCGGCCAGACCGCTAAGGTCGGCATCTTTGATCTGCAGGGTCGTCAGCAGGGCCAGTGGACAGTAGAGCCGGTCGAAGGGGCAGGACAACTGAACACCCCGTTATCAGACCTGCCCGGAGGGCTGTACCTGCTACAGGTCGAGACGGCCAATGGCGTGTTGCATCGCCAGCGCGTGCTCAAGCATTAGTAAGTATAAAGTAAATACATTCACGAAGATAAGAGGCTGCTCTGCTGGTAAAGAGGGCAGCCTCTTATGTCGTGAATAATCTTCTGGAATGTTGTCAACTCTGTTTTTGTACTGCAAGTAGAAGGAACTGACCTTTTTGTTTATACCTTAGCTATTCAGTATGGCGATAGCTCGTGCAGCTGTCGCTCATATACACAGGCTATAGTCGTAACGACCAACCGCCATAGGTATGTGTCATGAACAAGACGCCGGTTAACGATGCGGTGTGGGAGGCCTTTCAACAGGGCAGCGAACCGGCGTTTCGGGCGTTGTATGTCGCGCATTACAAGTTACTGGTCAACTATGGCCGCCGGTTTGGGGCGGAAAATGCCCTGATCGAAGATGCCGTCCATGACCTGTTTCTGGAACTATGGCACTACCGGCGCACCCTTACCAAACCACAATCCATTCAATCGTACCTCCTGAAGTCATTCCGCAACCGACTGCTAACCCAACTGGCACAGCAATACCGTTTTCAGAGCAATGGTGAAGAAGACGCCGGCTTTGGTTTATTACCAGCTGAGCCTTCTGCCGAAGACCGGCTGATTGAAGCGGGGCTGAGCCATGAACAGCAGCTGCGGGTACAAAAAGCCATGGCGTTGCTGTCGCCCCGGCAGCAGGAAATCCTTTACCTTCGCTATTTCAGCGACTTCGATTACGAGCAGATCTGCGCCGTTATGGGCATTACCTACCATACCGCCCGAACCCAGATGCATCAGGCGCTTACGGCACTGCGGAGACGCTTACAGGAAAACTGGCTGGTCTGCCTTCTGCTGATGCTGACAGCTCAGTAGGCTGAAGCTGGTTGCAGAAAAATTTTTTCTGCCGTCATACTACAAATCGTTGGCCGCTATCTCTTATAGGCGATTATCATCTCTGCTGCATGAAATCGCTGGACTACTATGCATCGTTAACTGCCGATGACCTGGCCGCCGAACCAGCGTTCCGGGTATGGGTTTTGTCGCCTACACCCGCTCTGAATCTGTTCTGGGAATCTGTCAAAGCCATCAATCCGGTCGGTATCGAGCGGGCTCGCCTGCTGGTATATGGATTAGAGATGGCCTGGGATGAGATGCCGGAGGAGGCTGCCGACGCTTCGTATACGCGGTTGCGTGAACGTTTGTCTGAACAGCCGCCTACCGTTCGGCCACTGTCGGCGACCCGGCCCTGGTTTTATCGGTACAGTTCCGTGGCTGCGGCCGTAGTGGTACTGCTGCTGGCCGGTGTAGGGGGGTGGCTGCTGAGCCGCCCGCCCGAAACGCTGACCTACCAGACTGCCTACGGGAAAATTCAGACGGTAACGCTGCCCGATGGTTCCGTGGTAACCCTCAACGGTAACTCGACCCTCCGCCTGACCGACAATTGGGCAGCGCAGGGTCGCCGGGAGGTCAACCTCACCGGAGAGGCTTTCTTCGAGGTAAACAAACAGCCCAACGGCCAACGAATGACCTTTATCGTTCATACCAGCACGATGGATGTGGTGGTGCTGGGAACCCGCTTCAGCGTAGCAACCCGCCGGAAAAAAACGCAGGTGGTTCTGCAGGAGGGTAAGGTGAAGCTGCAACTGGACCGCCAGCCCGACATTGTGATGCGCCCCGGCGATCTGGTTGAGGCCTCCGCCGGTCAGCAGACGATTCGCCACACCCGTGTCAACGCCGACCGCTACATAGCCTGGCGGGCGAATCAGCTAATCTTTGACGACGAACCTTTACGCACCATCATCCAGCGGATGCAGGATCTGTACGGCCTGCAAATTTCTGTGACTGATAGCTCCCTGCTCGACGAGCGCTTTACCGGGGTAACCCCCACTGACCAGCCGGATCTCCTGGTTCGCCTGCTGGCGGAGACATTTAAATGCCAGGTTACCCGGCAGGGTAATGACATTGTATTTACGCCTATAACCAAGTAAACCATGAAAAAAGTATTTCCTAACCTGATGGGTTTAGCCTTCTGCCTGAGTGTGGGGAGCCTGTGCTCCACCGCCGAAGCACAGGGGCTGGCATCATCGTCTTTGTACGCACAGGCACGCCCAGGGGCTGATCGTAACCAGCCTGATAACAGCAGGGCCGGCCGCCCGGCCTCCAAAACCCTGAGTGACGTGCTGCGCGTTATGGAAAACCGGTACGGAATCCGGTTTGCCTTTCAGCGCAAAACGGTTCAGGATAAAGTGGTGCGGATGCCGCTGCTGGCTTCCGCCGACCGGGATGCCGTGCTGCGATCGGTGCTAAAGCCACTGAACCTGACCTACCGGAAAGTGGATGAACAGTATTACGTTATTGTGGAAGCCGATGAAGAGAACAGCAAACCAGCGGCTCCGGTTACTCAATCGCCGGTATCGGACGAGCGGGTATTGCCGACGCGGCCGGTCAACGGCAACGAACTCCGGGAGAACAGCCTGGTCGCGTCTATGACACTGCGCCAACCGGTTGAAGAACTCCGGCAGGAGCGACGGATTACCGGAAAAGTGACGGCGGACGAAAACGGCCAGGGCCTGCCCGGCGTCAGTGTGACCTTGAAAGGGACCAGCCGGGGAACTTCCACGGATGCCGACGGTAATTACGTGCTGAACGTTCCCAACGGGAGCATCGCCACCCTGGTATTCTCATTCATTGGTTATGCGTCGCAGGAGGTAACCCTTGGCAGCCAATCGACCATCAACGTTACGCTGAAGGCATCCGACCAGACACTGGACGAGGTAGTGGTGGTGGGGTACGGTACGCAGCAACGGCGCGATGTAACAGGGTCAATTGCTTCGCTGAATACCCGCACCATCCGCGATCAGCCGGTGCCGAATATCGTTGAGGGGCTAACCGGGCGGATGCCGGGTGTCTTAATTCAGCAGAATACAGGTGCGCCGGGCAACAGCCCTTCCATCAAAATACGAGGGTTAGGCTCCATCAGTGCCGGCAACGGCCCTCTGGTTGTGATTGACGGGCAGCCCCTGGATTCGGGATCGCTGACTAATGGCGGTGGGCTCAACCAGCTCAACCCCAACGATATTGAGAAAATCGATGTCCTGAAAGATGCATCGGCCACGGCTATTTACGGTTCGCGGGGTGCTAATGGCGTGGTTGTGGTAACTACCAGGCGGGGGAAGGCCGGACAGACCCGGCTAAACCTGGACTACTACACCGGTGTGCAGGAGGTAACCAAAAAGATGGATATTCTGAACGCCCAGCAGTTTGCGGAGTTTTCCAAAGAAGCGTTCAACAATGCTTATCTGGAGCGGGTATCGGGTGCTAAAATTGAAGACCCCAACAGCGCCCGTCCGGCTGGCCAGCGCTATCGCTATCCCCGTGGGGAGGTGGGCGGTATTAATTTTGATAACCCGTCCAGTCTGACTTCCTACGACTATCAGGATATGATTTTCCGGAAAGCTCCGATTAGCAGCTATCAGCTTACAGCGTCGGGCGGCTCTGAGAAAGTGCAGTTTATGGTGTCTGGCAACTACCTGAGCCAAAAGGGTATTATTAAAAAATCAGGGCTGGATCGCTACACCGTCCGGACCAATGTCGACGCCCAGATGACCTCTTTTCTGCGCATGGGGGTTAGTCTGAGTCCTTCCATTTCGGTCGAGGACCGGGTAAATACCGATGGGCACTGGGCCAGCAATGGCGTCATCAACTCAGCCCTGAACCTGCCGCCCTTTATTCCCATTTATCAACCCGGAACTACGGTTTATAATTCTCAGGCTTTTTATGCCGCGCCGTACGACTGGCCGGGGATTACCAACCCTGTAGCCAACATCAACGAAGTAGATAACAAATTCCGCACCACCCGCTTGCTGGGTAATGCTTATATGGAACTGCAACTGCCCCTGAACATCCTGTATCGGGGTACCATAGGCGGAGATGTTCAGCACCAGCGGCAAAATAATTTCCTGACTTCGGCGCTGCCACTGAACCAGCTGCTGCCCCCGACCGTCAGCACCGGTCTGTCCAATACGTTCCAGAGCATGAACTGGGTAACCAACCACACGCTGACCTATAGCCGGCAACTTGCCGAGACGCACCGGATTGAAGTGCTGGCGGGTCTGGAGAGCCAGAAGAATGACTTTGAGAGCAACCGGGTCAATGCCAACAACTTCCCGAACGATATTGTCCGGACCATCAACGCCGGCACCATCACCGGGGGCGCTTCTTTCCGGGATCAGTGGTCGCTGGCGTCTTATTTTGGCCGCGTAGCGTATTCGTTTCAGGACCGATATTTGTTCAATGCTTCGTTCCGGCGCGACGGCTCCTCGCGTTTCGGCCGCAACAACCGCTGGGGTACGTTCCCCTCGGCATCGGTCGGCTGGCGGGTATCTGAAGAACCTTTTCTGCGGAACAACCGGGTTGTCTCCGAGCTGAAACTGAAAGCCAGCTATGGGTTGTCGGGCAACAACGCCTTTACCAGTAATTACCCGGCTATCGGCCTGTTAGGCAGCGACAACTATGTGTTTGGGAATGTGCTGGCGAATGGCCTGGCGGTAAGCTCCATCGGCAACGATAACCTGACGTGGGAAAAAAGCCGCCAGACGGATATCGGTCTCGAACTGGGTATCCTGAACAACCGGGTTTTTCTGACCGCCGACTACTACAGCCGCATCACCACCGACCTGCTGCTGGCCGTGCAGGTACCGACACTGACGGGCTTCTCCTCGGCGGTGCGGAACATCGGTAAAGTAGAGAACAAAGGGATGGAGTTTGCGCTGAATACCCGGAACCTGACCGGTGCCTTTACCTGGTCAACAGACCTGAATATCTCGTTTAACCGCAATAAAGTCCTGGCACTCGGACCTACCGGCGACCCGATCCGCAGCGGCACCGGCGTGGGCGAAACCAACATTACCGTTATCGGCCAGCCGCTCGGTAGTTTCTATGGATACCGACAGTTAGGCGTTTTCCGCGATCAAGCCGATCTGGACAGTTACCCGCACTTTGCTGATACCCGTCCCGGTGATGTAAAGTACGAGGATGTAAACGGCGATGGCCGGATCAACGCCGACGACCGGACCCTCATCGGCAATAATCAGCCCGATTTTATCTATGGCTTCACCAACAGTTTCAGCTATAAGGGTATCGATCTGGGCATCGTTATACAGGGCGTCCAGGGGGGCGAGATCCTGAACCTGTCGCGCCGGTTCTACGAGAACCTGGAGGGTAACTCCAATGCGCTGACGACCGTGCTGGACCGCTGGCGGTCTCCGCAGGATCCCGGCAACGGCAAAACACCCCGTGCCAATACCCGGACGACCGGTAATAACAACGCCATATCGACGCGGTGGGTAGAAGACGCCAGTTACCTGCGGGTGCGGAATATCACCATCGGGTATAACCTGCCGAAGGCCCTGACGCAGCGTGCCCGGCTCCAGGGTGTACGGGTATATGCCGGGGTACAAAACGCCCTGACGTTCTCGAAATACCTGAGTTTCAATCCGGAGGTGAGCGGCTACGAAGGTCCGCTAACGGGTGGGGTTGACTACGGAAGCTACCCGCTGGCGCGTACCTACACGATTGGCGTTAATATCGGACTCTAACCCTCAATCTTTGACCTCTATGAAACGAACATACTTGCTGGCCGCCCTGCTAACGGCCGCGCTCACCGGTTGCAAAGAGCAATTCCTGGATTTGTCGCCAATATCACAGGCCAATACCGGCACGTTTTATAAAACCAGTGCCGACTTACTTAATGCCCTGAATGGTGCCTATGGGGCGCTTCAGTTCGGCGGGCAGTACGGTAGTTACTATGTTGTGTCTGAGATACCGTCGGATGATACCACCCCGGTTTTGTCGGGGTCGGTGACGGATCAGGATGAATTCGATAAGTTCTACCTCCGCACCACCAATCCGTTCCTGGCCTCCCGTTGGTCAGACGGCTACCGGGGTATCTACCGGACCAACGCGGTGATTGACCGCAGTGCCGGCATTCAGATGGACGAGGAACTAAAGAAGCGGATCGTGGGTGAGGCCAAGTTTCTGCGGGCGCTCATGTATTTCAACCTGGTGCGGGTGTTCGGCGATGTGCCGCTGGTGGTAAAAGAAATTACCGATCCGCAGGAAGGCTATACGTTTGGCCGTACCCCGGCAGCTGAGGTTTATAACCAGATTATTAAGGACCTGACCGAAGCCGAAGCCGCACTGCCGGCCACCTATACCGGTGTCAATGTAGGCCGGGCTACCCGCGGAGCTGCCAAAGCGCTGCTGGGCAAGGTGTACCTGACGCAGAAAAAATACGCCGAAGCGGCCCAGAAGCTGAAAGAAGTGATTGATTCCGGTACATATGAACTGCTGCCAAATTATGCCGATGTCTTCCGGGCGTCGAATAAGAACCATAAGGAATCTATTTTCGATGTGCAGTACAAGAAAGGTAACATTGGCGAAGGCAGCGGTTTTGCCAATGCCTACGCGCCCGAAAACTCTGGCAATGCGGTGATTCAGTTCGGTGGGGGTGGCAACAACCGGCCCACTCCGGATATGGTTCAGGCCTATGAGCCGGGTGATACCCGTAAAGATGTATCGCTGGCTACCAGCTACGTCAATGCCAGTGGTACAAAGATTGACTACAACTTCGTTCGGAAGTTTCGGGATACGCCCGTCGTGAACGGCGATTCGGAAGACAACTGGCCGGTGCTGCGTTACGCCGACGTGCTGCTGATGTACGCCGAAGCCCTGAACGAGCAGGGCCGCCCGGCGGAGGCCCTACCGTACCTGAACCAGATTCGCAAACGGGCCGGGCTTGCCGAAAAAACACTGGCAGACACAGGTGCCCAGGCGGCTATGCGGCAGGCCATCGAGCAGGAACGGCGGGTAGAACTGGCGTTTGAAGGCCACCGCTGGTTTGACCTGGTGCGGACTGGTCGGGCGCTGGACGTCTTGAAAGCCAAAGCCCAGGCCATCGGCATTAAAACCGACCTGAAAGAAAGCAACCTGATCTTCCCGGTGCCGCAGAGCCAGATTGATATTAACCCGACGCAGATCAAGCAGAATCCGGGGTATTAAGTCATACGATTAACCAGTTAAACGGCCTTACATCATGTGTTAATGATGTAAGGCCGTGTTGTTAGGGCCGGCTTGGGTAATACTTCGGCGCGCAGGCGAACGACTGACAAGCCTGCGTAAGCTAGATTCGTTTACTCACCAGCAAAAAGGCCGCCCTGCCTGTAAGCAGAACGGCCCTCCTGATTCAGGGAATACAGTAGTGATTATCGCTGCTTCAGGACCCGCTGGCGGTGCAGTACGCCTTCGGCCGTTTCTACCTGCAACAGATACAGCCCTTCTGATAAATTGGTAACGGAGGTCTTTAACTGACCTGTACCCTCTACCGGCTCCACTGCCCACTTACCCTGTTGTATACCCCGCAGATCAAATAAACTGACTTTTGCCGGTTTGCTTAACCCCCGAATCTCTACCTGCAACTGATCTGCAATCGGGTTCGGATATACCCGCACCTGAACATCCTCCGAGGTAATTACCCCTTCACGGGCATTCGGGATCGCCAGCGGACAACTGCCGTCCAGCAGCGTCTCAAAACTGCCAAGAACGGTGTTGCCCAGCTTCACGGTGAGCCGGATTACGTTGTTTTGCAGGCTGTTGAGATTCCCCTTGGTACCTGTTATCAGGAGCGTAGGCTCTCCCGGCACAGGTTCCAGTTCTACCTTACCAATAGAAGTACCTTTCGGTCCGATGTCCTTGTAGTTCTTTGATTTGGCGGCTTTATACGACCAGCTATAGGTATACGCGGGTGAGGCTCCCACTACCGTCATGGTTAATGGCAAAGTAACCTCGCCATCTAACGGTGGTGCGGTTTTCACACACAGACTATTGGGCCCTGATACCGCTACTCCCGTCAGGGTCACTGAGGCTGTCTGGCTACAACCGGCGGCATTGGTTACCGTTACCGAATAGACTGTACTAGCCTCGGCTGCGGACACCGTTATTCGATTACCCGAATCTCCGGTACTCCACTGATACGAGTCTCCTCCGCTGGCCGTTAATGTCACGGATTGACCCACGCTTACCGCAGTTGCTGAGGCTACTATACTAACTACCGGCAGAGGATTTACGGTTACCATGGCCGTAGCCGTGTTGGAGCAGCCGTTGGCCCCGGTCACCGTTACGGAATAGGGCCCGGCGGCACCGACGCTGATAGACTGGCTGGTGGCCGCATTGCTCCAGACATAACTACTGCCTGCGCTGGCCTCCAGCGTAACCGACTGCCCGGCACAGATGGTGGGCGAGACCGGATTGATGCTGACGCCTGGCAACGGGTTCACCGTCACTGTAGCGGTGGCCGAACAGCCGGAACCGTCAGTGAGGGTTACCGAATAGCTGCTGCTGGCCGTTACACTGATGGAAGCCGTTGTTTCGCCGGTACTCCATAAATACCCGGTACCGCCGGTGGCGGTCAAAGTCGCCTGCTGCCCGGCACAGATGGTGGTACTGGAGGGCGTAATGCTGACAACCGGTGCGGGACTCACCATCACCATCGTGGTGGAGGTGCAGGCGTTGGCATCGGTCGCCGTGACGGAGTAGACGCCGGCAGTGAGTACCGTAGCGGTGTTACCTCCGGAGCCTCCCTGCTGGGTAGCGCCCGCACTGAAGCTGTAGCTGGCAAAACCGACGGTAGCCGATAAGGTAACGGGTGCGCCGGTGCAGGGTACCGGACCGCTGACAACCAGATCCACCGGCTGACCAGTGCTGCTGCCGGTGACGGTCACCATCGTGGTAGAGGTACAGGCATTGGCATTCACGGCGGTCACTGAATAGGTGCCGGCTGTGCTTACACTGGCGGTGTTACCGGCCGGGCCGCCCTGCTGGGTAGCGCCTGCGCTGAAGCTGTAACTGACAAAGCCCGGTGTGGCGGCCAGGGTAACCGTAGGCGTTGCGCAGCTAATGGCACTACTGGCCCTCAGGTCCACCGGTGTGGGTGTACTGCTGCCAGTGACTGTTACGCTGGTGATGGAAACACAACCGGTCGCATTGACGGCCGACACTGAATAAGTACCTGCCAGTGTGACCGTAGCGGTATTGCCGCCGGCACCGCCCTGTTGCGTAGCACCCGCGCTGAAGCTGTAGCTGATAAAGCCTGGGGTAGCCGTCAGGGTTGAGGTGGGCGCTGTGCAGCTAACAGGACCGTTTGCGGAGAGTTCCACCGGTGGCGGAGTGCTGCTGCCAGAAACAGTCACTATGGTGGTGGATGTACATCCATTCGCATCGGTCGCCGTTACCGAATAGGTACCCGCCAGCGTGACTGTGGCGGTGTTGCCCCCTGAGCCCCCTTGCTGACTAGCTCCAGCACTGAATCTGTAGCTGGCAAAACCGGCGGTGGCGGTCAGGGTAGCCGTTGGTGCTGTACAGGTGATGGGAGCGCTGACAACCAGATCCACCGGCTGACCAGTGCTGCTGCCGGTGACGGTCACCATCGTGGTAGAGGTACAGGCATTGGCATTCACGGCGGTCACTGAATAGGTGCCGGCTGTGCTTACACTGGCGGTGTTACCGGCCGGGCCGCCCTGCTGGGTAGCGCCCGCGCTGAAGCTGTAACTGACAAAGCCTGGTGTAGCGGCCAGGGTAACCGTAGGCGTTGCGCAGCTAATGGCACTACTGGCCGTCAGGTCCACCGGCGTGGGTGTACTGCTGCCGGTGACTGTTACGCTGTTGACGGCGGTGCAACCGTTGGCCGCGGTAGCGGAAACGGAATACACCCCGGCAGTCGAAACCGTAGCGGTGTTACCGGCCGGACCACCCTGCTGCGTGGCCCCGGCACTAAAGCTGTAGCTGACAAAGCCCGAGGTAGCTGTCAGGGTTGCGGTGGGCGCTGTACAGCTAATAGGACCGCTGCTACTTAGCGTGAGGCCTGGCGCATTGGGGTTGGTTAGCGTGATCGGGGTAGCGAGTGAGCCGGTACAGCCGTTGTAGGTTATTGAAAAGTTAATGTACGTACCGGCGGATAAGCCTGTCAGACTAAAGGTATTACTGCTGACCGTTATCTGGCGGGGACTGCCCGCGCCGGTATACGTGAGGGTGTAACTGCCGTTGGGAACATTGGTCGTGGTGAAGGCAATGCTGCCGTCGCTACCCCCGCAGGTAGTGGGGTTGGTCTTCACCCCTGCCGTTAAAGTAGGGGAGGGCTTCACCACAACCTGCGTGCTTGCCGTTGCGCTGCTCGGGCCACTCGTAGCCGTAACGGTAATCAGGTAAGTCGTAATGCCGCTCACACTCGGTGCATTCTGGGTCAGAATAGCACCGGAACCTGAAATGCCGGCTGGACTACTGCTCCAGGCATAGGTGACCGGCGAGGCCAGGTCGGTTGGTGTGGCGGTCAGGCTCACGGGCGAACCGGCGCAAATGGTAGCGACCGCCGTTGGTGTAATCCGGACGGTGCCGCTTATCACTGTCACGGGGGCACTTCCCTCACAGGTTCCCACAACGCCCGTTGTTACCGCTACCCAGCCCGACGTAGGAGGTACTGTAGCCGTAGACGGATTGGACAGGTATGCCCCTCCATCAAACGTCAATACCCAGGCCGGTCCGGCGGGTTCGTAAAAAACGGCCATAGCGACACCATCGTACGTGGTTCCGCCAATACTAACCGTACCCGTCCCTGAATAAGCCGGACGCCCGGTACCCTCGTAGTTATCAGCATATTTGGTTAAAACGTAGGTGTTACTCAGGCAGGCCCCCGAAACGGTGATGGAAGCGGGGGCGGTCTGGGCGTTGACCTGGCCGCTTAACGCGATAAAAAAGAGGAGCGTACCCCAGACCAGCCACAGTGGGTGGTTTGGGTTTCTTGCGTTAGCCAGGCAGACTTTTCCGCCTGTAGCCAATAGTGAGTATTTGTGGTTCATAAGAAAGAAGGTAAAGGTTAAAAAACGCTGTGAACTTTGTTGCTGTGTTAAACGCCCTGGGTAAGGCTGAACAATAGTATGGAAACCAGAATAGCGTCCTGCCTATTGGCGTATCATTAATGGCATAAAGAGCTGACCGGCTGTAGTCGCTTCTCTTCCAGTTGGTGATACAGCAATAAGGCAGGTTGCAGGTAGGTAGAGAACTCCGCTACCGGGTTCTCCGCTGTGAATTCCCGATCAGGGTATTTTCCATGGTAGCCACACCGATCCTCCATGGCGGCATAGTCAGCTTCGGTTAAGGTCAGTTGAAGGAAGGGTATCAGTTCATGCATCATGGTCATGCCATCGGCCTGATAGTTGATCAGTAAGCAGTTGGCATCTTTTTCCGCCACCGCCAGCATGGCCTCAAAATAGCGCTGTAAGACATAAGCCATGTAAACGTCTAAGTCCATGCCGGTGACCAGGCCTAGCGGTGAACCGATAAACTCAGCCGGTATTAAGCCGGGAATGGCCTGCATGCCGCGTTGATTCCGGTGCGAACGAAGGACCGCATCCGGAGCGCGGTATAGCAGAACAAAGGGCGTAGTTGGATAGAGCCGCCGGATGGTTTCGTAAGCGAGAATATGCCAGCTATCCAGCTTCACAAAAACATGCGTTTCCTGACCCGTGCGCGGCTGACTCAGCAACCGAAGGATAGCCTGAAATGCCTGCCCCTGTTGACGCGCCGGTACATTTTTTTCGTTATCAGAAAGCCGCAGTACAGTGTCCAGCAGGGGTACTTCAGATAATACAATATGGCGGTTGTTTAAACTCAACAATTGGGCCAGCAACGTGGAGCCACAGCGCGATACGTGGAAGATAAACGCCGATGGCGCTACCGACGGGACTGTCTGTGCCATATTGATCAGCCCATCCAGCGAACTGATAACGGCTGGCGAACCGGCATTAAACGGATGCTGTAAACACCGTTGCCGGGTGTCCTCAAAAAAAGGAGCGTTCAGCGGCTCATCCGCCAGATACAGCCAACGGAAGAGCAGTTGCCCCTCGGATGACAGTAATTTGTAGGGTATCCAGTGTCGAAGCGGATGGGGTTCAGGACAATTTACCATAGATGGGCCTGGTTGAAGAGCCGTTCAGGCTAATTCGCCGAGTTCCTGCTGAAGCTGCACAACTAACTGGCGGGCCGAGTCTGACTCCATCCGGGATAGTTCGTCGATCATCAGGCGTTTGGTATCCCTGGAATAAGCCGCCTGGCGGGCTTCTTCGTCAAAGTCGTAACCTGCCTGCCTGAACAACGCGTCGGACCAGGCATTGCGCTGGCAGTCCAGAACCAGATGAATCCGCTCAATCGGACCGGCATTGTGTACGCTGTGCGGGAGATGAAAATCAGCATACCAGCATTCACCCGGTTGCATGGGCAGGTCGGCACCGGCCACCCGAAATTGTACGGCATCGGCCGTCTGGATCGGGATATGCAGGCGAAATACGCCGTACCGATAGCCGGTGCCGGGATCGGTGTGTTCCCTGATCAGGCTGCCAGGTGCCAGCGACATTAAACGAATCGATTCTTTTTCGCAGGCAAACCAATCGCAAACCTGGCGGAAATAAGTACATTGGTCAAGCAGGGGCGTGTCGGCGTACGTGGTGAGGGTCGGGTGGGCATATATATCGTCTTCACGTCCCGAGGCCGAGCGCAGAGCAATACTGGTCCACCGGCCCACATAATCTTTCTGATTAAAATGCAGCCCCCATTGTATGCGCAGGCAGGTAGTCAGATCCTGAACCAGCGCAGCTTCATTGAACGTGACGGGTAGTTTAAAATAGCTGTTTATCATACAGAAGCAGACCAGATACGCTGATTAATTGCGGGACGGGAAAATCCCCTGTAAACAGATTATGTAATTAAGGGCCAGGTAAGGCTGTATGTTGTTAAACGGCTGGTTACCCCCGGTCATACCAATGGCACCTGCCGCCATTGGTATCTCGGAGCCCGTTGTCCGGTATTCAGGATCGAGTCCGCCTGTTGCCGCCAGAAAATTACTCTGAGGTGAGGCTTTATCACCGTTTTCAGAGAAGGCTTTGAGGGTGTGGGTGTGAGCAGGTAAGTTTGCTGTCAACAGCGTTGTTGTCTCAAAACCACCCATTTGTCCCAGACTGTAGGGAGAAAGGCCCGGACCTTGTCCCGGATGGATGGGCACCCGGCCCCGCAAATCGGGTAAAGCAAAGGTTGTCTGGCCGTTGCCGCCGTACGTTGTCCCGAGAAGGGCAAATAGGGCGGTGTTCTGAGCAATAGACAGGATCTGTCCCTGACAGAAGGCCCAGCCCCGAGGGGCATAAGTACCACCGAAGAGAATGATTGAGGCAATAAATGCTTCCATAGACGTAAAAAGGTTAAGAAAATGAGTGATAAAAAGATTGGTTAAAGGGATCGGCACCGAATACCCAGCGTTCGTTCGACGCGGATAATCTCCCGATCTGCCAGATGTTCATTGGGCAGGCAAAAGAAAGCTTTTATGGTTTGGGCGTGTTGTCGTGTAAGCCCCTTGAGGGATGTCAGCGCGTTCCCACTTACGTAAACTTCCCGCAGGTGGGTTAAATTGCGGATAGGTTCGAGTGAGTCGATCTGGTTGGCCTGCGCATACAATTGCTCCAGTTGGGTTATGCCATCTATTCCTGCCAGACTCCGAATAGCGTTGTCACTGACAAACAGACTTTTCAGCTTAGTGAGATGGGCCAATTCCCAAATGGATTCAATCGCGTGATTGGTGAGTACCAGCGTCTCCAGCCTGCTCATGCCTGTCAGGCCCGAACAATTAGTCAGCGCAAAACGCATATTTGGGAAGGGAGCCGTGGGTCCGGCAAGCCGAAGCGCCGGCGTTTGCCGGAGGTTTTCCAGTTCCTCGTCGGCTGGCGGATTGGTATGGCCCAAAAAAGCGGCCTGAAAAGCGGCCTGCCACTGAGGTTCCAGCCCGGACCACCAGGTCTGGTGGTTGGCCGGAGTATCCGCTACGGGCAGAGGAGATTGGGCAGGCGGGGTATCGTTCATCGTTCATGAGTTTATTCGTACTGGGGTAAACCAAACCATTGACGGAGCAACGCGTCAGCGCCGGAAACCCTGTCCAGCTGTTGCCCGAAAGAAAGCTGAGGGATTACTATACATCCTATACGACCCGCACGAGTTGCCCCCGTAAATTAATCAGTTGGTAACTCCCGACGTCGATCGCAATTTGCAGAACCCCCTGGCTTCCCATAACCCGCAGCGTACGGGTGGGCTCAGTCGCCTGATGGCTAATGCGGGCCAGGCACTGCCAGGTCATGGTCATGCCGGCCTGGTAAAAACAGGTTGAATACGAACCAAACAGAGACGATGATGACTCTACAAAGAGAGTGTCGGGATCAGGCGACAGGTTTGTTCTCAGCAGGCGACCCGCCAGGTCGAAATCCTGGCCGGCCATCGCCCGTAAGGTGGGAATAGAGGTAAGCTCAGGACTATAGATACGCGAAATAGTTAAGCGTTGAGGAGTGCCAAGACTCCCATCCCATATTATCTCAGATGCCTGGTCCAGCCAGGATGCCGATGGCCGGTTTGGCGGGACTATTGAGGCAGAACCGGCTAGGAGAGAAGCTGGGATAAATTGAAGGGCCAATCCTGCCGTGAACTGGCCAACAAATGTACGACGTTTCATAAGTTAAGGTTAAGAAAATCAAGTAAATGGTGACGTAATTTGGTAGTAACGCTTTTCGGTGGGCTGCACAATAGTAGGAAAAAATATAATATAAAATACAATGTTTATAGTGAGCGGTAGCCAAATAAATAATCCAAAAATTTTAGTTAGGTGATCCGGTTTGGCTTTACAGGCCTGATCACATTTTCGCTGCCGTACGACGTCTCCCGGCATAGGTAGGACATACCCCACTTATGCCTTTCTATAAGGTACTCACCCACTGTTTTCCAGCATGCTTTCAGCTTTTCGTTGGCTTTGCCTTTTCGGCTTACTCTTTACTTTCGTATACATCGCACAGGCACAGCCCAAACCCAATACAACCCGCACAACCGTCGACACCGCCAGGCCCTGGGCGTACTGGTGGTGGATGGGTAGCGCTGTTACGGAGGACGGTATACGACAGAACCTGCAGGATTATGCCAAAGCAGGTTTGGGCGGGGTGCATATAATTCCCATCTACGGTGTCAAAGGCTACGAGAAGCAGTTTGTGCCGTTTATGAGCGACCGCTGGCTGCAACTGCTCGAATATACCCTTCAACAGGCTGCGACCCTGAGGATGGGCGTTGACCTGACGCTCGGCACCGGCTGGCCCTATGGCGGTCCGCAGGTAACGCCCACGATGGCGGCTCAGCAATTTCAGGTTGAGGAGTACCCGTTTCAGCCGGGGCAGACGATCCGCCGGGCCGATCTGAAAGGCAAAGGTGAGGTTTTGGCGATTACCGCTATTATGACCAACGGCGATACCCTGGTTGTGCCGAAACCGTTCGGGCCGGAGGTACTGTGGCAGGCAGAGAAACGAACAGGGAAGGTATATGTGCTGCGAATGACACCCACGGGGCAGCAGGTGAAGCGGGCTGCTCCGGGTGGCGAAGGACCTGTACTGGATCATTTCGATACACAGGCTGTGCAGACGTATCTTCAGGGCTTTACTAAGCTCAAAACCTATTTCGCCAATAAACCAGACAAAATCCGGGCGGTATACAACGACTCCTATGAAGCGTACGGGGCCAACTGGACACCTGGGTTCCTGAACGAATTCAAACAACGGCGGGGCTACGACCTGCGCCAGTACCTGCCTGTTCTTCAGAAAGAAGGCCAGCTTTCGCTGGCGGAAAAGCGTGTTCTAGGCGATTACCACGCCACCATTGCCGATCTGCTGCGCGATGCCTTTACCAAAACCTGGACGAACTGGGCAAAGCAACAGGGCTATCTGGTTCGTAACGAAGCCCACGGCTCACCCGGTAACCTGCTCGATCTGTATGCGCTATCCGATATGCCCGAAACTGAGTATTTCGGCAGCAAACCCTTCGACATTCCCGGCTACCGCATGGACCCCTCGTACGAAGAGTCTCGGTTTGGCCGGCCCGATCCCATGATTCTGAAGTTTGCGTCGTCGTCGGCCCACGTAGCCGGAAAGCCACTGGTGACGTCGGAGACCTCGACCTGGCTGGCCGACCACTTCAAGGTATCGCTGGCGCAGATCAAGCCGATCATTGACGAGTCGTTTATCTCGGGCATTAACCACGTCTTTTACCACGGCATCCCGTATTCACCGCCCGGCGAAGCCTGGCCGGGCTGGCTGTTTTATGCCTCGACCAACTACAACCAGCAAAGCCATTTCTGGCGCGACTTCCCGGAACTGAACCGCTACATCACCGATTGCCAGCGGCTCCTGCAAACCGGCAAGCCGGATGGCGACGTATTGCTCTATTTTCCGATTCATGATCTGTGGCATTCGCCCGGTACGTCGGGAGGCACCCACGCGCTGGATGTACACGCCAACGCCAACCGCTGGCTGCTGGGACGTCCCATCGGGCAGACGGCTGCCGACCTGCAACGGCAGGGTTTTCAGTACGACTACATATCGGACCTTCAGTTAACCCAGTGCCGCCCGGCCACCAACGGTAGCGTCACCACCAGCGGAGGGGCGAACTACAAAATGATTGTGGTGCCGCCAACGGAGTTTCTGCCCCTGGAAACGCTACAAGCCCTGGATAAACTGGCGAAGCAGGGAGTAAAGGTGCTGTTTGTGAAGAACCGCCCGAGCCTGGTAGCCGGCTATCATCAGGTGGTTAACCGGCAGAAAGCGCTGGAAACCCTGAACCAGCAGATGGCCAGTCGGAGCCGGGTGGCGGACGATGTAGTGCAAGGTCTGAATGGCTGGCAAATTCGCCGGGAGCCGCTGGTGGATAACGGCCTGGCGTTTATCCGCAAAAAGCAGGCGGATGGCTGGCAGTATTTTGTAGCAAATCTTCAAAACAAGTACAACACCGGCCGCATCCGGCTGGCGGTAAACGCGAATAGTATTGAATTGGTGGACCCGCTGCACCAGCGCCGGGGCTTTGTGCCGAAGGAGCGGGTTGGAGCGGGTATGATTGAGATCCCGCTGACGTTAGCGCCCGGCGAGTCGGTATTCATCAACGCGTTTGAATCTATGCGTAAGGGCAGTCCGTGGCCGGGGCAACCGCTGGCGACAAATGGCTATTCGTTGACTGGTAATTGGTTGATTCGTTTCATAGATGGGGCACCTTTTATTCCAAAGCCCGTGTCTACCAGCAAGCTGGTTTCCTGGACCACGTTGGGCGATACAGCAACGCAATGGTTTAGCGGTACCGCACGCTACAGCCTGAACTTTACAGTACCCGACAATCTGCGCAGCCAGCCGAACCTGTGGCTGGACTTAGGCGATGTGCGTGAAGTAGCCGAAGTGCGGCTGAACGGGCAGCCAGTGGGCAAAGCCTGGTCGCTACCCTACCGCCTGCCGCTGCCGAACGGCTTGCTGAAGCAGCAGAATACGCTGGAGGTGGATGTGCGCAACCTGTCCTTTAACCGCATGCGCTACCTGGACAGCCAGAAAGTGCCCTGGCGGAAGTTTTACGACATCAACATGGTTGATATTCAGTATAAGCCGTTCGATGCGTCTAAACGGCCACCTGTTGAATCAGGGCTCCTGGGGCCGGTGCAGTTGGTGGGGGAGCAGCGGTAGGGGTATGCTGGAAAAGCGGTGGAATTTGGGTAAATTCGGGAAAAAGGTAAATAAGACTAAACATGAAATTCACAATATACATACTTGCCATCCTGCTAATCCTCTCCGCCTGCGGCAGCGAGTCGGGCTCCGACCGGCTGTCAGAACATGAGCATTACCACGAAAGTGGTGCGGCAGAAGCTACGCTGCCCGAGAACATCAAGCCGTATCAGTTTTCGGACGGGGTGACCATTCTGGGTGCCATCAAGCCGGAGGAGGAAAAAACAGAAGCGAAGCCAGCAACTGCTCCGCCCAAAGGGATGGTGTTGGTGCCCGGTGGGTATACGCAGATTGGGTCGGCCGAGGGGCTGGCGCAGGAGCAGCCGGTATTTTGGGTGGAGGTAAAGCCGTTTTTCATGGATGAGCATCCCGTTACGGTCGGGGCGTTCCGGCAGTTTGTGACGGCAACCGGCTACAAAACCGAAGCGGAGAAATTTGGCAATGCCGGAATGATCGACGAGAGCACCGACAAGCAGTGGATTCTGAAAGAGGGCGCTAACTGGCGCTACCCGCAGGGACCGGACTTTCCACCTGCGTCCGATAATCACCCCGTCACGCAAGTCTCCTGGAACGATGCACAGGCTTATTGCAAATGGGCTAAAAAGCGCTTGCCAACGGAGTTTGAGTGGGAACATGCCGCCCGCAACGCCCGTAATGATCGCACCATATACCCCTGGGGCAACGACATCGATAAAGCGGGAGCCTACAACGCCAATATCTGGCAGGGTAAGTTTCCGGAGCACAACTACGTGACCGATGGCTATAAATTTACCTCACCCGTGGGCAAGTTCGGAAAGACGCCGTTGGGATTGACGGATATGTCGGGGAATGTCTGGGAGTGGTGCGACAACTGGAAGCAGGAGTACCGCGACGTATTGACCCAAACCAAAATGGACGTAAACGAGAAGGCGGAGCGGGCGCAGCGGGGCGGTTCGTTTCTGTGTGAGCCCGGCTGGTGCCATGGCTACCGGGTATCGGGGCGCTCTTCCTCCACACCGGAAACCTCGCTCATGCACGTCGGCTTCCGGTGTGTGAAAGATGTATAGCTTACTGCGCCTGTGGTTTCGGACGGCGGTTGTTGTTGCGGTTAAACGGCCGTGAGTTGCCGCTGCCGCTGCTGCTCCGACGGTTAAATCCATTGTTCCTCTGTTCTCTCAGCGCCTGCTGGGCCTGCGCCGGCTCGGCCACCGAAATACCCAGCGGGTAGGGATGATCGCTGACAGCCGGAATCTGCTTGCCAATCAGCTTGTGAATGTCCTTCAAATACGGTTTTTCTTCGGCATCGCAGAACGAAAACGCAATGCCGCTGGCACCCGCCCGGCCGGTCCGGCCAATCCGGTGAACGTACGTCTCCGGAATATTCGGCAGTTCGTAGTTGATTACGTGCGAAAGCTCGTCGATGTCGATACCCCGTGCGGCAATATCGGTAGCCACCAGCACCCGGATCTCCCCGGATTTAAAGTTGCTCAGCGCCCGTTGACGAGCGTTCTGCGACTTATTGCCGTGGATCGCTTCGGCTTTGACACCGGCCTTGACCAGGTCTTTCACCACCTTATCCGCCCCATGCTTCGTGCGAGCAAACACCAGCGCCGACTGAATGGCGTTGTCTTCCAGCAAGTGAATCAGCAGCTTTTTCTTGTCGTTTTTGTCGACGTAATACAGCAACTGCTGAATCGTGTCGGCCGTTGACGATACCGGAGTGACCTCTACCTTAGCGGGTTTCGTCAGGATGGTATCGGCCAGTTTGGCAACGTCCGGCGGCATGGTCGCTGAGAAAAACAGCGACTGCCGCTTCATCGGTAATTGCAGAATCACCCGCTTCACATCGTGAATAAAGCCCATATCCAGCATCCGGTCGGCTTCGTCAAGGACAAAGATCTGGATGTGCTTCAGGGAAATAATGCCCTGGCCCATCAGGTCGAGTAGCCTACCCGGTGTAGCGACCAGAATATCAATACCCGATTTAATGGCGTTCACCTGCGCGTGCTGCGATACCCCGCCGAAAACGACGGTATGCTTCAGACTCAGATTACGGCCGTACGCGGTAAAGCTCTCGCCAATCTGAATGGCCAGTTCGCGAGTTGGAGTCAGAATCAGACACTTAATGCGCCGGGGGCCTTTTTGCGGTCCGGCTTCATCTTTGAGCTGTTGCAGAATCGGAATGGCAAAGGCGGCTGTTTTGCCGGTGCCGGTCTGGGCGCAACCGAGTAAATCTCTGCCCTGGAGGATAATGGGGATAGCCTGAGCCTGAATGGGTGTAGGGGTCGTGTATCCTTCTGTTTGAAGAGCCTTTAGGATGGGCTCAATCACATTTAATTGTTCGAATAACATGTATATGTTTTGAGGAAAGCTGATGTGTGCATCCCGCAGGCGCGGGCCAACCAAAAAATCAGCTTCTGTATGACTGCCGGGGACTGTGGATGGATGCGAAATATCACCGGCATTGTATGATAACGTAAAAATCGGCAAATAAATCCGTATTGCTGCTTTTTATATGAGATCAGCAGCATAATAGTGATTTAGCGGTAGCTGGTATGATCCGGCTTCGGCACCTTAAACAAACGAAACCTGCCCTTTATTTCTTTTTCTTTTTCCGGTTCTTACGCTCCAGTTCGGCCTGCTCGGCTTCGCGCATCAGGGCGTCCAGATCGTAATTGACGGTCTCGTTGCTGAAGTCGATGGTGGCTGCGTACTCTTTTTTGCTGATATCGACGACGTGGATTGGCTTCGTCAGGTACTGCTCGATTTCTGCCAGCAGCGGTTTTTCCTCCGTGCTGCAAAACGATACGGCCAGCCCTTTCTGCGTGCCCCGGCCCGTGCGACCGACGCGGTGAACGTAGTTCTCCGGTTGCTCCGGCAGGTCGTAGTTGACTACGTAATCGACGTTGGGAATATCAATGCCTCGGGCGCTGACATCGGTGGCAATCAGAATTTTGGTTTCTCCGCTGCGGAACTGCTGCATGACCTGGAGCCGGTCGTGCTGCTCTTTGTCGCCGTGAATGGTCATGCTTTTGATACCCACTCGCTCCAGCGCTTTGTAGACGCGCTCGGCCCGGACTTTGGTGCGGACAAAAATCAGGATCTTACTGTCGGGATTCTCGTTGATCACCCTCTCCAGAAAGAAGCGTTTGTCGTCCATCTCCACAAAAGCAACGGAGTGGGTAATGTTTTTGGCAACCGGGTCTTTGGGCGAAATCTGGATTCGGATGGGATTATGCACCAGCGAATAAGCCAGTTTCTTAATAGTCTCGTTGATGGTAGCCGAAAAGAACAAGGTCTGCCGCTTGCGGGGCAGGAATTTGATTAGGTCCTGAATGTCCCGGATAAAGCCTAAGTCCAGCATATGGTCGGCTTCGTCGAGGATCAGGATCTCCGTCCGTTGCAGCCGGATATATCCCTGACTGACCAGGTCGAACAGCCGGCCGGGCGTGGCCACCAGAATGTCAATGCCCTTTTCGAGCCGGGCAATCTGCGGCCCCTGTTCTACTCCGCCGAAGACGCAGAATGTTTTTACCCGCGTATGTTTCCCTATTTGCTCGAAGACCCCGGTAATCTGAATGGCCAGTTCCCGCGTGGGCTCCATCACGACGCATTTGATCCCCTCGGTGCGGCTTGAGCTTTTGCGGTCGTGTAGCATGCTGATGACCGGAATGGCAAAGGCGGCCGTTTTGCCGGTGCCGGTTTGGGCAATTGCCAGCACGTCCTCACCCTTGAGAATGGGAGGGATAGACCTGAACTGGATATCCGTCGGGCGCCTGAAGCCCAGCGTCTCCAGATTTTGTTTTATCTCCGGGGCAATGCTATAATCGTCGAACTTCATAGGGACACAGGTTAGCAACAGGCAAAGATACGGTCGGGGCACTTGTAGGGACGCAAAATTTTGCGTCCCTACAAAAGGAAATTATTGGATGAACTCTTTTTTCTGGCTACCTTTCTCCGTAAACTAAACTCCTGTAGCTATGTCAAAAGATAAAGGTTCAGCTTCTAAGGGAAGTGTTAAAAAGACAGCGGAAAAAACGCTGAAAGAAAAGCGAGCCGCCAAACAGGCAAAAAAGAGCAGCAAGAGCGATTATTAATTTTACACGATCAGCAGCCCATTCGTCCGGAGCTCCTCCCACGTGGAGGAGCTCATAAAATCCTCAAAACGGCCCGGTCCAGCCTGCTCAAAGGCTGCCTTTACCTGCTGGAAAGACCGCAGTTCCTGCTTGCCAATCCGTAACTGCGCCAGGACTTCTGTCAGCCATTGACCTATGGGCAAACTGGTTTCCAGCACCCAATCCTGCTGTTTGTTGTAAAACGTCAGCTCGGCTACCTCAACTATCTTCTTGCCCTTCTTCAATTCAACAACCTCCAGCGCCGGTACATTGCCCAGCCAGATGGCCAGCGCATTCGGTCGGGGTGCTTTGTCAGGTATCTGTTTAAGGCACTTTTCGATGTAGCGCGGAGGAATGGTCGTGGGCGGTATCTTAAAATCGAACCACTGCTGCAGCGGGTACTCAAAGCAGACGCCGTGCATGTAGTTGAACAGCGATTTGCGCAGCCCTTCGGCAAACAGATCATGGTTGGCACCCAGTGGGTCGTCGTGGTCCAGGTCGTTGTCGGCAAAGCCGCCGAAGTCGGGGTCTATGCGCATCACATCGAATTCAGCCGGATGCATACCCACCGGACTGTGGGCCGTCATGGCAAAGCGGTGCCAGAACCCCGACTGCACCACCCCGTTCAGAAAAAGCTGCCGAACCATCTCCAGCGAATCTACCGTTTCCTGCACCGTTTGGGTCGGAAAGCCATACATCAGGTAAGCATGGACCATGATACCGGCCTGCGTAAACGCATCGGCGACGCGGGCTACCTGTGCCACTGTCACCCCTTTCTTCATGCGTTCGAGCAGCCGGTCGGAGGCTACTTCCAGGCCACCGGATACGGCGATACAGCCCGACGCTTTGAGCAATTGGCATAAGTCATGCGTGAAGCTGGTCTCGAACCGGATGTTGGTCCACCAGACCACCGTCAGCTTCCGGCGGATGATCTCCAGGGCCAGATCACGCATCAGGGCCGGGGGAGCCGCTTCATCCACAAAATGAAAACCGTTCTGGCCCGTCTGTTCAATAATTTCTTCGATACGGTCGCAGAGGAGAGAGGCCGTTAATGGTTCATAACGTTTAATATAATCGAGCGAGATGTCGCAGAAGGAGCATTTGCCCCAGTAGCAGCCGTGGGCCAGCGTCAGCTTATTCCAGCGGCCATCGCTCCACAACCGGTGCATGGGGTTGATTACTTCAATGACCGATAGGTAGTGGGGCAGCCGCAGGTCGCGGTAGTCGGGTGTGCCAGTTTCGCGCTGGGGCACGTCGCGTTCTTTCGCGCCGTTGTAATAGGTAACGACGCCGTTGGTGCGGGCAAAAACGCGTTTCAACTGGCTTTGGTCACGCTCGCCGGATAGATACTCCAGCAGGTTCTGCAACGGTGCTTCGCCATCATCCAGACTAACGTAATCCACGTAATCAAATACCCGAGGCTCTTTGAGCGTTCGGAGTTCCGTATTGGCATAGCCGCCACCCATGACGACGGCGATATGCGGGTAGTGTTGTTTAAGGTATTGCCCGCATTTCAGCGCACCGAAGAGGTTGCCCGGAAACGGTACCGTCAGGCAGACCACATTCGGCTGCCACTGCTGTATCTGCTGGTCGAGTAGCCGCACGAGCGTAGCGGAAATGAAGGTATTGGGAGCCTGTAAGGCTTCGTGTAATTCATGAAAATGGGTGGCTGAACGGCCCAGGCGTTCGGCGTAGCGGCTGAACCCGAAGTGCGGGTCAACGGCCTCTTTAATAAGATCAGCCAGGTCTTCGAGGTAGAGGGTTGCCAGGTGCCGGGCTTTGTCGTGGATACCCATGGTACCGAAGGCCCAGTCCAGTTCTTCCAGATCGTCGAAGCGGGATGCTTCGGGCAGGTAGGTGCGGTCGCAGATGCTGTGGGCGAGCGTCGGGTTTTTGTTTTGGAGGAAGCGGATAACCGGGCCGATGGTGGTGATATAGTCGTCTTTCAGGGTATAGATCCGGTAGCTGTTTTCGGATAGCTCAGCTTCAGCGGCTTCCAGCGCATCAAACAGTGCGGTTAAACCTTTGGCAGAAAACACCTCCAGAATCACATCGATGCCCAGATCAGCCTGGCGGGATTCGTAGCCCTTCGTGTTCAGAAATCCCTTGAGGTAAGCCGTTGCCGGATACGGGGTATTCAGTTGGGTGAAAGGGGGCGTAATCAGGAGAATTTTCGTTTTCAAAGCCGCACCGGGTCATTAGTCTGAACAAAGGTAACGTATGTTGGGGGTAGCCGGGTTCCGGGGAGGGAAGTGAAAGAGCGAATGAGTGAAAGAGTGGGGCGCGTAGCTCTGCATGATTGCGCACTGAGTAGATGGTCTTGGCAGGGCTGCTTTTTCGGGTATTAGTATCAAAATCTATGGAAACAGTACGTTGGGGGATTATCGGCTGCGGTGATGTCACCGAGGTGAAGAGCGGCCCAGCATTCAATAAAATAGCGAATTCGTCACTGGTCGCGGTCATGCGCCGAAATGGCGACAAAGCCCGCGATTATGCCGAACGGCATGGCGTGCCCAAATGGTACGACGATGCTGAACAGCTCATTAACGACCCGGACATCAACGCTATCTATATTGCCACTCCGCCTTCGTCGCATGAGGCATACACGGTTGCCGCGCTGGCAGCCGGAAAGCCGGTGTACGTGGAAAAGCCGATGACGGTCTCCAAAGCCTCGGCCGAACGAATGCTGGCAGCCGCGCAGCAGTACAACCAGAAACTGTGCGTAGCGCATTACCGCCGGGAGATGCCCATGTTCCGGCACATCCGGCAACTGGTGCAGGATGGAACCATCGGAGCGGTTCGCTGTGTCAACCTGCGGCTGCTGCAACCACCTAAACCGGCGCTGGTGGCGAATACGGAAGAGAACTGGCGGATCAATCCGACCATATCCGGAGGTGGTTACTTCTTCGATCTTGCTCCGCACCAGCTTGATCTGATGCGCTACTACTTCGGGCCGGTGAAGGAGGCTTACGGCCTGTGTGCCAATCAGGCTGGGCTGTACGATGCGGAGGATATCGTCACTGGCGTGATGCGGATGCAGCGTGGGGTGGTCATCAACGGTATATGGTGTTTTACCATGCCCGAGGGCATTGCGGAGGATGTCTGCGAAATTATCGGCTCGGAAGGCCGTATCCGGTTTACGGTTTTCAGTAATCAATACACGGTGTGGGTCAACGGCGGAGAGCAAGCCGTGACGGTACAGCATCCTGCGCATGTGCAGCAGCCTATGATTGACGCCGTGGTTCAGTATTTTCTCGGCAAAGGACCGAATCCCTGCCCCGCCGAAGAAGCGATTGAGATGATGGGTGTGATGGAGACGTTTGCCGACGCTCGGGGTGTGGCTGTGGTATAAGTAACCGTTTAATATACTGTCACTACCGTTTGCTAAAGCACGCTTTGTTCCCGCTGCGTAATTAAGTAGCATTATGCTATGCGAGAAAACATAAGAATCGTAGCCCTCTGGGTCGCGCTAATCTGGTTACAGGTAGCCTGCCAGCAGGATCATCCAGACGCTTTTGAGTCCCTGCAGGTTACCCTCATCGGGCAGGGACAGAGCACGTTACCGTTATCAGACAATCTGTCGGATGGCATTAGTCCTATTCGTCAGGATAGTCTGGGCGGCTATTACCGAAGCCAGCTGAGGTTTACTGAAACGCAACTTTCGCAGATACGTCAGACGCTAAAGGAGCCGGTAGTGCTGCGGGTTGCCCTGGGCGTAAACGATAGTGTCCTGACGGCAGACGTACATCCCCTGCCGCTGAATACCCTGGTTGACCTACCCGGCGAGCAATTGATTCCGCTGGGGGCCGTCACGCTGATGTATCGGGTGCTGGACTATCAGGGGCTACCTCAGTTGAATCTCCAGGATCAGCAGATCCTCAAAACGTATTTGTCGGTGCGACCTTACGGAAATCTACTTGTGCGTTTTCCATTCAAGTTTTCCTGCTATATAACCGAGACGCAGATTTGCGCCCGGGAGCGGTGCTTGAGTTTTCCATCTGAGTTCAATTTTGAACGTATCGAAATTCTGAATAAAGACGGGGGTATCCTCAAAACACTGACTTCCGAGGATTGTGCCGTAGGCTTATCGGCTAGTCTGGCCTCCAGTACGTCTGGTCCGTTGGCAACCTTCAATGTCCGGGCTTATATAAAACGGTTGAACACGGCTCCGACCGGACCAACGCCCACCTATTCCCTGCGCTATGCAAATGTATCGGCTCCGTCGCGTGAAGAAGCCTCCAGTATGGTTACGGGTGACTTTTCCAGCCTGGCTACGCTGGCGGTAGGTGCGACCCAAATGCTGTCGTTTCAGCTGAGTTGGAACCTGGGCATGGGTTCAGTTATCGGACCAAAAGACTTTTTCGTGGTCAATAATGCCACCTACGATGCTATCCTGGCCAAGGGTGGTTGTACCTCGCCCAATACAATGCAGTATTATGCCGAGGATCGGTTTCGGTTCAATGTAAATGGGGCACCGGGCGGGTGCCTGTAATCTTCGTCAGGTTCGCACAGCTATTGGTGGGATTTAATGACAGAAGCGGGTGCAAACATTGGTTTATTGTTTGCACCCGCTTCTAAAATGATGGACGTGTATTTCGGCTTTAACATCCAGTCTTTCTGGAAAGTTGGATCTAAGCCGGAGTACACTTCCGGGATACGGGTCCTACTTCTTTGCCGTGGCCGCTGCCGCCGGTTTCTTCGCCGGCGTAGTCGACTTTTTGGCAGCCGGAGCCGCAGGACCTGTTTTTTGGGTCATGGTTACGGGGTCCCAGTACACCACTTTGTTCGAGAAGTAGCTCTCGTTGCAGGCCAGCACGGGGGCGGCTGCACGGAAGCCGAAGACGGGGTCCTCAATGGTGCCCTGGCTACCGGCCCGTACGTTGGTAAAGAAATCACCGAAGTGCCTGGCGTGCGCATCATCGTCTTTTGGCGCTTCAAAGCGTACTTCTTTCGCTGGTTCGGCCTGCCGGGTTTCGGGCGGGTATTGGGCGTCATACTGTTTCACGAACTCCTGCTGGACTTCCGGCGTAAAGGTGAAATAGCTGTCGTAGTTGCCGTAACCGGGGGCAGTCGCCAGCTTTTTCTTGGTCAGGATCAGGTTATTCTCCGAGAACTCGATCTGGCCTTCATTGCCGATGATACGCGTTACGTTCTGAATCTTACCGGCATTGGCAAAGTTTACCCGTAACACCATCTGGAAGGCTTCGTGCTGGTCGGTCTTGGGATAATCCATAATGCTGGTCATCACATCGGGTACGTCGCGGCCGTCTTTCCAGTAAGCCAGGTTCCCCGACGAGAAGATGCGGTTCGGTCCCAGGGAGTTTGTGACGAAATGGACACCCGTAATCAGGTGGACGAACAGGTCACCGGCTACGCCCGTGCCGTAATCCCGGTAGTTCCGCCAGCGGAAGAATCGCTTGGCGTCGAACGGTCGTTTGGGCGCATCACCCAGAAAGCGGTCCCAGTCTACGGTTTTTGGCGACGCATCAGGCGGTATAGAATAGTTCCAGGCACCGATGGCGTTGAAACGGTCGTTGTTGGATTCGATGTAGTTGATGGCACCAATGTCGCCGGCCTGTACCATGCGCTTGGCTTCCTGAAAAGCCGCGCTGCTGATCCGCTGGCTACCCACCTGCATCGTCTTGCCCGACTTTTTCCAGGCGTCAATGACGGCTTTACCTTCGTTGATGTGGTGAACCATCGGCTTTTCGCAGTACACGTGCTTACCGGCTTTAAGGGCCGCAATGGTGATATGGTCGTGCCAATGGTCGGGCGTTACAATCAGAACGGCGTCAACGTCCTTGCGGGCCAGAATCTCCCGGTAGTCGCGGGTGGTAAACAGGTCCGGATTGTTGAAAGCCGTTTTGGCCGTTTCGAGCCGTCCCTGGTATAGGTCGGCAACGGCAACCAGTTCCACATCGGGATTGCGCAGGGCTGCGCGGGTATCGTAGTTACCCTGGATACCCATGCCGATGGTGGCAATGCGGATTTTGTCGTTGGGGCTGACTGATTTCAGGTTAGGAATATAGGCCGGTGCCTGCGGCCGAATCACCTGCACAATAGGCTTGGCTACAGCCTGAGTGGCTGCCAGTGCCGAAGCCGCCGTCAGGCCTTTTATAAACTTCCGTCTGGATGATGGCATAGGGTTATGTTTGTCGGTTAGAGAATATAAATATAAAGCATTTATGTTGCACCATATACTATCTCTCCTGACCTTTATAAAAACCTGGCCCCCATCGCTCCTCTTTACCTATGCCAACATAAAGCATCAATAAACCAAGGACTTTACCTCTATACGCAAAATTCCAGAACTCTGCTAAATCCTGCTGGGTTATGTAGCCAGTGCGGTATAGCGGTATAAGTGAAGACTTTGGCAGGTAAGGCAGTGAATCTGAATCTTTCAACAACAATAGTATCCCTCCGGATCAGCCGGCTGGCGATTGCCAGCTTTTTCTTTATATCAGGCTTTGGTTTCTCCACATGGGCGTCGCGGATACCTTCGCAGCAGCAGTTGCTCGGGCTGAATGAAGCACAACTGGGAACCGTTCTGTTTGCGATGCCGCTGGGGCTTATTCTGACCCTGCCGGTAACGGGCATGCTCATTGGGCGCTACAATAGCCGCGCCGTGTTGCTGGCGGGCGCACTGGCGGTGAGTGGCATCCTGAGTGTTATGGGTTGGGTGAACCAGACCTGGCAACTGGCGTTTATGCTGTTTTGCTTCGGGGCCGCCCGGAACATGCTGAGTATTTCGGTCAATGCCCAGTCGGTGAGCTTGCAGGCCATGTACGACCGGTCTATTATCTCGTCGTTTCACGGCATATGGAGCGTATCGGGTTTTGCCGGCGCAGGCCTGGGTGCGCTGATGGTGGCGCTCAATATCGCACCTTCTTACCATTTTCTGGGGGTTAGTCTGCTGCTGATGGCGGTGGCTATCCTGTTATTTCCCTACACCCTGCCCGAGCCACCGACCCGCGGAGCCGTCCGGTCGGGGTTTGTGCTGCCGGATAAAACGCTGGTGAAATTTGGGATGATGTCCTTTGCCGCAATGGCCTGCGAGGGAACCCTGTACGACTGGGGTGCAGTTTATTTCCAGAAAGCAGTGCAGGCGCCCAAAGCTTATATAACAATGGGCCTTATCGTGTATATGATCGCGATGACAGTAGGCCGGTTCTCCGGCGACTGGCTGGTGAATCAGTTTAGCCAAAGGGTTATTTTAAGAGCCAGCGGGCTGCTGATGACCGCGGGATTATTGCTGGCGGCCGCCTGGCCGTCGCTGCTTCCGGCCAGTATTGGCTTTATCATGGTAGGCTTCGGCGGGTCCTGCGTTATTCCACTCGTGATGCGCATGGCTACCACGCAAGACACGGGAGCCGCTACCGGCTCGGTGATCACGGCCGTTTCCACGGTCTCTTATTTCGGCTTTCTGATTGTGCCGCCCATCATCGGCTTCCTGGCCGAAGCCCTGAATCTGCGCTGGTCATTTGCCCTGATGAGCCTTTTCGGAGTAGTCATCATCTGGCTGGTGGGGCGGGTAAAGTAAGTGGATGCCTTTCTACAAGGCATCCACCGGATTTCTTTTCTTTGCACCAGAACCGATAGCGTCCTCGTGCAAGGGGTCAGCCATACATCAACCGTATTTACGAATTGACCGGCTCCTCTGAGGTCTTTTCGATAGCCCCTAAACTTTTGGCCGCCCGCATTTTTTCAATGCAGTCGTGATCTTCAACCCGTACATTCAGTTGCCGGGCCAGCATGTTTGCGTCCTGGTAAGCTTTTAGATAGCTGTTGAAGCCCGAACTCCAGTTACCGGTTGTGGTGCCCCGGCCGCTGCGGGTTTGTTTGCCTTTGCCTTCGTTGCACTCCGGACAATCGCCGTGATGAATTTTTACGTGCCTGGCCTTATTATGGTGAAAATGATAAAATGCCATGTAGAGGATTTCTTTATTAGGTATAACAAAGGTACAACCGAATCAGTTGCAGTACCTGCTTGACAATCTGCAAAAAGGCTGTATAGAAATAAAACGATTATCCGGCTTTACACGTTATAGTACAAAAATTAGCCTCAATCCTGTCGGGGGCATCGCCCATACCCGGTGCAACACTGCATTCTATGTCCATAAAAAATTCGTTAGCCCGCTTATTTAGTCTTTATACGCTGGGCCTGCTCATCCCTGTTGCCGGGATGGGCCAAAGCTACCAATGGTTTCATTCAGATCCTAAAGGCGATACCGCGCTCGGCATTAGTACGGAACGTACGTATCAGGAACTTTTAAAAGATCGTAAGGCTACGCCTGTGATTGTGGCCGTGATTGATGGGGGGGTAGACACCACCCACGACGATCTGAAGCGCATTCTCTGGCGAAATCCTAAAGAAATTTCGGGCAATGGTCGCGACGATGACGGTAACGGATACGTCGATGATGTTTTCGGCTGGAATTTTATCGGTGGCAAAGATGGCCGTAATGTGCGCTACGAGCAGGCCGAAGAAACCCGGTTATATGCTAAACTGAAACCGTTGTACGAGGGGAAAGAGCGCTCGGCGGTGCCGGCCGACAAACAAAAGGAATTTGATCAGTTTGTGAAAGCCCGGACCGATTACCGGAAGAAACTGGCCGAATATGCCGCCTATAAGCAACCCTATAATCAGCTCTACAGCCGGGTTAAAACCTCGGCGGAGGAACTGAAAAAAGCGTTGCAGGTAACTAAACTGGACACGACGCTGCTGCGCAACCCGAAGTCGGCTGATGCCAGGGTACAGCAAAATGCCCTGTTTCTGTACAGCTTTCTGACAAGCGCTGATTATGCCGACACGGATGTGGCCATCGAGGATCTGTCCAAAGCGGTGGAGCAGATCAACTCGCGGGTTGATTATGCCTATAATCCGGATTATAACCCGCGCTCTATCGTGGGCGACGACCCCGAGAACTGGAAGGAAACCAAATACGGTAACAGCGACGTGATGGGACCAGATGCCGATCACGGTACCCACGTAGCCGGTATCATTGCCGCCGACCGGGAAAATAACCTGGGCATCAAGGGGGTGGCCAACCAGGTACGCATCATGGCAATTCGGGCCGTACCCGACGGCGATGAGCGTGATAAGGATGTCGCCAACGCCATCCGGTATGCTGTTGATAACGGAGCGGCTATTATCAACATGAGCTTCGGCAAAGGCCACTCGCCCCAGCGGGAAGCCGTGGACCAGGCCATCAAATATGCCGAAACAAAAGGGGTACTGCTGGTACACGCGGCCGGCAACGATCATCTTGATCTGGACGCCAAAGACCAGTACCCTTCGGTCGCGTACATGAACGGGCAGGAAATTCCCAATATGATTACCGTTGGTGCCACTGGTCGCGAGAAGGGCCGGACCATGGTTGCCGATTTCTCGAACTACGGCCGGCACAAGGTCGATGTGTTTGCACCGGGGGTGGATATTTTCTCGACGGTGCCCGGCAGCGAGTACCAGAACCACAGCGGAACCAGTATGGCTGCGCCGGTAGTGAGTGGCGTTGCCGCCGTGCTGAAGTCGTACTTCCCGCAGTTGAGTGCCGAAGCCATCAAAAAAATTATTGTCGACTCCGCCATCAAATATCCGGTTCAGGTAGCCAAACCCGGCTCCAAAGAGCCGGTCAGCTTTGCGGAACTGTCGAAAACCGGTGCGGTAGTGAACCTGTACGAGGCCGTTAAGTTAGCTATGGCACAGACGGCGAAGACCCCCAGACAATAGTTTTCGTTATCCCGACGATGGAGGGGTCTTCTCTCGCAGGAGAAAATGTGAGCCTCACCCGAAGATCTCTCATTCTTCGGGACGACAAAAACAGCAAAAAGCCGCAGAGGTTACCTCTGCGGCTTTTTGCTGATAAAGAGTATCAGGCGAACATCAGTTCATGTGCCGTTTCTGACAGTTCAGGTAGTATTTTGATGGATTGATACAGCAGGTGAGTGGATTCGCGAGGGCAAAAGGCCAATTTTGATGCACAAAGCCGATGGCCGGCAGCCCAGCAGCCGGGCGTTTAGCGCCTAACCGAACACAAATCCACACTACACCATGAAAAAAGTGAATCAGTACCTGCTGATGGCCTGGATAGGACTGGCCAGCCTCACCGCCTGCAAACACGCAGAGACCGAAATTAAGCCGGGCACTACAACAGAACTACCCAGTGCCTACACCGAAGTGGGTCAACCCAAAGGCGCAGTCGTCAGCAAAACCATCGGGCCGAATGGCGGTACCATCGCCACCACCGACGGACGGGTACAACTGGTACTGCCCGCCGGAGCGCTCGATAAAGAAACAACCATCTCCATCCAGCCCATCACCAGCCATACGCCCAACGGTCTGAATCTGGCTTACCGGTTCTCTCCGGACGGAACGCAGTTTAAGAAACCCGCCACACTTACGTTTCAGTATAACGCAGCGGGCGTGACCATCAACGACCCGGATGCCTTTGGGGTCGCTTATCAGCGGTCAAACCGCGCGTGGTATGCGGTAGATGGCGTGCGGGTCGACACGGAGAAGCGGCAGATTACCGCGCCAATGAAGCACTTCAGCGACTGGAGTCCGTTTGAAGAAGCCCAGCTGGATTCGCTCACGATTGACAACGGAGCCCGAAACTTTGATGGGTTAGTCGATTACGGTGAAAGTATAAACCTATATGTGCGCCAGATGCGACGGGGGACAACGGATGAATCGGGCGAAGCCATGCTGGAACTGGATAACAGCCGTCAGCAGCAGTGGAAGCTGGCCGGCGACGGCAAACTGGAATCCAACGGCTGGATGGCTACCTACACGGCACCCAAAACAGAGCCGAAACGAAACCCGGTTACCGTATCCGTACAGGTGAACTTCGTGGGTAAAAACAAAAATGTGACCCTGGCCAGAGACATTTATGTCGGAGCCGGTTACCTGAAAGTCACTTTTAAAGGACAGACACGCGTATATACCGGTCTTACCCTGAACGACGATACGACCCCCTGGCAAATCTCGGGTGGAGAAACGGAGGATGACTACGTGTATATTCATCTGAATACCCATCAGCCCGGCGAATATTCGTTCGGCGAGTGGGGGAGCCGCAAAGCCAGCGATAGCTTTATTAAATATCAGTATGGCGATAAAATCTATGCATCCGACAAAGGCTGGTGTATGAGCAAGGGCAACTATGCTTTCCCGGCTAAAGGGAAGGTTACCCTGACAGAATACGTGAGAGGCAAAGTAGCACGAGGAACATTTGAAGGCAATCTGGTCGATATGGACGTAGAAGATTGTATCAACAGTGGCCCCGGTATTAGCGGGGAGTTTTTTGTCAGGGGTACAAAAAAGTAATCAGTATTGCATTTCGATATAACGTGTTCTGCTAGGCAGCTTTTGGCACCCAGCAGAACACGTTTCTTTAGACTTAAACTGCCAGCGCCGATTGCAGTTTTTGCTCTAGCACGGCTTTCGGAACAGCCCCAACAACTTTGTCGATCAATTGCCCGTTTTTGAAGAACAGCAGCGTAGGCGCACTGCGAATTTTGTATAGGGAAGGTGTGTGGGCATTCTGGTCAATATCCATCTTGGCAACAACTGCCTGATCGGCGTATTCATGAGCCAATTGGTCCACCAGAGGGCTGACCAACCGGCAGGGGCCGCACCACTCCGCTGAGAAATCGACCAGTACAGGCTTATCGGAGTTGATAAGATTAGTAAAATTAGCATCGGTTGCTTCAATTGTTTTTGAGATCATGATGATGGTTGTTTTCGTGTGTAATTAATCATTATCCTGTTCGGCCACCCGTTTCAGTTGCTGAATACACTTATACTTTTGGTTGTTGGCCGTGTGCCGGTTTTTCCAGCCCATGGTGAGCATCAGCGTATCCATTGGCTCCTGCGAGAAGTAAACCGAGTGCAACACCCGCTGACAGTTACCCGTGATCTTCGCCAGCCAGGTATGAACCTGCTCTTCCGGTGCTTCCCTGACCAATGATTCCGGCAGCGCTGCCGGATCCTGTAAACTGGCAAGGAAGGTTTCATCACTGGTCGAAATTAGCTTATTGTCGCGTAGTCGCTTGAGCCAGCCGTTGCGGGCAATGGCGTACAAATAGGTTTTCAGCGAGGCCGTAAGCTGAAAATCCGGTTGTGTGATTTTCTCCAGCAGCACAAGGATTGTCTCCTGAAATAGGTCTTCCGCATCCCTGTCATTGCCTTTATTCTGTTTGACCAGATGAGTAATGGAAGGGAAATATACCCGGTACAATGCCTCATAGGCGGAACTGTCGCCGGTTCTGAGCTGCTCCAGAAAAGTATGTTCACGGGGTGTAGCCATAGGTCTTTCCGAATTGGTAACAGTTAATACCCCACCAAGCCAAAAATCACCCGGATGATTCCTTTTTATTTTTAGAGTTAGTAAGCGGTAGCGGGTAAATCCAAAATCCGGTTTTGTCGGTATATTGTACAGGCAACTTATTGATCCCCATGAAACGAATTGTTGAAAACAAGCATCCGCTGGCGGTCCGGTGGTTCCATTGGGTGAACTTCCCGCTGCTGGCCGTCATGATCTGGAGCGGCCTGCTGATCTATTGGGCCTATCATCCCTACAAAGTACAAATCGGCGATGCGGTGCTGCTCAACTTTTTTCCGGACTGGTTCTTCCAGTCGCTCAACCTCCGGCGACGGCTGGCGGAGGGGATGGCCTGGCATTTTGTCTTTATGTGGTTGTTTGCGATCAATGGCGTGCTGTATGTAGGGTATACCCTGTTTTCGGGTGAGTGGCGGTACCTGGTACCCAACCGGCACTCGTTTCGCGAAGCCTGGCTGGTGCTGCTGCACGACCTGGGTATTCGCCGGCAGGCTCCGGAAGCGGTGAAGTACAATGCCGCGCAGAAGGTTGCGTACTCCGCCGTTATTCTGATGGGCTTAGGGTCATTGCTGACGGGACTAGCCATCTATAAGCCGACCCAGCAGGCCTGGCTGACGACTCTGCTCGGCGGCTTCGAAAGCGCCCGGTTGATTCATTTCGCGCTGACAATTGGCTACGTGTTGTTTTTTATCATTCATCTGGTGCAGGTAATCCGGGCCGGCTGGAGCAACTTCCGGAGCATGGTGGCCGGGTTTGATGTCGTTAACTATGGAAAATAAGCCAAACCAGCCCGCCGAAAAGTCGCAACGCGACGAGTTGTCGACTGACCAGCAGATTCGCCGGCGAACGATTAAAGCCTTTGCTCTCTTCGGCCTGGCCAGTCTGGTGCCCTACGGTGTCTGGAAGTGGATCGGCTCACGGCCGAAAGTCAACGGCCTACCGGATGTGTTCCGGCGGGTGCTGGATGCCAATGAGCAGGTAAACAATGCCTTTTTTAGCCACCGGAAGCTGGCACCCACATTCCCGGTAGAGCGGGCCGCCCGGCAGGTGCGCGTTAACGGCCGGATCGGTCTACAGCCAGGTGCCAATCCAGCCGACTGGCAGTTACGGGTAGAGCAGCCGGCCCTGAACGCTCCGCCCCGGCAACTCACCCTGTCGCTCGACGATATCAAAGCCTTGCCAAAGCACGATCTGGTGTTCAACTTCAAGTGCGTCGAAGGCTGGAGTCAGATTCAGCACTGGTCCGGTGCCCGTTTCGCTGATTTTGTGGCCGAATACAAACTGGGCACTCGTAACGGAGAAACTAAGCCGGTAAGCGAAGACTGGTTTCGGTACGTGGGGCTGGAGACACCCGACGGCAAGTATTATGTGGGCCTGGATATGGAGAGCGCTCTGCATCCGCAGACGCTACTTGCCTACGAAATGAACGGTGAGCCGCTGACCGGGCTGCACGGCTCTCCCCTGCGGCTGATGATACCCGTCAAATACGGTGTGAAAAGTTTGAAGTGCATCGGACGCATTGTCTTCTCCGACGAACGCCCCCGCGACTTCTGGCACCGGCAGGGTTACGATTATAATCTGGCTTTGTAAGCTCGTTTGCAACTGTTTGTCCACGTTTGTAACGTGAGTTCTTTATTTCCAGGCTCGTCCGCGGCACAGTCGTGGACGAGCAAGCTAGCTGTCTCAATTTCAAATCCCATTCATCGAAGTCAGTACAATGGGTTTGCCATCGGTCACGATCAGCGTATGTTCGTGCTGGGCGACAAAGCCGCCTTTGTTACCGACCAGTGTCCAACCGTCGCTCTGGGTATCGGCTTGGGTGGAGAGAGTTGAGATAAACGTCTCAACGGCGACAACGGAGTTTTTCCGGAAGCGGGTCTGGTTAAACCGGTCGTAGTAGTTGGCAATTTCGTGGGGTGCTTCGTGCAGGCTCCGGCCGATGCCATGACCGGTCAGGTTCCGAATAACTTTATAGCCGGATTTTTTAGCTTCAGTTTCAATGAGTCGTCCCAGGTCGGCAATGCGCAGGCCGCCTTTGATGTGGTTGATAGCCCGCTGCAGGATGCGTTTGGACGCGTCTACCAGGGGCTGGTGCTGATGTATGTCCTGACCTAGTACAAATGAACCGCCGTTGTCGGACCAGAATCCGTTCAGTTCTGCTGATACATCAATATTGACTAGATCGCCTTCCTGCAGTACGCTCCGGTCGGACGGTACGCCGTGGGCAACCTCATGGTTGACGCTGATGCAGGTCCATCCCGGAAAGCGGTAGGTCATTTTGGGAGCTGACTTAGCGCCCAGACTCGTGAGGATTTTCCCGCCGAAATTATCGAGTTGCCGGGTTGTCATACCCGGCCGGGCGTACTCCCTCATTTCCTTTAGTGTGGTCGCTACAACTTCACTGACGTGCTGCATACCGATTAATTCGGACTCTTTGGTGATGGACATACTGGTAAGTGTTTAACAAAAATAAAAAGTCGGCAATCACAGACCGAAAAGATCCTAATAAAATCTAGTCTCTGATTTATGGACGGGATTTCGGCAGCTAAAGCCACAATTATATTCAAACTTTAAAAATTACAATAAATGTGTCTGATTATTAATATAAAACAAAAGAAGAGTATAAAATTCTCAATTATTGAAGTTGGTCTGTAAATTGGTGAATTGAGAGAAGCGATAGAATGGTTACTGACCATTCGAGTACTAAAGCAGAAGAGTTGGAGTGATCCTAATTTAGATGCCAACCCATGCTTGGGCGACTAGAAGTGCAACATCATTACATCCTGTGGTATCACGTCCTAAAAAGAAGAAGCCCATCAAATTGATGGGCTTCTTCTTTTTAGGACGTGACTTATTTTTTATGGATTGATAAATTGTTTGTAAAAGTCACTATAAGCACAATGGTTAGCTTGAATCCACTTACCTATTTCTCCCCCTGCTGTTCCTATAGGCTTCGTTGTGGTACTATTTGCATCTACATTGAGGGTGCCATTAGGCTTAACTTCAATTTTAGGTTTACTTAAAAGATATGTGTTGATCTGGTTAACATAAGCCATTACTGTAGCGTTATTTTGAACACTTGATCCACTGAGGATTATGGTAGATGCTTGAAGGAATGCTTTCTTAATGTCGAGCATACCTTTACCATTCGACGTGTTCCAAATAGCTCTGGCTTCTGCTAAGGTATATACTTTTCCGCCTAAAGTGTATGTATAACTTAAAGCTTCCTGGCTTGCAGGTTTGGCAAAATAGTAACCTTGCGACATAGAGCATCCGTTCTGGCAAACAGTACCGGTCAGAGCGGTAAAGTTAACAATGGCACTAGTTGTTGCAGAAACAGTAGCAGTAGCAGGAGTAGGATCTGAAATTACTGAAGCTACATTATCTGGTGTTGTAATGGATAATGTATAAACAGTTCCTCCTCTAAGACCGCTAATAGAATAATTTCCGCTTCCATCGGTAACTGCAGTGAGACTTCCAGGGCCAGCGGTAACGGTTACATTGGAATAAGATGAAGGCGTTGCTGTAGCACACGCTGCTTTTGAGACTGTTCCGGTTATAGGTGCACAGCCAGGACCTTCCATGCTATCTCCAAAAGGCATATCTACATTTCCCTCACCTTTAATTACAATCCCTACTGCACCAACACTTTGATACGCATCAAAGCCTAGTTCAAAAGTAAATTTCCATGGTTTACCAGGTGAAAAGTTACCGATACCGTCTACAGTTAGGATAAGGTTGCCATTACCGTCTGTAGTTTTGGTATAGGTCAAAGGATTAACCTTTTCAAGTACATCATTATTATTAGGTTTGTACAAGGAAGCATCAATTACATCTGCTTCAGTAATACAATTACCAAGGTTAAATGAAAATCCTTCAATGTTATTATCTGCGATTCTTGTAATATTATACTCCCAAACCTTATTACTGGTCCCTAAAAAAGTAACATCGTATCCGGAACTTCCAATCAATTTAGCTGATCGATTTTTGTCTTTTGAAGCTGCCGGCTGCAACTCCTGCGTCGGCTGACAGCGTTGGAACATCAGCACCGAAACAATGAGGGTTAAAAAGAGACTGAGGTAATGCCTAAGTTTCATTTGATTTAAAATTTAGTTGAAAATTAATAGAGTTGATATTAGCACATCTTTTGTAGTACTACTTCCATTTAGCACCTGCTTGGCATAATTACAGACTACATTTAGAAATTTAAATGAGACACCAAATTGAGCAAGCTTATAGTTGTAACTACTTAAACTATGTTACAAAGTTGACGCTGAAAAGTGACATGGGCAAGAGAGGGGAGTTAAAAGAAAATTAAATGATAATTAGGCAATTATTAGAGAGTGTGGTTGCTTTTCTAATGTTTTATATGATTTTTCCCTTGATAAAATCTGATTTTTATCAGCTTATAAGATACTTTTTATGAAAAAGTGTAAAGTTATAAAGCTTATAACTCCTTAGATAGATTTTTCTACTTAAGTATTTTCCGGTCTTGTGATAATAATTGTTGAATGCCGATTAATAAGACGGTTCAAGCTTTAAAAATATTGGCATGTTTATTGATATATTAAAATAAATTTAAATTAAAGATTAACTAGATTATCAGATAGCACAATCAACCTCATCAAATGGGGCTTCTTTGGATCTGCCCTGACCTGGAATTATGGTCATCCACCGTCGAACCTTTCAGGTTGGATCGGTCGTCGAACACCTTTGCAGTGTTCGCTTGCTGCCTGAAACGGCTCGATTATTTAGCTACTACTAACGTTAACGTAGGATTTTGAGGTAGTCCAGATGTATACCATTCTGACTAATAATCCTGTTTGGAATGAATGATCTTAAGCGGTGAAACCCATCGATAGTGGCATCGGACGCCAGAAACAGAAAACCCCGCCCGGAAGCCACCGGCGGGGTTTTCTGTTCTTATAATTGTCTTCGTTTATTTCGGGCAGCCGGGCAGGCCTTCCAGACACTCTTCCAGGGCAATAGCTTTGGTTTCTAATGCTGACAAGCTATCATTGGTCGGAAGCGGAGTGCCAGACAGCCAACTTACCACCAGCGCCTGCAATGCATCGTAATCAGCACCGGAGCAGGTGGTCGACGCCAGATCGCTGCCGTCGCTGATACCGCTCAGGTTGGCCGCCACAATTAGCCGGATGAAACTGATGGCAACGTTCCGGTTATTGGGACCACTACCCAGCGTGGTATAGGCAGTGAGCTGATCCTTGGTGTAGGTCGCTCCGTCTATGGTAACGCTTGTCCAACTATCTGAACCAGATCCATTGAACCAGTAGCCTTCTCCCTGGTAGCAGACATTAGTCGGGCAGGGGTAAGTTACCGTAAAGCTGGTACCCGTTGTTACAGAATTAGGGCCTACTACGATTACCTGTGACTGGGGAGCCGCGCCAGCCGGAGCAATGCTAATGGTATATGATGTACCCGCAGTACCGTCGTAAGCAGCAACTACATGGTCGAACGTATAGTTACCGGCTGCGTCTGTAGTGGTGGTATAGCTGTTGGTAGCGCTTGCCAGCGTCACAGAGAGGCCAGAGAATGAGGTCGGAGCCGAGTTACATTCCTGCTTCTGGACATTACCTTCCACATGGTAGCAGCCGGGGGCCAACAACGATGTTGTAGCTGTCAGGGTGTTTGGTGGACTCGAAACTAAAGCCTGGACATTGTTTGCGCTTGCGTCAACGTTTACATCCAGCGTAAGCTCAATTCTGATGGCGTCGCCTGGAGCATTGCCGCCCGGTAGATCATCTATCGTCAGGATCGTGTTACCACCCGAGACACTGTAACGGGTAGTGAAATCGGTAATAGCATTGCCATTTTTGTTGTACACGGCTATAGCGTCAACATTAGCCTGACTCACACATGGTCCCAGATTAATGATGAACTCTCGTACCTGCTGATTCGCAGCTCCACTGGTTTTCTGGATCCTGTAGGTCCAGAGCATAGTGTTAGTGGCATGGGTAACGGTAACGGAATGATAGGCACCGAGGGTGCTGCTTGTCGGTCCAGCATTGTGTCTGGCTGATGAATGCCCGTTGTCCGCGGTAGGGGTAAGGTCCTGCGCCGGTTGACAGCGTTCAAAAAGAAAAACACAAAGGCTTAGCATGAACGCTAAGTAAATAAAGGATTTTGGTTTCATATGTTACTAGATTTTAAAATTAAAGTGGTAAGCGCTGTTCAGACGTTCAAATGTTGAGGGAATACGCTTCAGTCATCCTAATGCAAATCTGAAACGGTACTCTGGTTGTATGTATTAACGTAAAGGATAGTTACTTAGAAAGCTTCGATAAATAGCATGTGCAAATATTATAGTTTTTTCTAATATGGAGTAATCATATAGATTTAAAAGTTGTTTTTAAATCTATATATACAAAATATTGAAAAATTATCGATTCAGTAATTACTTATATATTTTCAAATAATTAATATTAGTTAATCAACCAGTTAAGTTCTGTAGCTTGCCAATTTATTAAGTAGTTTGACAGGGTTAAGCAACTAATACATTATTTATTCTGTGGCCATAGTTGATACATCAAATAAATTATAAGGAGACAAGCCAGTCTTTTGCTATACAGAGCGGCAATGGGGAGTGTCATTCGTTCAGGTATCTGCTTTATAGTATACGGTAGTTCTCCGCCAAATCTTCCTTTATCAAACAACTGCTTAGCTATTCCTCTATAACCCCTTACTCTCTATGACAGACGCTATTCAACGCAGAGATTTTATCAGACAGGCGGCTCTGGCCACGGCCGGTATAACCGGTATGCCGGCCGTGCTGGCCAACGGCTCGGCCAACGAAAAGTTGGTCGTCGCCATTATGGGCACCAATTCCCGTGGATCAGCCCTGTGTGAGGGCTTCGCCAAACTCCCCGGTGCCGAAGTTGCCTATGTGTGCGATGTCGATGATAAGGCCATGGCCAAAGGGCTCAAGGCCGTGCAGCAGGGCGGCCAGAAAACAGCCCCAAAAGGCATTAAAGATTTTCGCCGGGCCCTGGACGATAAAGCCGTAGACGTGCTGGTGATTGCGGCCCCTGACCACTGGCACGCACCAGCCTCCATTCTGGCCCTGAAGGCGGGTAAACACGTATACGTCGAAAAACCCTGCAGTCATAATCCCCGGGAGGGCGAAGTGCTGCTCGATGCCGCCCGCCGGCACAAGAAGGTAGTCAATATGGGGAATCAGCGCCGGTCGTGGCCCTATGTTGTCGAAGGCATTCAGGCTGTAAAAGAGGGCGCTATCGGCCGGGCGTATTACGCTAAGGCCTGGTACGCCAACACCCGGCAGTCCATCGGTAAAGGCAAACCGGCTCCGATACCGGCCGGGCTGGATTACGACCTCTGGCAAGGACCGGCCCCGCGTAAGGATTACCGTGACAATTTGATCCACTACAACTGGCACTGGTTTTGGCACTGGGGGACCGGCGAACTGCTCAACAACGGCACTCACTTTATCGACCTTTGCCGCTGGGGTTTGGAGGTCGACTACCCGACCCGCGTCAGCTCCCAGGGCGGACGCTACGCCTTTGACGATGATTGGGAGACACCCGACACCCAACTCACCAGCTGGGATTTTGCCGACCGCAAATCGATTTCGTGGGAAGGGCGGAGCTGCAACGGCCGCAACGTGGAGGGGATCTCCGGCGGTGTCGCCTTTTACGGAGAAAAGGGCACACTGGTGATTAACGGGAATGGTTATACGATCTATGATAACAGGAATAAAGAGTTAAAGAAGGTGTCGGGCGACACTACCAATCAGCTCAATGCTACAGGACCGGGCTTTGATCTGGATGTTGATCACCTGACCAATTTCCGGGAGGCCGTCCGCCAGGGAAAACGGCCCAACTCTTCCATCGAAGAGGCTAACAAAAGTGTGCTGTTGTGCCACCTCGGCAACATAGCCCACCGAACTGGCCGCCTGCTGAATTGCGACCCCGCTACCGGTCGTATTGTCAATGATCCGGACGCCATGAAACTTTGGAGCCGGACGTATGCACCCGGCTGGGAACCGCTGGTATAGTCTAGTCTTTAGTTCGTCTGCCTGACGCTGGCCACTGCGCCGGCTCGTCCGCGTTTGTAACGCGAGACGGGCGAGGTTCGCATTTGTAATGCGATTATAACGTCCAATGCCGTGCGTTACAAACGCACTTCTCGCCCGTCTCGCGTTACAAACGCGGACGAGCGGAGACACAGTCGCGGACGAGCTATACATACACCAAATATTGAAAACTGCTCATGAATCAACCCTATAACCGCCGAAAATTCATTCAACTAACCGGGGCTGCCGGCATAGGCCTGGCCCTGCCGCTTACGGCTAAACCAGCACCCATACGTGACGTGCCGCCCGGTCGCCGGGTGGGTATCATCGGGCTGGATACCTCGCACAGCCCGGCGTTTACCAAACTGCTCAACGCCCCCGATGCGGCTTCGGATCTGGGTGGCTACCGCGTGGTGGCCGCGTACCCGAAGGGAAGTCCGGATATTGAATCCAGCGTCAGCCGGGTGCCGGGCTATACCGAAGAGGTAAAGAAACTGGGCGTGGCGATCGTCAGCTCCATCGCCGACCTGCTGACCAAAGTAGACGTGGTGCTGCTGGAAACTAACGACGGTCGCCCGCACCTGGAGCAGGCCCTGCCGGTGCTGAAGGCCGGCAAGCGGCTGTTTATCGACAAGCCCATTGCCGGAACGCTGTCCGATGCCATCGCTATTGTTGAGGCCGCAAGGCGGTACAATGTTCCGGTGTTCAGTTCCTCGTCGCTGCGTTACATGACCAGCGCTCAGGAAGCTGCACAGGGGAAAGGGGTGGGGAAAGTACTGGGGGCCGAGGCCTATAGCCCGGCGCACCTGGAAAAGACTCACCCTGATCTGTTCTGGTACGGCATCCACGGCGTCGAAATGCTCTTTACGGTGATGGGTACCGGCTGCCGGCAGGTAGTACGGGTACATAGCGACAAAACCGACGTGGTGGTGGGTACCTGGGCCGATGGCCGCGTCGGGACGTTTCGCGGTATGCGCGGGGGCAAGAGCGATTATGGCGGAACGGTGTACGGCGAGACCGGTAATGTCAAAATAGGCCCGTACGATGGCTACCGGCCGTTGCTGGTTCAGATCATTCGCTTTTTCGAAACCGGTACACCCCCGGTGAGCCCGGAAGAAACGCTGGAGATTTACGCGTTTATGGAAGCTGCCGACGAAAGCAAACGGCGAGATGGCGTACCGGTTACCCTGGAAAGTGTCATGGCGAAAGCCCGTACCGTAGCCAAAGCCCGATAACCGCATGAGTCAACCGCTGAAAAGTGAAACTGTCGATTCACTCCGGGTCAACGTGTATGAAAACCGGCAGGTTATGGGAGCCGCAGCCGGTCGGGACGTAGCCGCTAAAATAAACGAAGTCCTGGCGCAGCAGGAAACGATTCGCCTGATCTTTGCCGCTGCGCCCTCGCAGAACGAATTGCTGGATTACCTCGCGTCGGCACCCGGTATCGACTGGTCGCGCATCGACGTCTTCCACATGGACGAATACGTAGGATTGCCGGAAGACGCTCCGCAGCGTTTTGCCCTGTTCCTGCGCCGTAAGTTGTTCGACCAGGTGGCGCCCCGCAACGTGTACCTGATCGACGGCTCTGCCCCGGATGCGGATGCCGCCTGCCGGGATTACGCGGAACGGCTTCGGCAGGCACCCATTGATCTTGTTTGTCTGGGCATTGGCGAAAACGGTCATATTGCCTTCAATGATCCGCCGGTGGCTGATTTCGACGATCCAAACCTCATCAAACGGGTAGAACTGGACGAGGTTTGCCGGCAGCAGCAGGTCAACGACGGCTGCTTTCCCACCTTTGATGCGGTACCGAAAGAGGCCCTGACGCTGACGATACCCGCGTTGATGGCGGGACATTATCTGTTCTGTGTAGTGCCGGGTAAGACCAAAACGGCGGCTGTACAGAACGTTCTTACCGGGCCGATTACCACCGCCTGTCCGGCTTCCATCTTGCGGACACACCCGGCCTGTACCTTATACGTGGATACCGATTCGTATGGATGGGCAGAAAGGAGGGAGGGATGACAGGGGAACCGCGCCTGACCGGTATTCATTACCGGACCCAACAACCGGTTGAAATCAGCATTGAAGATGGAATTATTACTAAGATTGAGCCACTGTCTGGCCAACAGACGCAGGATTTGCCCCTTATCGCTCCCGGTCTGACGGATTTGCAGGTTAACGGGTACCGGGGTATTGATTTCAACAAGCCGGGACTGTCGGATGCCGATATCGAAGCGCTGGTAAGGGCGTTGTGGGCGCAGGGCGTTACCTCGTTTTGCCCGACAATAATCACCAATGATCACGAGCGGATGCGGTCGGCGCTGGGGACTGTTCACAAAGCCTGCGGACGGTCAGAAATCGTTGGGCAGGCCGTGGCGGGTATTCACCTGGAAGGGCCGTTTATCTCGCTTGATGAAGGGCCGGTGGGGGCTCACCCGGTCGAGTATGTGGTGGCACCGGATGAGGTCCTGCTACAGTCGTTTCTGGACGCAGCGGGCGGACAGGTAAAGATTCTGACGCTTTCGCCGGAGTGGGCGGGGGCGGGGGACTTTATCCGGAAGTGTATCAAAAACGGGTTAGTGGTCTCTATCGGGCACACAGCTGCCACACCCGAACAGATTCAGGAGGCCGTCAGGGCCGGAGCCACCATGTCGACCCACCTGGGCAATGCCACGCACCAGATGCTGCCGCGCCATCCCAATTACATCTGGGAGCAACTCGCGCAGGATAAGCTGACGGCCAGCGTCATTGCCGATGGCTTTCACCTGCCCGATTCGGTGCTGAAGATCATCTTCCGGGTCAAGAAACAAAAAGTTATGCTGGTCAGCGACAGCACCGTACTGGCGGGTATGCCGCCGGGCTCCTACGAATCGCCGGTGGGCGGCAAGGTGGTGCTGACCGGGGAGGGCAAGCTCCACATAGCCGGCAAACCGAAGGTGCTGGCGGGTTCGGCGCAGTCGCTGCTATGGGGGGTGCAGCACCTGGTCCGGCAGCAGATTGTCCCGCTGGCGCAGGCCTGGGATATGGCCTCTCTGTACCCGAACCGGCTAATGAAGCTGCCGCAGAAAGCCGGGTTGCAGGCAGGCGCACCGGCCGATCTGGTCCGGTTTCGGTATAAGGAGACCTCCCTTCAGCTTTTAGAAACATACAAGGCCGGTCAGTGTGTCTGGCAAACAAACCGCGCCGGGATTACCGCCGGATAGCCGGGGTTGTAACCCCCGGACTTCGGCATGAGCCCACTCCTAAACCCATACAAGCATGATTGCCAATAAGGTTGAAAACACCCATACCCTGAGCCAACGGGATACAACGATCTCTATCGCCATTATTGCGGTATTGTTCTTTGTGTTCGGTTTCGTTACCTGGATCAACGCCATTCTGATCCCGTATTTCAAAATCGCCTGCGAGCTGACCAATTTTCAGTCGTACCTGGTGGCCTTCGCTTTTTATATCTCCTATTTGGTGATGTCGGTACCGGCCTCGCGGCTGCTGAAGCGGGTGGGTTTCAGGCGGGGGATGATGTATGGGTTTTTTGTCATGTCGCTGGGAGCCCTGATCTTCGTGCCGGCCGCCCTGACCAGGACCTACTTCACGTTTCTGACCGGCCTGTTTACCATCGGTACCGGTCTGGCCATTCTGCAAACGGCCGCCAACCCGTACATCACCATCCTGGGACCGATCGAACGGGCAGCCCAGCGGATCAGCATCATGGGTATCTGCAACAAAGCGGCCGGTATCCTGGCTCCGCTGCTGTTTGCGGCCGTTATTTTACGGGCTACCGACAGCGACCTGTTCAAGCAGTTGCCCACGATGGCACCGGCCATGAAAGATGCCGCCCTGGACGAACTGGTCCGGCGGGTAATTACCCCCTATGCCTGCGTGAGTGCGGTATTGCTGGGCCTGGGGCTGATGGTTCGCTTTTCGAAGCTGCCGGAAATCGATACCGAGCGGGAGTCGGAGGAGGTGGCCGTGGCCAATTCAGACAAGACCAGCATCCTGCAATTTCCGCACCTGATTCTGGGTGCCCTGGCGATCTTTCTGCACGTAGGGTCGCAGGTGATTGCCATTGATACCGTGATCGGCTATGCCGGGTCAATGGGTATCTCGCTGCTGGAAGCCAAAGTTTTTCCCTCCTATATCCTGACGGCTACCATCTGCGGCTACATCATCGGCATCATTACCATTCCGCGCTGGATCCGGCAGGTCAATGCGCTGCGCATCTGCACCATCCTGGGTATGGTGTTCAGCCTGGGTATTCTGTTGCTCAGCGGCCCGGTTCGTTTTTTAGGCCACACGTCCGATCTGTCACTCTGGTTTGTGGTAGCGCTGGGGTTGCCCAACTCGCTGGTTTGGGCCGGTATCTGGCCGCTGGCGCTGACGGGGCTGGGGCGTTTTACCAAGGTGGGCTCGTCGGTGCTGATTATGGGCCTCTGCGGCAACGCCATCATGCCGCTGGTGTACGGCTACTTCGCCGACGCGCTCGACCACCGGCTGGCCTACTGGGTGTTGCTGCCCTGCTACGGCTATCTGGCCTTCTATGCCTTGTACGGACATAAAATCCAGCGGTGGAGCCGCTAAGGATGCCGCTCGTCCGCGTCTGTGACTGCTGCTCGTCCGCGATTGTATCGCGAGACGGGCGAGGTTCGCATTTGTAATGCGATTTTGACGTCCAATGCCGTGCGTTACAAACGCACTTCTCGCCCGTCCCGCGTCACAGACGCGGACGAGCAGGGGTTACAGGATAAGAAAACCCGGCCGGCTGTGCCGTCTCTCTGTTATTCCTTTTATTTCGCGCTCTCAACGTATATGCTGCGAATAAGCTGGTAAACCAGCAGGAAAAACAGATTCATAATGGAGGAACAACAGCAACAGCATCTCTGGTGGCAGACAGACGTTATCTACCAGATTTACCCCCGGTCGTATCAGGACAGCAACGGCGACGGCATCGGCGATTTACAGGGTGTGATCCAGCGGCTCGATCATCTCAAATGGTTAGGCATTAACGCCGTCTGGCTGTCGCCCATTTACCCGTCACCCATGGCTGATTTCGGCTATGATATCGCCGATTACACCGGCATTCACCCACTCTTCGGCTCCCTCGACGATTTCGATCAACTGCTGAACGAAATACATAGCCGGGGCATGAAGCTGATTCTGGACCTGGTACCTAACCATACCTCCGATCAGCATCCCTGGTTTCTGGAGTCCCGCTCCTCCCGCGACAACCCCAAACGCGACTGGTATATCTGGAAAGATCCCCTGCCCGACGGCCTGCCGCCCAACAACTGGCTAAGCGTGTTTGGCGGGTCCGGTTGGGAGTGGGATGACCAGACCCAGCAGTACTATTACCATGCGTTTCTGAGGGAGCAGCCCGATCTCAACTGGCGCAATCCGGAGGTGCAGCAGGCCATGCTGGATGTCATGCGCTTCTGGCTCGATAAGGGCGTCGATGGCTTCCGGGTCGATGTGATGTGGCACATGATCAAAGACAGCCAGTTCCGCGATAATCCGGTCAACCCCGATTACCAGTCCCACATGGCTACCTATGAGCAGCTTTACCCGGTGTATTCGACCGATCAGGCGGAGGTACACGACATTGTCCGGCAAATGCGCGATGTGCTTGATCAGTACGATGAGCGGATGATGATTGGTGAGATTTATCTGCCGATCCAGAAATTGATGATGTACTACGGCATTGATGGGAAAGGCGCTCATCTGCCGTTCAACTTCCAGCTGCTTTCGCTGTCCTGGGATGCCCAGTTAATTGCGGGAGCCATCGACCAGTACGAAGCGGCCTTACCACCCACGGGCTGGCCCAACTGGGTGTTGGGCAATCACGACCAGCCCCGCATTACCAGCCGTGTGGGCGTGCAGCAGGCCCGCGTAGCGGCTATGTTGCTGCTGACCCTGCGCGGCACGCCTACCATTTACTACGGCGACGAAATCGGGATGCGCGATGTACCCATTCCGTTTGAGGAAGTGCAGGACCCCCAAGGTCTGAACATGCCCGACAAGAATCTAAGCCGCGACCCCTCCCGTACGCCCATGCAGTGGGATAACAGCGAACACGCCGGTTTTACTACCGCAAAGCCCTGGCTGCGACTCGCCCGGAATTTTGCCCGGGAGAACGTGCTGGCTCAAAAGAATGACCCCTTCTCTATGTTAACATTGTACCGGCGGCTGATTGAGTTGCGGCAACAGGAGCCGTCGCTGATGATCGGTAACTATGTTCCGGTGCATTCCGACAACCAGGTGATGGCCTTTATCCGGCAGGCCGAAGGGCATCCTGGCTTCCTGATTGTGCTCAACCTCAGCCACCGTCCCTGTTACGTCAAACCCAAACACGGGCCGCTGAAGGGAACTATCGTGCTGGCTACCTATCCCGAACTGGAAGGAGGAACTATCGAGGAAACCATCAGTCTGGCCGGCGATGAGGGTATTATTGTCCGGTTGAGCAGTTAAAATCAACGTTATAATGGCTACGCAACAGAACAAAAGCCTCTGGTGGCAGCAGGGAATCATCTACCAGATCTATCCCCGCTCGTTTCAGGACAGTAACGGCGATGGCACCGGCGATCTGCGGGGCATCCTGAGCCGGCTCGACCACCTGAAAGAGCTCGGCATTGATGCCATCTGGGTATCGCCCATCTACCCTTCGCCTATGGCCGACTTCGGCTATGACATCGCCGACTACCGGGGCATTCATGAGCTGTTCGGGACCATGGATGATTTTGACGAATTGCTGCGGGAAACGCACAAGCGGGGTATGAAGCTGCTGCTGGACCTGGTGCCTAACCACACCTCCGATCAGCACCCCTGGTTTCTGGAGTCCCGCTCCTCCCGCGATAACCCCAAACGCGACTGGTACCTCTGGTACGACGGCAAGGAAGGGGGCGAACCACCCAACAACTGGGTGAGTGTTTTCGGGGGCAGTTCGTGGGAGTGGGATGAGGCTACGCAGCAGTTCTATTACCATGCTTTTCTGAAATCCCAGCCGGATCTGAACTGGCGCAACTCCGAGGTAGAGCAGGCTGTGTTTGAGGCCATGCGCTTTTGGCTCGATAAAGGCGTTGATGGATTTCGGGTCGATGCCATGTGGCTGATGATTAAAGACAAACAGCTGCGTGATAACCCGCCTAATCCGGATTTTAAACCCGGTATGAACGAAGACCAGCGGCAACTGCCCATCTACTCGTCTGATCGGCCGGAGGTACACAAGGTCGTAAAAAAAATGCGGGAGGTACTCGATCAATACCCCGAACGGATGATGATCGGCGAGATTTACCTGGCTGTCGATAAAGCGGTAAAATACCACGGAAAAGACAACCAGGGGGTACACCTGGCGTTCAACAACCAGTTGTTTTTTCTTCCCTGGGAGGCTAAGCCGCTCGCCGAAGCCATTGACAAGTACGAAAAGCTGCTGAAGCCCGGCGACTGGCCCAACTGGGTACTGGGTAACCACGATCAGTCTCGCATCGGCAGTCGGGTTGGCCTTGAACAAGCCCGTGTGGCGGCCATGCTGTTGCTCACCCTGCGCGGCACCCCGACGATCTACTACGGGGAGGAAATCGGCATGCGTGATGTGCCGATTCCGAAGGAAGAGTTTCAGGATCCGCAGGGTATTAATTTGGGTAAAAGCCGTGACCCTGGTCGCACCCCCATGCAGTGGGACGACAGCGACAAGGCCGGGTTTACCACCGGAAAACCCTGGCTCCGGATAGCGGAGGATTTCCCTCGAGTGAACGTAAAAAAGCAGCAGGAGGAGCCCTCGTCCATGCTGGCGCTGCACCAGCGATTGATCCGTTTGCGCCGGCAGGAACCTGCGCTGCATGAAGGCGATTACAAAACGATTCAAGCCGACGAACAGGTATTTGCCTTTTTGCGGAAAGCCAAAGGACACCCCAGCTTCCTGATCGTACTGAACATGGGGCATAAGACCGCCGTCTTCAAACCGGAAACCATAAAGCTAAAAGGCACCGTGGCGGTTGCTACCATCCCGGAGCGCGACGGCATCCAGGTAGACGGGGTGCTGAATCTGGCCGGTGATGAGGGGCTCCTGATCCGGCTGGACTAACCGCATAATCGTTCATTCGGTGCCAGACCTTATACTCAGAAAGGAGAACGCCGGCAAACATAACGGCACAGGCGGCTATTTGTATCAAAGAATTTACACAGAACGTTATGAAAACTATTGGTGCGAACTATGAAGGCGGTGGCCGCTGCACCTTTACCGTCTGGGCACCTGAAAAAGAGAAGATGATTCTGCACCTGGTTCATCCCAGAGAGCAACAGATAGCCATGCAGCCGGATGAGTTCGGCTATTTCCAGACGGAGGTAGCCGACGTGGACCCTGGCACCCACTATTTTTTCCGGCCGGACGACGAACAGGATTACCCGGACCCGGCCTCTCACTTCCAGCCTGAGGGCGTACACGGACCCTCGGCGGTGGTGGATCACGGGACCTATGCCTGGCAGGATAGTGATTGGCGGGGATTACCGTTCAAGGACCTGGTGCTGTACGAACTGCACGTGGGGACGTTTACCCCGGAGGGAACGTTCGAGGCCATCATTCCCCGGCTGGATTACCTGGTTGATACCGGGATCAATGCCCTTGAACTGATGCCGGTATCGCAGTTTTCCGGCAACCGAAATTGGGGTTACGATGGCGTATTTCCGTATGCCGTGCAGGACTCATACGGAGGCCCGGAAGGCTTGAAGAAACTGGTTGATGCCTGCCACCAGCGCGGCATTGCGGTATTTCTCGATGTGGTGTTTAATCACCTCGGCCCGGAGGGGAACTACCTGGGTAAGTTCGGTCCTTATTTTACCGATCAATACTGCACCCCCTGGGGCGACGCTTTGAATTTTGACCACGACTGGTCGGACGGCGTCCGGGATTATTTCTCGAATAACGCCCTGCACTGGTTTGAGCAGTACCATATCGATGGCCTGCGGCTGGATGCGATCCATACCATTTTTGACATTGGTGCGATAAGTTTTTGGGACTTGCTGCACGAGAAGAAAAGCCTGCTGGAGCAGCAACTGGGCCGGCCGCTGTACCTGATCGCTGAGAGTGACCTGAACAGCGCCAAGGTGGTCAAGCACCCCGAAGCGGGCGGGTTTGGGTTTACCGCGCAGTGGCTCGATGATTTCCACCATGCGCTGTACGTGCTGATCGACGAGAGCGGCAAAGACCGCTACGCGGATTTCGGCCGGATGGAGCAACTGGCCAAGGCCTACACCGACGGCTTTGTGCACAGCGGAGAGTGGGTCAAATTCCGGAAACGGCGCTATGGCGCTTCGTCGGCAGGGGTAGCGGGCGACCGCTTTGTGGTCTTCAACATGAACCACGACCAGGTGGGTAACCGGGTAAAAGGCGAGAGGCTGTGCCTGCTGGTCGATTTTGATCGGTTAAAAGTAGCGGCTGCGGCTGTCCTGTTGTCGCCCTACGTGCCGATGCTGTTCATGGGTGAGGAATACGCCGACGAGTCTCCTTTCTTCTATTTTATCAGCCACTCCGATGAGGCATTGGTAAAGGCAGTACAGGAAGGGCGGAAAGAAGAGTTTGCTGCTTTCGGCTTTGATGTGGCCCCGCCCGATCCCCAGGCTGAGGATACGTTCAACCAGTCGAAATTACGGTGGGAAGTCCGTGACAAAGGCAAACACCGGTTGATCCGGCAATGGCATAAAGAACTGATCACCCTGCGCCGGACGCATCCGGTGCTCCAGAACGTCAACAAAAGCGACGTCCACGTCAACACCATGGGTCAGGAAGGGTTCGCGCTGCACCGGCAAAGCGCCGACGGGCAACAGCATTTGGTCTGCCTGTTTAATCTGTCGGACCAGGAAATTGCCTACATCATGCCGGTCTGGGCGGAGACCTGGGAAAAGCTACTGGATTCCACCGATGCGCAGTGGCAGGAGGAAGGAGCGGCAGCTGGTGTACGTTTGCCGGCTCAGGCTGAAGCCGGTCAACCGGTTAGCCTGCCGCCGGTGAGTTTAACGCTTTACCGGTCATTAGCCAGGTCAAGTTAAACGTTACGGCTTCAGGTTGGTCTAACCTCTGCGTAAACTAATAAACAAAACATACATCATTATTAGTTTACGTGGTAGGTGCCCGCGTATATACCAGCCTCCCGGGCACTGAATGGTTAAATCCCCCTCAGGAGGTTAAGGGATCATTTACTAATCTGACAATGCGCACCATACAAATAACACGTTTCGTTTTGCTGACCCTGTTAATCGGGTTGCAGTCCTGTACGCGCAACCCGGTCACCGGCAAGCGCCAGGTAGTATTTATGTCCAAAGAGCAGGAAATTGCGATGGGACAACAGGCCCACCCTTCCGTGGTGGCTACTATGGGTGTTTACGAAGACAAAAAGCTGACTGATTTTATTAATCAGAAGGGAAAGGCTATGGCGCAGATTTCGCACCGGCCCGACCTGCCTTATCAGTTTTACATCGTCGACTCGCCGGTCGTCAACGCCTTTGCGGTGCCGGGCGGATATGTGTATTTTACGCGGGGTATTATGGCCCACTTCAACAACGAAGCGGAATTTGCCGGAGTACTCGGCCACGAAATCGGCCACATTACGGCCCAGCATTCGGCGCGGCAGCAGAGTTCACAGATTCTAAGCACCATCGGTATCATTGCCGGAGCCGTTATTTCACCAACGTTTGCCCAGTTTGCCGAACAGGCTCAGCAGGGCTTAGGGTTACTGATGCTTAAGTACAGCCGCGATCACGAGTCGGAGTCCGACAAACTGGGGGTCGAGTATTCCAGCAAGATTGGTTACGATGCGCATCAGATGGCGAATTTCTTCGCCACCATCAAGCGTATTTCCGAAAAGTCGGGCCAGATGGTACCGAACCTGCTGTCGACGCACCCCGATCCGGGTAACCGCTTCGGTAAGGTGCACGAGATGGCCAAAGATTATCAGGCCAAAAATCCCGGCAACTACCAGGTCAACCGCGAGTCGTACCTGCGGATGATCGACGGTATCCTGTACGGCGAAGATCCCAAGCAGGGCTTTGTAGAGAATAATATGTTTTACCATCCTGAGCTGCGGTTCCAGTTTCCGGTACCCAGCGGCTGGCAGCATCAGAACTCCCCGATTCAGTTCCAGATGGCTCCCCAGCAGGGTAACTATGCCATGATCCTGATGGGTGCTCAGGGCAACTCAATCGATGAAGCGGCCCAGAACATGGTGAAGCAACTCAACCTGCGGGTGCTGGAGAGTACCAAAACGACCATCAACGGGATTCCGGCTGCGGTTGTCGTGTCGCAGCAGTTACCGCAGGAAGGACAGCAGCAGCAGCAAACGGCACAAAATACGCTGCAGATTGCCTCCTGGCTGTATCAGATGGGCAACAGCATTTTTGTGATGCACGGACTGACTTACGCGGCTAATTTCAACGGAGCCTTCCCGACGTTCCGGTCGGTTGCCGAGAACTTCCGGCCGCTCACCGATCCCGACAAGCTGAATCGTCAGCCGGAGCGGGTTCGCGTACAGCCGGCCCCCCGCGACGGCACATTCCAGGAGGTTATCACCGCCATGGGTATACCCGCCAACCGCGTTGAGGAAATAGGAACACTCAATAGCCTGAAGGCCAGCGACCGCGTTGCTCGTGGTTCGCTGCTGAAAGTAGTAACCCGGGGCCGGTAACGGAGCATAAAGCTTGATACAATAGCGCCCGCAGCGCCTTGGTCTTTCGCAGACCGGGCACTGCGGGCGTTTTTCAATTAATCGGTTCAGTATTCATATGTGCGGTAACGGGCTGGTTAATAAGATTTTCAATAAATGAAATTCTCTGGCATTTTTTTGGTAGTGGGTTTAAAGTAGCCAGGAACGTTATGGTTATATACGTCTTCATTATTAATTTTTATGAATTAAGCAGGAAGTTATTAAAAGGCATATACGCCAGTATACGCGTTTTAATGAATTGATCGTGGTCTGTAAGTAATATGACGCCTATATGTTACCGGTAAATGTATTATCGGAATACTATTGTATTTGTACGGTCTGATTTTTGGATTAGTTCTTGCGTTAGGTTACCCGGAAGTAAAACCTAGCGCCAATGGTACACCTTTATCGTCGTTTTAAGGGTAGAAAAGCTATCTACAAATTCAGTTGTTTATTGGTTGGGAGACTGCTCTTCCTGCTTTATTCAATCGCTGCCACAGCCCATAATTCGGACCCTGCTTCTCTGCCAGGAACGAAGAGTACGGATCGAACGAGTGCTACGGGCAAGAAAGCTACCGGGCGAACAGCTCCCAAAATTGTAACGCTCACGGCGAGTGGGCCTATTAGCTGTACAGCGCCTACGGCAGTCCTAACCGCTACCTCTACGGATTTAATCGGGCTGATTAGTTTTGACGGGCCATTAGGTTTACTGTCCGGCAGCCTGATCAGTCCAACCAGTGCAACAGCGCTTGTATCTGAGCCAGGTACTTATACGGTCACTACAACCTCATTATTAGGCGCTATTTCCGTGTCCACAGTAGAGGTACTTGACGAGACGAGCCCTCCACAAAATTTGAGTCTGACGGTAAGTAATCCGCTGACCTGTCTGCTGCCAGAGGCCACCATCAGTGTAGGTTCTTCGACCACGGGTCTTTCCAGCTTCCTCTTCAGCGGTCCTGGGTTACCCCTTGAGGGTTTGTTAAACCCAGTAAATAGCCTGACGGTCACCGAACCGGGTCTGTTCTCAGTGGTGGTCACGGGTCCCACGGGCTGTACGGCCTTAGCCACCGTGGAGGTGGTGGATCAGACTACCCCACCGGCCAATCTGAGTTTAACCGTGAGCAATCCCCTGACGTGTCTGCTGCCCAACGCTGTCATCAGTGTAGGTTCTTCAACGACGGGTCTTTCCAGCTTTCTCTTCACCGGACCGGGCCTGCCTCTGGAAGGTCTGCTGAGCGGTGTAGGCAGCCTGACGGTCACCGAACCGGGTCTGTTCTCAGTGGTGGTCACGGGTCCCACGGGCTGTACGGCCCTGGCCACCGTGGAGGTGGTGGATCAGACTACGCCCCCGGCCAACCTCTCGCTGACGGTGAGCAACCCCCTGACG